>NZ_JBGCCU010000001.1:600000-775091 GCF_041261445.1 Catenulispora sp. EB89
CGCCAGCGGCAAGATCCGTGACCTCTACGCGGTCGGCGACGACCTGCTCCTGGTCGCCTCGGACAAGATCTCGGCCTTCGACTACGTCCTGGAGTCCGAGATCCCGGACAAGGGCCGGATCCTGACCCAGCTGTCCATGTGGTGGTTCAAGCAGCTCGCGGACCTGGTGCCGAACCACGTGATCAGCGCCGACGTCGAGGAGTTCCCGGCCGAGCTGCAGCCCTACAAGGAGGAGCTGCGGGGGCGCTCGATGCTCTGCCGCAAGCTCGCCATGGTGCCGGTGGAGTGCGTGGCGCGCGGCTACCTGACCGGCTCCGGGCTGGCGGAGTACGAGAAGACCCGCACCGCGAACGGCGTGACGCTGCCGCCCGGGCTGGTCGACGGCTCCCGGCTGGACCGGCCGATCTTCACTCCGGCGATGAAGGCCGAGCTCGGCGAACACGACGAGAACGTCACCTTCGACGAGATGGCCGAGCGGATCGCCGACCCGGAGCTGGCCGCGCACCTCAAGGACCTGACGCTGGCGGTCTACTCGCGGGCCCGGGAGATCGCCGAGGAGCGCGGGATCATCCTGGCCGACACGAAGTTCGAGTTCGGGCGGCTGCGCGGCGGGACCCTGGTCCTGGCCGACGAGGCGCTGACCCCGGACTCCTCCCGGTTCTGGCCGGCTGACGAGTGGAAGCCGGGCCGTACGCAGTCGTCCTTCGACAAGCAGTACGTCCGCGACTGGCTGACCTCCCCGGCCTCCGGCTGGAACCCGGCGTCCGACACCCCGCCGCCGCTGCTGCCGCCGGAGGTCGTGCAGGCCACCCGGGCCCGCTATGTCGAGGCCTACGAGCGGCTCACCGGCGTGAAGTTCGACTAGGAGCCGCAGCTCACGAGGCTGGGTCATAGAGGACCTCTATGACCTCATGTCCAATCGGGGTCTAGTGGCGCCGGGCTTCGCGGGCGAGGCTGGAGCCATGGCGAACACGATCCAGCTTCCAGTGAGTCCCGCGGTCTCGGCGAGTTCTCGATGGTCCGGCGTGGCGGCGCGCGACGTGTTCCGCCACATCGGCCCGAACTGGTACGCCTCGGTGATGGGCACGGCGATCATCGCCAACGCCGGCGCCGGACTCCCGGGCTTCGAGCGCGGCGGGCCGCGCGTGGCCGTGACCGTGGTCTGGGCCGCGGCGCTCCTCTGGCTCGCGGTGGTCCTCCTGGCCCGCGCCGCGCACTGGCGCTGGCACGCCGACCAGGCCCGCCGCGACCTCCTCGACCCGGCGGTCGCGCCGTTCTACGGCTGCCTGTCGATGGCGCTGACCGCGGTCTCGGCCGGGACGATGATCGTCGGCCGGGCCTGGCTCGGCACCGGCGCGGCGCTCGGTCTGGCCTGGACGCTGTGGCTGGTCGGCACGCTGATCGGGCTGGCCACGACGGCCGTGGTGCCGTACCTGATGATGACCCGGCACGAGATCGCCGAGGGCAGCGCCACCCCGGTCTGGCTGCTGCCGATCGTCGCGCCGATGGTCTCGGCCGCCACCGGCCCGCAGCTGATCCCGCACGTCGCGGCCGGCCAGCTCCGCGAGACGATGCTGCTCGGCTGCTATGCGATGTTCGGCATCAGCCTGCTGGCCACCATGATCATCCTGCCGGTGGTCGTTTCCCGGCTGGTGCACCACAAGCCCCGGTGGAGCGTGGCCGCGCCCGGCCTGTTCCTGGTGCTGGGCCCGCTGGGCCAGTCGGTGACCGCGGTGAACAACCTCGCCGACGCCGGGCAGGGCGTCGTGAGCCCGCAACTGGCCGCGGCCCTGAAGCCGTTCGCGGTGCTCTACGGCGTGCCGGTGCTCGGCTTCGCGATGATCTGGCTGGTGCTGGCCCTGCTGGTGGTCCTCGAAGCCCGGCGCGACGGCCTGCCGTTCGCGCTGACCTGGTGGGCGTTCACCTTCCCGATCGGCACCTGTGTGACCGGAGCCACGGGGCTGTGGCACCACACCGGTCTGGCCGCCTACGCGTGGCTGGCCTGCGGGCTCTATGCGCTGCTCGTCGCCGCGTGGGGCGTGATCGCGGCACGTACGCTGCGCGGGGCCGTGTCGGGTGAGCTTCTGCTCAAGCGGCCGGAGGCACGCATAACCCCCGGTAGAATCGGGATCACCGCCATCCAATAGCCCCGGCGCGGACGTGCCGCGGCTGAAGCAATGGGAGTACCTGTGGCCCGCGTCCTCGTCGACGTCATGCTCAAGCCCGAGATCCTCGACCCCCAGGGCCAGGCGGTGCAGCGCGCACTTCCTCGCATGGGCTTCGACTCCGTCACCAACGTCCGCCAGGGCAAGCGCTTCGTGCTCGACCTCGCCGACGCCGACCCGGCCACCCTGCGGGCCACCGCCGAGCAGATGGCCGAGAAGCTGCTCGCCAACACCGTGATCGAGGACTTCCACGTCACCGTGCTGGACGAGGCCGGCGAGACCGGCGAGAGCGCCTGATGCCCGCCCGCATCGGCGTCGTCACCTTCCCCGGCACCCTGGACGACCAGCAGGCGCTGCGCGCCGCCGCGGCGGTCGGGGCCGAGCCGGTGGCGCTCTGGCACAAGGAGCAGAACCTGCACCAGGTCGACGCGGTCGTGCTTCCCGGTGGCTTCTCCTACGGCGACTACCTGCGCGCCGGCGCCATCGCCCGGTTCTCCCCGGTGATGGACACGATCATCGACGCGGCCCGCGGTGGGCTGCCGGTCCTGGGCATCTGCAACGGCTTCCAGGTGCTGTGCGAGGCGCACCTGCTGGAAGGCGCGATGATCCGCAACGGCGACCTGCACTTCATCAACCGCGACGTGACCCTGCGGATCGAGAACAACCGCACGGCGTGGACCTCGGACTACGAGGTCGGCGCCGAGGCCGTCATCCCGATCAAGAACGTGGACGGCCGCTTCGTCGCCGACGCGCACACCCTCGACGCGCTGGAGGCCGAGGGCCGCGTGCTGGCGCGCTATGTGGCGAACCCCAACGGCGCCGCGCGGGACATCGCCGGCATCACCAACGCCGCCGGGAACGTGGTCGGCCTGATGCCGCACCCCGAGTACGCCATCGACGACCTGACCGGCCCCGCTGGGTTCATTGAGAATCGCAGGGTCCCGGGCACCGACGGCCTGCCGTTCTTCACCTCGATCCTCAAGAGCTTGGTTTCCGCATGAGCACCGGCAACTCCTCCGAGAACGTCTTCGACACGACTGACGTGTTCGTGGACACTGCGGTCGCGTTCGACACCGTCGCCAAGGCCGCCGAGACCCCCGACGTGAAGCAGCCGTTCCGCGAGCTCGGCATGACCGAGGACGAGTACCTGCGCGTCCGCGAGATCCTGGGCCGCCGCCCCAGCTCCTCGGAGCTGGCCATGTACTCGGTCATGTGGTCCGAGCACTGTTCCTACAAGTCCTCCCGGGTGCACCTGAAGCAGTTCGGCGAGAAGGCCCCGAAGACCGCCGCGCTGCTGGTCGGCCCGGGCGAGAACGCCGGCGTCGTGGACGTCGGCGAGGGCCTGGCCGTCACCTTCAAGGTGGAGTCGCACAACCACCCCTCCTACGTCGAGCCCTACCAGGGCGCGGCGACCGGGGTCGGCGGCATCGTGCGCGACATCCTCACCATGGGCGCCCGCCCGATCGGCGTCATGGACCCGCTGCGCTTCGGCCCCGCCGACGCCCCGGACACCGCGCGGGTGCTGCCCGGCGTGGTGGCCGGCATCGGCGGCTACGGCAACTGCCTGGGCGTGCCGAACATCGGCGGCGAGATCGTCTTCGACCCCTGCTACCTGGGCAACCCGCTGGTGAACGCGCTGTGCGTGGGCGTCATGCGGGCCGACGAGATCAAGCTCGCCAAGGCCCCGGGCCCGGGCAACCAGGTGATCCTGTTCGGCGCCCGCACCGGCGGCGACGGCATCGGCGGCGCCTCGGTGCTGGCCAGCGCCACCTTCGACGAGGACGGGCCGGCCAAGCGGCCCTCCGTCCAGGTCGGCGACCCGTTCATGGAGAAGGTGCTCATCGAGTGCTGCCTGGAGATCTTCGCGGCCGACCTGGTCGTGGGCATCCAGGACCTGGGCGCGGCCGGGCTCACCTGCTCCACCACCGAGCTGGCCGCGGCCGGCACCGGCGGCATGGACGTGCGGCTGGACCTGGCTCCGCTGCGCGACTCGACGCTGACCCCTGAGGAAGTCCTCATGTCGGAGTCGCAGGAGCGGATGATGGCCGTGGTCGAGCCGGCCAAGGTCGAGGCGTTCCTGGCGGTCTGCGAGAAGTGGGACGTCACCGCGACCGCGCTCGGCGAGGTCACCGACACCGGCCGGCTGCGCATGTGGTGGCACGGCGAGATCATCGTGGACGTGCCGCCGCGGACCCTGGCGCACGAGGGCCCGGTGTACAACCGGCCGTTCGCGCGGCCGGAGTGGCAGGACGCGCTCCAGGCCGACGTGCCGACCGCTTCTCGGCTGAAGCGGCCGGGGAACGCGGCCGAACTGCGCGAGACGCTGCTGCGCCTGGTCGGCTCGCCGAACCTGGCCGACAAGACCTGGGCTGTGGAGCAGTACGACCACCGCGTCCAGGGCAACACCGTCCTCGGGCACGGCGAGGACTCCGGGATGGTCCGGCTGGACGCCGCGCTGCCGGGCACCTCGCTCGGCGTGGCGCTGTCCACGGACGGCAACGGCCGCTTCACCAAGCTCGACCCGTACCAGGGCGCGCAGCTGGCGCTGGCCGAGGCCTACCGCAACGTGGCCGCCACCGGCGCCAAGCCGCTGGCCGTCACCGACTGCCTGAACTTCGGCTCGCCGGAGGACCCGGACGTCATGTGGCAGTTCGCCGAGGCCTGCCGCGGCCTGGCCGACGCCTGCCTGGAGCTGGGGACCCCGGTCACCGGCGGCAACGTGTCGTTCTACAACCAGACCGGCGAGCTGAACATCCACCCGACCCCGGTGGTCGGCGTGCTCGGCGTCATCGACGACGTCGACCGCCGCACCCGCAGCGCCTTCGAGCGCGAGGGCGAGATCCTGCTGCTGCTCGGCGACACCCGCGACGAGTTCGGCGGCTCGGAATGGGCGCACGAGGTCCACGGCCACCTCGGCGGCCTGCCCCCGCGCCTGGACCTGAACCGCGAGAAGGTGCTCGGCGAGGTGCTGATCGCCGGCTCGCGCGACGGCATGCTCTCGGCGGCGCACGACCTGTCCGACGGCGGCCTGGCGCAGGCGGTCGTGGAGAGCTGCCTGCGCGGCGGCCACGGCGCCCGCCTGGTGCTGCCGGAGACGGACGCGGACGGCGGTGCGCTGGACCCGTTCGTCGCGCTGTTCTCCGAGTCGGCCGGCCGCGCGCTGGTCGCGGTCCCGCGCAGCGAGGAGCTGCGGTTCACCGACATGTGCGTGGCGCGCGGGCTGCCGGTGGCGCGCGTGGGCGTCGTGGACGGCGACACCCTGGAGGTGCAGGGGCAGTTCACGGTGCCGATGGCCGAGCTGCGCGCGGCGCACGAGGCGCCGTTCCGGAAGCTGTTCGGGCACTCGGTGGTGGACGCCTGAGGGAGACCTCTGACGGTCGGCCTCTCACGGTAGACGTCTGACGTAGGAAGATACGCCAAAGGACCCCTGCTCAGCGGGGGTCCTTTAGCTATAGCGTTCGAGCGTTTTCTCGTCATTCTCATCCGGGGAGGGTGCGCCTATGCGCGCGCAGAGACTGTCGGTCATGGCTGTGGGGGCCTTGGCCGTCTTGGGGGCGGTTCCTTACACGGCGGTGCCGGCTCAGGCCGCTACGGCTGCGATGTCCGCGGCGGCACCGGCCACGACGCCGGAGCCCGCGACGGAGCTGATTCTTGAAGGTCAGCCTGGCGACGCTGCCACCGCCGGGTACACCGGCATCGTCTCGTCACCGTCGGCGATCACGGCGCAGGGTATCCAGCACGCTCAAACACCTTCGCTCGGCACGAGCATCTACTTCACGGCCACAATGCCCGGGACGGTAAGCAGTCCCAACGGGCTCTATTTCCAGGGCTGGTTGGTGTCTTCGCCCGGCGTCGACTTGGCTGCGGGCCAGACCTACACCTACAACGGTCATCCCGATGATCCTTATGTGGCGACCAGGGGGTTGGGTGCCACGGACGACTGCCCCGATTCCAGCGGCGGCAGTTTCACCATTGATCAGCTTGCCTACTCGAACGGTACGCTGACACAGCTCGAAGCGGTCTTCACCGAGACGTGCAACGGCCTCCTGGCGTCCCAGGGTGTGATCAGGTACAACGCCACCGGCCCGCTCCCGCCCGGCGCGCCCACGGGCCAGCCGCTGCCGGCCGGCCAGGGCACGGTCGCCCCGCTGACCTTCCGGCGCGGCACGGCGATCATCTCCGCGCCGACCGGGGCGGTGAACGGTCAGACGCTGGCGACCGTCTCGTCGGAGTCTGAGGGCCGGACCACGTGGAACCCGCTGGGCACACGGCTGCTCTACAGCTCCGACCCCGGCCTGTCCACGGTGCACCCGGACGGGACCGGCGCCGCGCCGCTGACCGAGAAGGCCGGTGCGGGCCCGAAGGACACCGAGCCGGCCGAGAGCTGGGACGGTTCGGTCGTCGCTTTCGTCCAGGGCGACGGGGCGGGCATCGCCAACCTGGTCACCGAGAACACCGACGGGACCATGGCCGGCGACGCCTACCGGCTCCCGCTCGGCGCCTCCTGCCAGCAGGAGCACAGCCCGAGCTTCGGGGGCGACGGGTCGCTGATCTACGAGTGCGACAACGGCGGCGCCCCGGCGACGTACCGGCTCGCCGGCGGCAGCTCTTCCCAGTTGATCCCGAACGCGGCGCAGCCCACGTTCTCCAACGACGGCACGAAGATCGCCTTCGTCCGGCCGGACAGCCACGGCATCGCGCAGATCTTCACCGCGAACGCCGACGGCAGCGGCGTCACGCAGGTGTCGCAGGACCGGAACGGCGCGAGCAAGCCGGCCTGGTCCGGGGATGGCAAGTACCTGGCGTACTCCAACGCCACGTTCCACGAGATCTTCGAGATCCCCTCGGGCGGCGGCGCGCCGGTCGGCAGCATCCCCGACGCCGACGACCCGGACTTCACCCCGCCGGTCGTGGACTCGCAGATCGTCCGAGAGGGCGGCAGCGACCGCGTCGGCACCGCCGTCGCGGCCTCGCAGCTGAACTTCGCCGACCACGGCGCCGCCGACCGGACCCGGCCGCAGGCCGGCGCGGTCGTGCTGGCGCGCAGCGACACCTTCGCCGACGCGCTCGGCGGCTCGGCGCTGGCGGTGCGGACGAACGCGCCGCTGCTGATCACCGGCTCGGCGGCGCTGAACCCGGCGGTGAAGACCGAGATCGGCCGCGTCCTCGCACCCGGCGGAACGGTCTATCTGCTCGGCGGGACGCAGGCGCTGTCCCCGGCGGTGGCCTCGGCGCTGTCCCGCTACCACGTCGTGCGGCTGGCCGGCGACACCCGCTACGGCACCGCCGTGGCCATCGCCAAGGCGGTCAACCCGCACCCGAGCACGGTGATGATCGCGACCGGAGCCCTGTTCCCGGACGCGCTGGCAGCCGGCGCGACCGGCCAGCCGGTCCTGCTGACCGACGGCGCCGCGATGCCGAAGGAGACGGCGGCCTACCTCAACACCCTGAACCCGGACCCGGCCTCCGGCGGCACCGAACTGGTCACCATCGGCGGCCCCGGCGACGCGGCACTGATCTCGGCGTACAAGGCGTACAAGATGCCGTCCTGGCCCTCGGAGATCCGCCGCCGCGTCCTGGCCGGCGCCGACCGCTACTCCACGGCCCTGCTGGTCGCCCGCACCTACTTCAGCGGCAACACCAACATCGCCCTGGCCACCGGCAGCACCTGGCCGGACGCCCTCTCCGGCGGCGCGATGATCGGCCTGCGCGGCGGCCCCCTGCTGCTCACGGCGCCCACCGGCATCAGCCCGGCGGTGCTGTCCTACCTGAACAGCCAGTCGGCCAGCCTGTACGACCTGTTCCTGATGGGCGGCCCGGCGGCCCTGCCGAACGGCATCGCCCAGCAGGCGGCCGGCGTGATCGGGCTGCCCGGCCACGTCCGGATCGGCGGCGCCTTCGCGGCGGCTGCCGAGCTCGGTGGCGGGGCGAAGAGCGGCGCGAAGAGCGACGCGAAGGGTGCGGCGCAGGGCGGCGCGAAGGGTGACGCGGTCGGCGAGGCGAAGGTCGGCGTGGGGGACGCCGGCGAGGTGTCTTCGGTGTCGCGTGCGGGCTGAGCTCGCGAGCTGACAGAGGTCGCCGCCTTCCGGGTCCGCAGGGACGAGCCGCACTGAAGAGGACGAGAACGATGGCCCAGTACAACCTGCGGAAGCCTTTGAAGGCGGCGACCTTTCACCCCGCCAAATACGGCCTCGTGCCGGATGACCAAGTGAGATCGGACGCCGCGCTCGCAGATCCCGTCCTCGCCGCGGCGCTGGAAGCATGCCGTGTCGGCGATTGGAAGCCGGCAAAGGCCGCGCTCGCAGCGGTCGGCAAGGACTGGGACCGGCGAGGCCTGTACGTCCAGGCGCTCGGTGGCACGACGGCGGTTGGTCCCAGGTGGCTCCATTCGTGGCGCGCCGCCGAACCGTCTTCGCCGGATGCCGCCGTCGTCTTCGCGCACTCTCTGGTGGTGAAGGCTTGGAACGCTCGAGGCGGTGGATACGCGGCGGTCACTACTCGCCAGCAGTTCCAGCGCTTCCACGAGCTTCTGCGAACAGGCGCCGACGAGGCGATGAATGCCGCGGAGCTGGCGCCGGAGGACCCGACGCCGTGGATGACCATGGTCACGGCGGCTCGCGGCCTGCAACTCTCCAACAGCGAGTTCGAGCGGATCTGGCAGGAACTTCTGATTCGCGACTCACTGAACCGGCGAGCCCACATTCAGGCGCTCCAGTACTGGCAGCCGAAATGGTTCGGGTCGGTGGCGGCGGCGCGGAGCTTCGTCGAGGACACCGCCGCGCGGGCTCCGCGTTCGGCGGTCGCCCTCCAACTCCGCCTCGGCAACGAGCTGGAGATCTGGCTGCCTACAGCGAGGACGATCAGGCAGACCGAGCACTTCCGCCGGGGCTCAGGTCGCGATGCACTGCGCAAGGCACTGGGCGACCACTGGGATGGGACCGTGCCCACCGGCGGAGGAGTGGCGGTGGTGGACGGGAACTGGCTCGCGTGGGCACTCACGCTGGCGAACCGCTGGGACGACGCGTGCAAGGTCTGGCTCGCCCTCGGCGGGTGCCTGGTCCCTGTCTCGCCGTGGCTGTACCAGGCGGATCAGGTTGTGGCCTTCATCAGGCTGCGGCGCGAGGCGTTCGTCATGTCGGGATCCAAGCCGGTGGCTTGAGGTCTAGGCAGCGTCCTCGTCCGCTCCGGCGGCCTCGCGGACGTCCTTGACCGGGTCGCTGCGAAGCTTCTCCCGAAGCTCCGCAGCGACCTTTTTGTTGAAGCCGTCGAGCGCGTAGGCGAGTGCTTCGCGGACGGCTGGGTCCGGGTGGTCGGCGAGGTGGGCGATGCGGAAGGCGTCGCCTTGGCCGCGGCCGTGGAGTTCGTCGAGGAGGTCGATGATCTCCGTGCTGTCCTGTGCGGTGCGGAGCTTCTCCAGGACTTCTTGGCGGGGTCGGATGTAGCTCCGGTCGTAGTACGAGGACTTGTCGCGGATTCGGGAGATGCGGTACTCGCCGGAGTTCATGCACGCCGGGCAGGGGCAGGGCTTGAAGCCATGTGCGTTCGGCCTATAGCGCCAGCCGATGGGGCGCTGGAGAGACCTGATGCGTCTGATCTCCTTAGCGTCGACGCCGCGGGGGAGGAAGACTTCGTATCCGCGCATCTCTTCCGGAGACAGCGACAGGAAGCGCGCTACTGCCTGTGCCGCTGTCACTTCCTGCGGGATGTCGCCGTAGTAGCCCACGGTCACCGCGGTGTCGTCAGGTATCCGGAAGTGGACGCCGACCAGGCGCGGTGACTTCCAGCGCTTGATCTCGCGGGACCACTGGTAGGTCAACGTGTGATCCGCCAGGAGTGGCGTGCAGAAGAGGCCGGGGCGCGGGTCGGCACTGCGCGAACGGCTCACCGGCGACAGGCCGGAGCGGCGGACGCGCGCGGAGTTCTTCTCCGGAGTCAGATGTACGAACCAGGCCATAGTGCGTCCACGGTAGGGGCGCGGCGCGGATCAGTCACCTGCATTGTTGTAGCGGTAGGGCTCGTATACGCCGAATCCGTTGTAGTACGGATACGGGATCACGTGGTGCAGCGTCCCCTGGGGACACAGCTCGTAGCCCACGTAGGAGTTGTGCGCATAGTCGGCCCAGCGGTCGAAGAGGATGACGTGGCCGGTGGTGACATCCGTGTTCAGCAGGACGTCGCCGGGGCGCAGGTCCTCTTTGGCGATCCGGTGCGCGACGTGCGGCATGGTCGACGTCACCAGGGAGTCGCGCAGGCCCCAGCACATGGAGATGAAGCCGGAGCAGTCCGTGCGATAGCCCTCGTGCCACAGCCCCTGGTTGTAGGGGACGCGCTGCGCGACCCAGCGCTCGGCGCGCGCGATCATCTGGCGGCGGATGCGGCTCAGGGTGCCGAGCGCGGTCTCGGACAAGTCCTGGCCGGCGGCGGCGGCCGGGTGCCAGAGGCCTGAGCCGTCGGGCGCGGATGCGGGTGCCGGAGGGGATGCGGACGCGCCCTGCCCGGCCAGATCTGCGGATCCGGCGTAGGACCCGGCCGCGGCCAATCCGGTGACGTTCTCCTGTCCGGCGCCGAACACGGGGATGTCGTGGGTGTTCGGGGCGGCGGAACCGTGCCCGGACGACACCGTCGACGGAGAGTGCCCCGGAGGCACGGCCGCGTGCACCGCCGCGTCGGCCTGCTCGTAGGTGGTCTGCGTGTGGCGGATCCGGGCCGCGTCCTCGACCAGTTCCCGGACCAGCCGCTCGGTCGCCGACTCCAGCGCCGCGAGGCCCGAGGACTCCGCCGCCAGTTGGGGATCGGCCGTGGCGGCCTCGACGATGTGCCGCAGCGTGCTGCCGACTTCGCCGAGCTCGTGGGCGAAGCCGTCCCAGGCGGCGGCCAGCCACTCGAACTCCGGCCCGAGCGCGTAGAAGCTGGCGCCCGCCGACGCCGCCTCAGGGCTCGCCGCGCTCATCGCGCCGGTCCGTGCGTGCCGGCGCCGGCTCCCGGAGCCGTGCCCGCCGCGCCAGATGTACCCGCCGACCCCGCCGCGCCGCCGCTGGCCAGCCCACTCACGGTGCCGCCGACCATCCCGCTGATCGTCCCGACGATGTCCGCGTGTCCCTTGCCCTCGTGACCGGCGTCGGGTTCGGCATCGCGACCGGCGCCTCCGGGTTGCCCGGCCGCAGCATGCTGCGCGGCTTGCGCCGCCTGCTGCGCCGCCTGCGCCGCCGCCACAGCCGCCGCGTGCACCCGCTCGGCCGAAGCCCGCAGCGCCACCGCCAGCTGCAAGCACTCCCGCGACCGCTCCGCCGCCCGGGCCCGGAACCGCTCCGCGGCGCGCCCGGACCACGTCACCTGCGACGTGGCCCGCACGATCGCCGCGGACAGCTGGTCCATCCGCCGCGCCTGCGCGTCGATCGCACCGGCCAGCGCGGTGCGCTCGGGGGTCGGGGCGGCGTCGGTGGGTGCGGGGGCGGGGCTCTCGGCGGTGATCACGGTGACAGCACGGTAGTCGCGAATCAGGCAGATCACCGCACACACGACGCTGATTCACCACAATGGATGAGTTTGTCTTCAGGTCCGCGGGGCCGCCGAAAGGAGGACGTCACAAGAACTCCTCCGCATGCCAAAGCACCTGAATTGGCCCTGCCCGGCCCTCTCGACGGTCCGTTATATTCCGGCCATGCCGAAGACCCGCCGCCCCGCCCCCGCCAAGGTCCGCCAAGCCGTCGTGAACCAGTGGCAGGCGCACATCGAGTACGCCGCCCGCCTGACGCCCGAGCAGCTCGCGGCGCCGTCGAAGCTGACCGGCTGGGACGTGCGGACGCTGGTCGGGCACGTGGCTTTCACCGTGCACACGGTCCTGGTGCGGGCCGCCGAGCCGGTCGCCGGGGAGCAGGCCGAGGTCTACGACTGGATGACCTCGACGCCGACCGCCAGCGCCGCGGTCGACGCCGGCACCCGGGACCTGGTCGAGGGCGGCGTGGTGCTGGCCGACGAGGTGGCCGAGGCCGAGAAGCTCATGGAGCGCTACGGCGACGAGGACCTGATCGCGATGCGGTTCGGGCCGATGCGCTTCGACGACTTCCTGGTCTCGCGGATCGTGGAGGCCACCGTGCACGCCGACGACCTGGAGCGCTCCACCGGCATCGAGTTCCCGCACGACCGGGAGGCGCTGGCGATCACGGTCCGCCAGCTGGCCGACGCGATGGCCGCCAAGGTCCCGGGCAATTCCGTGGAGCTGCGGGTGCCGCCGTTCGCCGCCGTGCAGTGCGTCCCGGGGCCGCGCCACACCCGCGGCACCCCGCCGAACGTGGTCGAGATGGCGCCGCGGACCTGGATCCGGCTCGCGGCCGGCCGGAGCACGTGGGACGAGGTGATGGACCAGGCGTTGGTCTCGGCCTCGGGGCAGCGCGCGGACCTGAAGGAGTACCTGCCGCTGATGGGATGACGCGGACGAAAGGTGTGCCCGGCCGCGATGTGAGTCGCGACACCCCGCCGCGGAGGGGGCGGCGGGGTCGGGCCGGTCGCGGTCGCGGATCGTCACATATGCAGATAGGCGGCTCTATCGGCCGGGAGGATCATCACAGTCCGTGGCTTAGACTCGACATGTGATCCACCCTTCCGGCTTCCGCCCCGGCGATGGCAGACTCACCCACGAACTCGACCCCCAGGACACCGGCCCGCAGGACGCCTGCGGAGTCTTCGGTGTCTGGGCCCCCGGCGAAGAGGTCGCGAAGCTCGCGTACTTCGGCCTGTACGCGCTGCAGCACCGCGGCCAGGAATCCGCCGGCATCGCCGTGTCCAACGGCAAGCAGATCCTGGTCTACAAGGACATGGGCCTGGTTTCCCAGGTCTTCGACGAGGCCACCCTGCAGTCCCTGCAGGGGTACCTGGCCATCGGCCACGCCCGCTACTCCACCACCGGCTCCTCGGTGTGGGAGAACGCGCAGCCGACCTTCCGCGCCACCACGCACGGCGCCGTGGCGCTGGGCCACAACGGCAACCTGACCAACACCGGCGAGCTGGGCCGCATGGCCGCCGAGCGTCGGACCAGGACCGGCGTCACCGACAAGCACGCCATGACCTCGGACACCGGGCTCATGACCGAGCTGATGGCGTCCTACTCGGACCGCTCCCTGGAGGACGCGGCCGTGGAGGTGCTGCCGCAGCTGCGCGGGGCCTTCTCCCTGGTGTTCATGGACGAGACCACGCTCTACGCCGCGCGCGACCCGCAGGGTGTGCGGCCGCTGATGCTCGGCCGCCTGGACCGCGGCTGGGTGGTGGCCTCCGAGCAGGCCGCGCTGGACACCGTCGGCGCCAGCTTCATCCGGGAGATTGAGCCCGGCGAGCTGATAGCGGTCGACGAGAATGGCCTGCGCTCCCGGCACTTCGCCCAGCCCCAGCCCAAGGGCTGCGTCTTCGAGTACGTCTACCTGGCCCGCCCGGACGCCACGATCGCCGGCCGCAACGTGCACGCCGCGCGCGTGGAGATGGGCCGCACCCTGGCCCGCGAGGCGCCGGTCGAGGCCGATCTGGTGATCGCCACGCCGGAGTCCGGCACCCCGGCCGCGATCGGCTTCGCCGAGGAGTCCGGCATCCCCTTCGGCCAGGGCTTCGTGAAGAACGCCTACGTCGGCCGCACCTTCATCCAGCCCAGCCAGACCCTGCGCCAGCTCGGCGTGCGGCTCAAGCTCAACGCGCTGCGCGAGGTCATCGAGGGCAAGCGCCTGGTGGTGGTGGACGACTCGATCGTGCGCGGCAACACCCAGCGCGCGGTGCTCAAGATGCTGCGCGAGGCCGGTGCCACCGAGGTCCACCTGCGGATCTCCTCCCCGCCGGTGAAGTGGCCGTGCTTCTACGGCATCGACTTCGCCACCCGCGCCGAGCTGATCGCCAACGGCCTGAGCACCGACGAGATCGCCAAGTCGATAGGCGCCGACTCGCTGGCCTACATCACCCTCGACGGCATGACCGAGGCCACCCACCAGCCGGCCGACCGGCTGTGCCGGGCCTGCTTCGACGGGGTGTACCCGATCGAGCTGCCCGAGGAGGAGCTGCTGGGCAAGCACCTCCTGGAGATCGCGGTCGACCCGCTGGCCCACACCGACGCCCTGTCGCGGCCGTAGAACGGCGCGCGGCTGACGCCGACATCAAAGGAATTTCACTCATGTCTGGAGCCCCCGGCGCGTCCGGAGCCACCTACGCCGCGGCCGGCGTCGACATCGAGGCCGGCGACCGCGCGGTCGAGCTGATGAAGGAGTGGGTCGCCAAGACCCGCCGGCCGGAGGTCCTCGGCGGCATCGGCGGCTTCGCCGGTCTGTTCGACGCCTCCGCGCTGAAGGCCTACCGGCGGCCGCTGCTGGCCACCTCCACCGACGGCGTGGGCACCAAGGTGGCGATCGCGCAGCGCATGGACAAGCACGACTCCATCGGCCGCGACCTGGTCGGCATGGTCGTGGACGACCTGGTGGTCTGCGGTGCCGAGCCGCTGTTCATGACCGACTACATCGCCACCGGCAAGGTGGTGCCCGAGGTGGTCGCCGGGATCGTCAAGGGCATCGCCGAGGGCTGCGTGCTGGCCGGCTGCGCACTGGTCGGCGGCGAGACCGCGGAGCACCCGGGCCTGCTCAAGCCGGGTGAGTACGACGTGGCCGGGGCCGGGACCGGGGTCGTCGAGGCCGACAAGGTGCTCGGCGCCGAGCGGGTCCGCGAGGGCGACGTGCTGGTCGCGATGGCCTCCTCCGGCGCGCACTCCAACGGGTACTCGCTGCTGCGGCACGTGTTCTTCGAGGTCGCGGGCTGGGAGCTGGACCGGGACGTGCCGGAGTTCGGCCGCACGCTCGGCGAGGAGCTGCTGGAGCCGACCCGGATCTACTCGCTGGACTGCCTTGCCCTGATCGCCGGGGCCGAGGTGCACGCGTTCTCGCACATCACCGGCGGCGGCGTGGCGGCGAACATCGCCCGGATCATCCCGGCGGGCCTGGAGGCCCGGCTGGACCGCGGCACCTGGACCCCGCCGGCGGTGTTCGGCACGGTCGGGCGGCTCGGCGGGGTGGCGACGCTGGAGCTGGAGAAGACGCTGAACATGGGCGTCGGGATGGTCGCGGTGCTGCCGCCGGCCGCGGTCGACCCGGCGCTGGCGCTGCTGGCCGAACGAGGGCTGCCGAGCTGGGTGTGCGGCGAGGTGGTCGCTTCCGAGGGGGCGGCGACCGTCGGCGGCGCCAAGGGCGGCGACGGCGCGGCGTCCCTGCACGGCGACTACGCCGGGTAGTAGGCGGGATAGCAGGAAGTCGGGCTTCCCGATTTTCGGGAAACCCAAAAAGGCGCCTCGGCGGTCGGACCGCTGGGGCGCTACGTGCGTCCCACGAGACCCGCACGCATCATGCGTGCGAATCCGTTTCGGGCGTGACGAAGGCCCGTCCCAGTGGGACGGGCCTACTCAACCGGCGCTCGGCGGCCCGGTCCAGCCTCAACTGCGGCGGTGGTGACTGCGGTGCGAACCGCCGTCATCCGCGCTGTCGTAGTCGTCATCGCCGTCATCATCGGCGTACTTCGCGTACAACTCGTCGTCGTCCGCGTCGTCGTCGTCCTGCTGCGACGGTGCCTCGGCGGTATGCCCGTTGGACGTGTGTCCGTCCCGCTGCAGCTCACGCTGGAGCTGCGTCAGGTCGGTCCCCACGTCGCGATACTTCAGGTCTCGGGCGACCCGCGTCTGCTTGGCCTTGGCCCGGCCGCGCCCCATTGGCTCGACCCCCTCAACGATCGGGGCTGGTCTGCCCCTGCTCCGGTCATACGGTCAGTCGTGAGAATTCACGGTACCTGTTTCCCCAACCGATCGGTACGAGCCATACGGCTGATCGGCACGAACAGGCATAGCCGACCGCGTTACTCGGGTGTCACAGGCACGACCCCACGATAGCGCTTATACCCGCGTCGATGCCACGCGCCACCGGGGGTATCTGACGAGGCGTCCCATCGGGAGGCCTACGGCAGGTATACGCCGCGCAAGCGACCCACGTCGCGCATGCGCCGCTCGGCGAGCCGGTCCGCGGCCACCGAAGGGGGCACACCCTCCTCCGACGCCAGGGAGTAGATGCGCATCGTGGTGTCGAAAATGCCCGACGCACGGCGCTTGGCACGCTCGAAATCGAAGCCGTGGATCTCGTCTGCGACCTGGATCACACCGCCGGAGTTCACCAGATAGTCGGGCGCGTACAGGATGCCGCGCGCCTCCAGCTGCTTCTCCACGCCGGTGTGCGCGAGCTGGTTGTTGGCGGCGCCGCAGACGATCTTCGCGGTCAGTGCGGCGACGGTGGCGTCGTCCAGGGCCCCGCCGAGGGCGCACGGGGCATAGACGTCTATGTCTGCCGCGATGAGCTCCTCGGTGGTGGAGACGATCTCAACCTGCGCGTAGTTGTCGCGCAGCCACTGGATCGCGCCCTCGTAGGGATCGGTCGCCACGATCGACGCGCCGTCCTCGATCAGGTGCCCCACCAGGTAGCGCCCGACCTTGCCGACGCCGGAGATGCCGACCCGCTTACCGGCTAGTGAGGACGAGCCCCACAGGTATTCGGCGGAGGCGCGCATACCCTGGAACACTCCGTACGCGGTGAGCACGGAGGAATCGCCGGCGCCGCCGGACTCGACCGAGCGGCCGGTGACGAACGTCGACTCCCTGGAGACGACGTCCATGTCCTGCACATAGGTGCCGACGTCGCATGCGGTGTAGTAGCGCCCGTTGAGGGACTGCACGAAGCGGCCGTAGGCGCGCAGCAGCGCCTCGGACTTGATCTCGTTCGGGTCGCCGATGATGACGGCCTTGCCGCCGCCGAGGTCCAGACCGGCGAGGGCGTTCTTGTAGGACATGCCCCGGGACAGGCGCAGGACGTCCTTCAGCGCGTCCTGCTCGCTGGCGTAGGGGAAGAAGCGGGTACCGCCGAGGCCGGGGCCGAGCAGGGTGTTGTGGACCGCGATGATGGCCTTCAGGCCGGTCTCCTCGTCGCGGCAGTACACGACCTGCTCGTGGTCGTTGGCGAATACCTCGCTGACGTCGTTGTCAGGCTTGTCAGACACTGCGTTGCTCCTGGTGATGACTGGTGGTCGGGGAGGCTTGCTGTGGTAGAGGCCTCCGTCGGGCGGGGCCGCACGGGGATCGCCCGGTCTGAACCCCTGAAGATGGAGGCAGTATGGAGGAAGCCTATTCGCGGTGGGCGGCGAACGAGCGCGTGGGGCATAAGTGGCGTGGATCGGTGGTTCACCGAACGTTCGGGCACATGCGTGGCGCGCCGCGGCGCCATAGGTGAGAGCATCACTACGTGCGCGCATCCCCCGGCGGCGCGATTCCGGCGCCCTATATGGCCTACCTGCGGGTGTATGAGCCGCTGGCCGCATTCCCGGCTGGAGAGCGCGCCGAGTGGGAGTCCTGGCTCCGGCGGAACCCCGAGCCCAAGACCCTCGCCGAGGAACAGGGAACCTCGCTGCGCGGCCTTGTGGCGGTCCCTCCGATCGCCGTTCCGGAGAACGAGTCCCGGGTCGCCTATGTGCTGGACAACGGAGAGAACCCGCTGCTGTGCCCGTGGCAGTCGCGGCTGCGGTCCTGGCTGGCGCTGACCGAGCTGCGCGCGGTCCACGGCGACGGCGGCGTCCGGCTGTTCTGGCCGCAGCCGGTGCTCGACCGCGCCGACACCGAGTACGAGCGGTGGTGGGCCGAGGACCCGGAGGCCCTGCCGCACATCCTGACCGCTTCCTGGCAGGTGCCGATCCGCTGGCTCGTCCTGTTCGGCCTGGAGGACGCGGTGCCCGGCGACGGGAGCGAGGGCGGCAACGGAAGCGGTGGGGGCGGCGGCCAGGGCGACGAGAAGGTCGCGGCGGTGACGCTCCAGTTCCGGACCGCGATGAGCCAGGCGCGAAAGCGCTGTGCCAGGGCGCTGCGAGTCCTCAAGAGGTCGCTCGGGGCGGGACCCCTTGTGGAGGCCGTGGAGACGCTGGGAATGTGGTTGGAGGAGTTCCACCCCCTGTCGGTCGTCGAGCTCGACTACGGGGGCCTGATGGGGCTGCTGGTGGCCCAGGGCGCGTTGGGCGCCGAGGAGCGGGTAGACGGGGTCGTCCTGGATTGTTCCGTGCGGTATGTGGCGGACGGTCTCGCTGCCCTGGCTCAGGGTGACGATACGGGGGTGACCGCTGCGTATCTGCGTTATCGCGCTAAGTGGGATGCCGTGCGGGTGCTCGCGCGGGCCAACTAGCGCCGAGTGCGTTTGACGATCAGTTCAACGATCAGAGGTCTTCCGCGCCGGCCGTCCTCGGTGGCAAGATCATCCCTCGGGTCGGTTCCGGACCGGTTTCGCCGCCCGCCCGCCGGGGTCGAATCCGGGCATGGCGGGTGAAGCAACCAGCTGATGCCGTCCTCGATCGACACAGCGTTACAGGGGTGAAGCTGTCCGTATATCGGCCCCTACGTCCGCGGTCGGCCGGTGCGGGTTTTGTGTATCGATTTCATAGATATCGCCCACGGCCCCGGTTGGATGGTGTACTTGTACTGTGAACGACAAGCCGTTCGTCCTATAACCGACACGGCCGCACGGTCTTCCCGGGACCGGGCAAGCGAGGCTATCGGGGAGGGTCCACGAGAAATCGGGCGCGCTGGGCGCCCGTTTCCGTCAGGAGGAGTCCATATGACCGCACGTACGCCGGACGCTGAGCCTCTGCTCACGCCCGCCGAGGTCGCCACGATGTTCCGCGTCGACCCCAAGACGGTCACGCGCTGGGCCAAGGCCGGCAAGCTGACCTCTATCCGCACTCTGGGGGGCCACCGCCGCTACCGCGAGCAGGAGGTCCGCGCTCTGCTGAACGGCATCCCGCCGCAGCGTGAGGGCTGACCCGCCCAGGGAATCTCGTCGCAGTACCCAACGGGGGACGTACCGGCGACGCTCCAAGGGACGGGCCCCTTGGAGCGTTTCGCTTAAGTAGCTCCCGGACTGTGCACCACCTCGGGTCACGACCCGCATGCGGCGCCCCCGCCCCGAACTCCCGTTGGCGCCCACGTGGGGAAATAACGTAACGCCCGCCACCTGGCGATGTCCCAGGAGGCGGGCGTTGTCGTGCGCGCGACAGATCGAGAACGGCCCCACCGCGGCGAGAACGAGCAGACAGCAGGACGAGAACGGCGGAACAGGTGCCGGTCCTGTGTGGGCAGAACCGGCACCTGTCCCTTCTCCGGGGCATCCCTCCGGGGTGGGGTGGTGGTCAGCCGGTGAAGGCCTCGAAGGTGTGCGAGAAGTCGTACGCGTTCTGCTGGACCGAGGAGCAGGTGGGCGAGGCCCACGACGACGGCTGCGCACACGCCTGGTCCCGCGTCAGGGACCACATGGCCAGCCGGCCGATGTGGTGCTGCGCGGCGAACTGTTCGACGACCTTGGCGTCGGAGACCTGGAACACCTCGTCGGAGGTGTCGTTGACGCCGATCATCGGGGTGATGCCGACCATCGCCCACAGCTGGGCGTCGGTGGCGTTCGGGTAGACGGTCCTGAGCTGGTCGTGCACGGACTGCGCCGACTGGTCGGCGTACTGGCCCATCTTCCCCGACGGGCTCGGGGCGGCCCAGTCGCCGTAGTCCATGGCCATCACGTTCACGACCGAGACCTTCAGGTTGTTCTTGGCGGCCGCGGTGACGATGTTCACACCGTCCTGGGTCAGGCCCGAGGGCAGGACCGGCAAAGTCAGCGACACGTCCAGGGTCTTGCCGGCCGCCGCGTAGTCGGACTGGAGCTGGGCCAGCGCCTGCGCCCGGCGGGTGATCGAGGCCTGATCGGTGGTCGCCGCGCCCTCGATGTCGAAGTCGACGTGGCTGAGGTTGTAAGCGTCGATCACCGACTTGTACGCGGCCTTCAGGCTCGGCACGTCGGTGCAGGCCCGGGCCAGCTCGGTGCCGTTGGCGCCGCCGAAGGAGGCGATGGCGTCGCCGCC
Organism: Catenulispora sp. EB89; assembly: GCF_041261445.1. Classification (NCBI taxonomy): domain Bacteria; kingdom Bacillati; phylum Actinomycetota; class Actinomycetes; order Catenulisporales; family Catenulisporaceae; genus Catenulispora; species Catenulispora sp. EB89. The sequence goes on from NZ_JBGCCU010000001.1 coordinate 620,109, forward strand.
CTTGGACCGCAGGTCCGCCAGGCCGGCCTTCAGGCTCGCCTCGAAGGCCGGGTCGGAGGTGCCGTTCCACGCCGGGGTGCAACCGCTGCCCCCGGCCAGCATGAACGCCGCGGTGACGTACTTCATGCCGGCCGCCGCCGCGACCGCGCCGAGATCCTGGCGCTGGCTGGTGTCGACGTAGGGCGCGAAGGTGTAGGACGCGCCGGACGGTGGCGGGGCCGGCACCGACGGGGCCGAGGAGGGCACCGAGGAGGGCACCGAGGACGGTGCGCTGCTCGGCCCCGACGACGGGACGGTGCTCGGCTTGCTCGACGGCGCGCCGCTGGGAGACGCGCTGGAGCCCGGCGCGGTGCTGGGGCCGCTGCCGGGAGCCGAGCTCGGACCGCCGCCGGACGTCCCGCCGCCGGGACCGCCGCCGCACGAGGCGCCGTTGACCAGACAGTTCAGCGGCTCGGCGCTCCCGGAGGTGGCGTCCACCACGAAGCCGAACGTGGCGCTCGTCCCGGTGGCGATGTCCCCGGCCCAGGACGGGTTGGCGACGGTGATGTGCTGCCCGGCGGCGGTCATCGTGCCGTTCCACAGGGAGCTGATGCGCTCCCCGGCCGGCAGGTCGAAGGAGACGGTCCAGCCGTGCACCGTCTGGCCGGTGCCGTTGGCGATCGTGTACTGGCCCTGGAAACCGGTGCCCCAGTCCGAGGTCTTGGCGAAGGCGGCCGTGACGGTTCCACTGCTGCTTCCGGCGGCGCCGGCCGAGAAGGCGGCGACGGATCCGGCGCCGACGACGGCAGCGGTGGCTAGTGAGATCCCTATGACGCGGGCGCGCTTCGACAGTCCCATGATCGAGCGGTGTCTCCTTGCGGTTGTGCGAGTAGGTGGTGGCACAGCGAGCCAACCGCAAGGACGTTCGGGGGCGGAAGGAGGTTAGGACGATCCGGTCCGGATCTTGACTCCGTCTTGGCACTCGCACGGGTGTTCTTGGTGTCTCCTTTACTTAGTTTGCGGGTTCTGTAGTGATCGCGTCCCTTTCGGGCCCTGAGAAGACCTTCAGAAGCATGTAAAAAGCGGGCAGGATGACCACCATCCCGAAGGCCATCGCGATCAGCAGGGCGTGCAGGTTCGCGGATCCGGCGGCCGAGTCGCGGGCGGTCGCCGCGCCGACGGCCAGATCCGGGTACTGAGCTGCCGCCCAGCCGAGCAGCACGCCGATCACGGCGGTGGCCGCCGTCGCGCGGGCCAGGACGTAGTGCCGCTTCCAGATCACCGCGATCGAGCCGAAACCGCAGACCACTGCGACGGCCACGAACGGGATCGACCGCTCGGTGAAGCGGTGCGCGACGGTCGGTGCGTCCTGATACAGCAGCGGGAGCAGGGCCAGGCTGACCACGCCGGCCAGTGCGGCGGCGGCCAGGGCCCGGCGCCGGAACGCGGGGACCAGGTCCTCGGTTTCCGGGTCGGTGCCGGCGTCGTAGCAGAGATATACGGCGGCCAGGAACGCGGTGACGACGACCGCGAACGCGCCGGCCACCAGCGTGAACGGGGACTCGAAGGGCGTCAGGGGCCCGGAGCTCGGGGTGATCTTGCCGGTGGCCAGCGCCGCGCCGCTGACGCCGAGCATGAACGGGGTGATCGAGGAGGCCACCGCGAAGACGCGGCTCCACAGGCTGTCGGGTCCGGCGGCGCCTTCGCCGTAGGCGCGGTAGACGTACGCCGCCCCGCGCAGCACGATCCCGGCCAATGCCAGCGCCAGCGGCAGTTCCAGGCCGCGCGCGATGATGCCGAAGGCGGAGGGGAAGCCGCTGAACGTCGCGACGATCACGAAGATCAGCCAGACGTGGTTGGCCTCCCAGACCGGGCCGAGCGCGTGCGCGATGAGGCGGCGCTCGCGGTCGGCGTGGCGGCCGCGGGCCAGCAGGTCCCAGACGCCGGCGCCGAAGTCGGCGCCGGCCAGCAGCGCGTAGGCGGCCAGGGCGCAGACGATCACGCCGAGCAGGAGGTCGACGGCGGTCATCGGGCGGCTCCTTCCAGTTCGGTGCTGGTCTCAGGGGTCTGGGATCCGGCGGTCTGCGGTTCCGGGTTCCGGGGTTCGCGGTCTCGCGAATCAGGGCTCTGTGGTGCGTGGTCCGGGGACTCGGGGTCCCGCGGCCCGGGGTTCTCGACCCCGTCCGCCAGCTCCGGCGGCGCGCCGGTCGCCAGCCGGCGCAGGATCAGCAGCAGCGCCGTGGCCAGCCCCAGGTAGACCACGATCGTGGCGATCAGCGACCAGCCGATGCCGCCGCTGGTCGTCGCGGCCTCGCGCACGGTCATCCGGCCGTAGACGATCCACGGCTGCCGGCCGGCCTCGGTGACCTCCCAGCCGGCCAGCATCGCGGCCATCGCGGCCGGGCCGGTGAGCCCGCCGGCCAGCAGCCAGGGCCGGCTGAGCGGGATCAGGGGGCGGACACCCTTGCGGCGCCTCCAGAACGCGACCACGGTGAGCAGCGCCGCGAGCCCGAGGATCGCCATGCCGCCGGCCACCATGGTGTCGAAGGCCAGGTGCACGACCGGCGTCGCAGGCTGCTGCTTCGCCGGCAGGATGTCCAGGCCCCGGATGGTCTTGTCGGTGCGGAAGCCGGTGAGCAGGGACAGGCCGTCCGGGATCTCGATGCCGAACCGGGTCTTGCCGGTGCTCGGATCGTAGATGCCGCCGAGGGTCAGCGGCGCGTGGCTCTGGGTGTGGGTCAGGGCTTCCATCGCGGCGAGCTTGGCCGGCTGGTACTTCTCCACCACCCGCGCGGCCAGGTCGCCGACCACCAGCTGGAGCGGGGCCATGGCCAGCACCGTGACCAGGCCGACCCGGAAGCCGCGCCGGTGGTAGCTGTCGCGCCGGCCGCGCAGCATCCCGACCGCGTAGACCGCGGCGACCACCCCGCCGGTGCACATGAGCGCGGCGAGCAGCATGTGCAGCGACTCCGGCAGCGCGCCGGGGCCGGTGAGCGGCGCCAGCGGCTCGGCGGAGACGACCTTGCCGCCGACCTCCTTGACCCCGGTCGGGACGTTCATCCAGGAGTTGGCGGTGACGATGAACAGCGTCGAGAGCGTGCCGGAGATCGCGATCGGCCACAGCGTGAGCCAGTGCGCCCGCGGCGACAGGCGCTTCCAGCCGTAGAGGTAGAGGCCGACGAAGATCGCCTCGGCGAAGAACGCGAAGGCCTCCAGCGTGAAGGGCAGCCCCAGCACGCCGCCGTAGCGCGCCATGAACGCCGGCCACAGCAGCCCGAACTCGAAGGACAGGACGGTCCCGGACACCGCGCCGATGGCGAACAGCACCGCCATCACCCGAGACCACTTGCGCGTCAGGGCGAGCCACGTCGGGTCGCCGGTCTTCAGCCACCGGCCCTCGGTGAACAGCAGGAGCCAGGGAAGCCCCACCCCGAAGACCGCGAAGACGATGTGGAAGGCGAGCGAGAACCCGGTCTCGACTCGGGCGTCGGTGAGCGTGCTGCCGAGCATGGGCGTCTCCCATAAGTTCTACGATCCGTAGAAGTTCTACCAGTTGTAGAGTAACCCCATGGCGAACGAGCGCGCGGGCGGCCCCCCAAGACTGGGCGAACTGGAACGCGCGGTGATGGACGTCCTCTGGAACGCCCCCGACGGAAGCACCGCGCAGGAGATCGTCGAACGACTGGCGACCCGCGACGGCACCACAGAGCTGGCGCCCACGACCGTCCTGACGGTGCTGGACCGCCTCCGCCGCAAGGACTTCGTGGAGCGCGAGCGCGTCGGCCGCGCCCACCGCTACCGCGCAGCGCGGACCCGCGACGACGTGATCGCCGCCTCGATGCTCGCGGTCCTGGAAACGACCGACGACCGCCGCTCGGCGCTGGTGCGCTTCGCCGGCTCGGTGTCGGCCGAGGAGGCCGCGCTGCTGCGCGAGGCCTTGGCGGGGCTGGAGGAGTAGGCGGCGCGGCGGTGTGGGCTCTTGCGCCGAGCGGGCAGAGATCGGCAGGCAGCGGCCAAGCGGCGTGCGGGCTGGCGCGATGTGCTGCGCGGCAAGTCGGCAGCTGGCGCAATGGTGCTTGTTTCGCGGCGGGCGCGGCGAGAAAGGCGGCGGCCGAGCGGCGCGCGGGCTGGCCCGCCATGCAGCGCGGCGTGTCTGAGAAGCTGGTAGCGATGAGCATTTCACTGGCCGTGGTCGTGTAGGCGGCGCGCCATGTTTTCTGATGCCTGGCCCCTGGCCGTCCTGGCGGTGCTGTTGGCCTGGCCGGTCCCGGTGTTCCTGGCCCGCGCCGCGTGGCCGCGTCGTCATGCCCGCGCCGCGATCGCGTTGTGGCAGGCGGTCGGCATTGCCGGCGGCTTGTCGCTGATCGGCGCGCCGCTCGCGGTCGGCGTCGCCCCGCTCGACAGGCATCTGCGGACCGGCCTGGTCGTGCTGTGGCGTGATGCGTTCCACCTTCGCGTGCCGAGTTCGCTGGGCCTCCTTCAGGAGGCGGCGCTGGCGCTCGCGGCCGTGCTCACCGTGCGGCTGGTCGGCGTGACGTTGCTCTCAGCGTGGCGGATCGAGCGCGATCTGCGGCGGCAGCGCGATGCCGTCGACCTGGCCGCCGAGCACGCCGATCGCCAGCTCCGGGTCCTCGAACATGCCGCGCCCGCCGCCTACTGCCTCCCCGGTACGCGGCCTCGCATCGTCATCACCGAGGGCACCATCGCCGCGCTCGCGCCCGATGAGCTCGAAGCGGTGTTGGCGCACGAGCGTGCGCATGCGAAGTGGCGCCACGAGCTGGTGGTCCAGCCCTTCGTCGCGTGGGAGTCGGCGCTGCCGCTGCCCCCGGCGCGCCGTGCGACCGCCTCGGTCACGGCGCTCGTCGAGATGCTCGCCGACGATCACGCCGCCCGCTCCGTCGGACGCCCCGCGCTGGCCCGGGCCCTGGTCGCCATCGGTGGGACGGCGGGCCCCGTGCCGAATCAGCGTGCGGACAACGGTTCCGGCGCGGCTCGCAGCACCCGCAGCACTCCGACGCTCGACCGCGTGCAGCGCCTGGTGAAGTCCGCCGGGGCCACGTCGTTCGCCGAACGCCTCATCGGCCCGGCGGCCTGGTTCGCCGCGGTCCTGCTCGTCGCGGGGCCGACCTGGTACGTCCTGCGCTGACTCAGCCCCCGAAGAAAGCCGCCGCGGCCGAAGCCAGCAGGAACGGATCGTCCGCCCCGCCCAGCTCCCGCGCCGAGTGCATCGACAGCGACGTGATCCCCACGTCGAACGTCGTCACCCCGAGCTTCGCCGCGGTGATCGGCCCGATCGTCGTCCCGCACGGCAGCGAGTTCTTGCCCACGAAGTACTGCGTCGGGATTCCCGCGCGCTCGCAGACGTCCGTCCAGATCGCGCGCCCGAGTCCGTCGGTGGCGTAGCGCTGGTTGACGTTCGTCTTCAGCGCCGGGCCGCCGTTCAGCCGGGGGCGGTGGCCGGGCTCGTGGCGCTCCGGGTAGTTCGGGTGCACCGCGTGGCTCATGTCGCTGGACATCACCACGGTCCCGGCCAGCGCCCGCGCGTAGTCCTCCGTGCCGCCGCCGAGCTGGGCCTGCGTCACCCGGGTGAGCACGTTGTTGAGCAGCGGCCCGCCCGCGCCGGTGTCCGACTCGCTGCCGGCCTCCTCGTGGTCGAAGGCGGCCAGGACCGGGACGGCCGACAGGGGTCCGGCCGCTCCGGCGGAGGCCGCGATCAGCGCCTGCACCCCGGCGTGCACCGAGACCAGGTTGTCCATCCGCGGGCCGGCGATCATCTCCAGGTCGCGGCCCAGGTACGTCGGGGGCGTCACGTCGTGCAGCATCAGGTCGAAGCCCAGCACGTCGCTCGCCGAGACCCCGGCCTCCTTCGCGGCGAACTCGATCAGCGCGCCGTCCTCCACCGGCCCCAGCCCCCAGGCCGGGGTCAGGTGCTGCTGCTTGTCCAGCAGCAGTCCGGTGTCGTTCACGCCGCGGTCCAGGTGGATCGCCAGCTGCGGCACGCGCATCAGCGCGCGGTCCACGTGCACCAGCGCCGCGTCGCCCCCGCGCAGCACCAGCCGTCCGGCCAGGCCCAGGTCGCGGTCCAGCCACGAGTTCAGCAGCGGCCCGCCGTAGAGCTCGACCGCCACCTGCCGGAAGCCCGCCGAGCCGGTGTCCGGCAGCGGCTTGACCCGCAGGTTGGGGGAGTCGGTGTGCGCGCCGACGACGCGGAAGCCGGTGTGCGCCTTCGTGTTCTCCGGGACGTACCAGGCGATGAGCGCCGCCCCCCGGATCACGTAGAACCCGCCGCTGCCCGCGCCCTCCCAGCCGGCGCTCTGCCGGAGCTGGCGGAACCCGGCGGCCTCCAGGCGGGCGGCCGCGTTCGCGACCGCGTGGTACGGGGTCGGCGAGGCGGCGAGGAACGTGAGGAGGTCGTCCGTGTGGGCGCGGTCGAATATCGGCATGCTTCAGAGCATAAGAGACGGGCGCCCCTGTCACTGGGAGTGACAGGGGCGCCCGGGACTTCGTTATGGCAGTGGAACCGTCATGTGGGTACTAGTGCCGTCACCCGCGGGCGCCGGCTCCGACCCTCTCGTCGTCCAGGTCGCTGATCCGCGGCCGCCCCTCGCCCCGGTCGTCGCCGTGCGACGCCACGCCCTTGTGCCCGGGCCACCAGGCCTTGGCACCCATCAGCGCGGTGAACGCCGGCACCAGGAACATCGACATGATGAACGCCGCGATGCTGATGCCGATCGACACCGCGAACCCGATCTGCTGCATCATCGACAGCCCGCCGAGCATCAGCGAGGCGAAGGTGCCGGCCAGGATCAGGCCGGCCGAGGCCACCGACGGCCCGGCGTGCTCGACGGCCAGGGCCGCCGCGCGCTTCGGCTCGTTGCCCTCGCGGGCCTCCTCGCGGAGCCGGGAGATCATCAGGATGTTGTAGTCGGTGCCGATCGCCACCACGAACAGGTAGACCATGACCGGCAGCATGAACATCATGCCGGGCTTGTTCTGGACGGTCTGGAACATCAGCACCGAGGCGCCCAGGGTGCCGGCGTAGCCCAGCCCCACGGCCACCATCAGGTACAGCGGCGCGACCAGGGCCCGCAGCTGGAGCGCCAGCACCAGGAAGATCAGCAGGCCGGCCACCGGCAGGATCAGCGCCAGGTCGGAGTTGTTCGCCGACTGGATGTCCGCCAGCGCCGCGGTCCCGCCGCCGACCAGGGCCTTGGTCCCGGCCGGTGCGGAGCTGTGCGCCAGGCTCTTGAGCGGGCCGTTGACCGCGCTCATCGAGGACGCGGCGAACGGCGAGTCCTTGGTCAGCACCTGGATGTGCGCCGCGGTGCCGGCCGGGTTGTACTCCACGGTCGCGCCCTTGGTCCCCGCTGGGGAGCCCGGCTTGACCGGGAACGGCATCAGACCGCCGAGCTGCGGCGAGGCCGTGCCGAGGGCGTTGGCGTAGTTCTGGATCTGCCCCTGGTCCAGCGGCTTGCCGTCGGTCGAGGTGACGATCACGTCGGTCGCCGCGGTGGCGCCCTGGGCGAATCCGGCGCTCTGCATGTCCTTGATCGCGATCGTGGACTCCACGCCGGCCGGCATCTGCGACTGCTGGTCGTAGTCGGCCTTGAAGCCGGTCGCGCCGATCGCCAGGCCCGCCATGATGACGAAGGCGACCGCGGCCACCGCCGCCGGACGCTTGCCGACCAGGTTGCCGACCTTGCGCGCCGGACCCGCGGTGGGGATCCTGCGCCACTTCTTGCCGGGCCAGAAGATCTTCGTGCCCAGCTTCACCATCAGCGCCGGCACCAGCGTCAGACCGGCCAGCAGCATCACCGCGACCGCGATGGCCAGCGCCGGGCCCAGCGAGGTGAAGGCCTTGAAGGTGGCCAGGCCCAGGGCGCAGAAGGCGATGATGACGGCCGCCGCGGCCGAGGCGATGGCCTCGCCGACGCGCTCGACGGTGGTCTGGACGGCCTGCTCGATCGTGTCCCCGGTGCGCAGCCGTTCACGCAGCCGGAACAGCAGGAAGACGATGTAGTCGGTGCCTATGCCGAACAGCACCACGACCAGCATGATCTCCAGGAACGACTGCACGTGCAGACCGAACCCCTTGGCCATCAGCGCGATGACCGGCTGGGAGACCATCATCACCAGGAACACCGACAGGATCGGCAGCAGCACCGCGATGACGCCCCGGAAGATGAAGCCCATCAGGACGATGATCAGCAGCAGCGTGGCCATCATGACGATGCCGGTGGCCTTGTTCGAGGAGTCCGAGGTGTCCAGGCCCATGGCCGCGTCGCCGGTCACCTCGGCCTTCATCCCGGTGCCGTTCAGCTTGCTCGCCAGGTCCGCGCGCAGCGCCTTGACGGCGTCGCTGCTCCCCTTCTGGTCGCCCTGGTCGGCGGTCAGCTTCGCGAACATCAGCTGAGCGGTCTGCTTCGGCGACACCTGGCCGGCCTGCACCCCGGCCACACCGGTGATGTGGTCATCGGTCAGCGTGGTCGCCAGGTCGGAGACCTTCTGCTGCGCGGCGCCCGACAGCGCGCCGTCGCCGACCGGCCGGATCACGATGGTCGCGACCTGTCCGACGGTCGAGGGGAACTCGGCGTCCAGGGCGTTCTTGGCCTGGACCGACTCGTACTTGGAGGGCAGGAAGGAGGACTGGTTGTCGTTCGTCACGCTGGACAACTGCGGGCCGAGCGCGACGAGCGCCACGGCCGCGATGATCCAGCCGACGATGATCTTCCAGGGATTGTGGACGACGAAGCGTCCGAGCCGTCCGAACATGGGCGAACTCCTGAGCGTTTCGGTTTCGAGATATGTCTTGTGCAAGCTTTCACAAACTTACCGTGCGGCAAGTAGACTGGGCTTCGGGATTTTGGCCCTGAGAGGGTTCATGAGACGCACCTCACACTCGGAGCACGACCCGGGCGGCACCAAGGAACGCATCCAGCAGGTCGCGCTGGAGCTGTTCGTGCTGCACGGGTACGAGAAGACTTCGCTACGCGAGATCGCCGACCGCCTCGGCATCACCAAGGCGGCGCTGTACTACCACTACGCCTCCAAGCAGGAGCTGCTGAAGTCGGTCACGCAGCCGCTGATCGACGAGTTCGAGCTCCTGGTCGCCGGCGACCCGGACCCGGAGACGTTGCTGCGCTCGTACATCGACCTGTTGAACCGGCACCAGGCGGTCTTCCAGCTGGTCGCCAACGACCACGCGAGCCTGGCCGCCGCCGAGCTCGTGGAGCGTTCGGTGAAGCTGCGGCGGGACGTCAACCGGCGGCTGGCCGGCCCCGATCCGCGGCCCGAGGACTACATCCGCGCCGCCGCCGCGTTCGGGGCCATATCGCAGGGCTTCATGATCGCCCGGCGGGTCGAGTCCGCGGCCGATCCGGCGCTGCCCGACATCGAGGCGGCTGCCGCCGCGGCGGCCGGCCTGCCGGCTCCGGCCGACTACCCCGAGGGCGCCGAACTCGCCGAGATCCTGCTGGCGGCGGCGCTCGCGGTGCTGCGGTCCGGATCCGAGTCCTGAGGCTGCCCCAAGTCCGCACAAAAACCCTGCTGGGCCCGGCGGCACCACGCCTATCCTGGTGGGGATGGATCTCGCGCTGCTGAGGACGTTCCTCGCCGTCCACCGCGCCGGCTCGCTCACCCGGGCCGCCGCGGACCTCGGCGTGTCCCAGCCCGCGGTGACCGCGCAGATCAGGACCCTGGAACAGCGTGTCGGCCGGGAGCTGTTCGTCCGGCTGCCGCGCGGCGTCGCGCCCACGGCCGCCGCCGACGAGCTGGCCCGCGCCGTGGCCCCGCATCTGGACGCGCTCGCCGCGGTCGCGCACGAGACGCTGATCCCGGACTCGGGGTCGCACGCCGTGGTCCGCCTCGGCTGTCCGGCCAGCCTCACCACGACGCTCCTGCTCCCGGCCCTCGCCCCGTTGGTGGACGAGGGCCTTCGCGTCGTCGTGGCCGGAGGACGCAGCGAAGAGCTGGTCGCGCAGCTGGCGGCCGGCCGGCTGGACATGACGCTGTCGGTCACCCGGCCGCGGCTGCCCGGGGTCACGGTGATCCCGCTGGCCGACGAGGAGTACGCGCTGGTCGGCGCACCGCGCTGGAAGCCGTTCGACCGCGCCGGCCGCACGCCGCTGCTCGACCTCGCCGAGGATCTTCCTTATATAGGTCTCTACTGGTCGTCCGTATACGACGCCGAATCCCCTTCCCGCGCCGCGCTGGTCATCCCCGACCTGCGCGGCGTTCTCGATGCGGCGGTCGCCGGCTGCGGTGTCGCGGTGCTGCCGCGGCCGCTGTGCGCGCCGGCCCTGGACGACGGCACGCTCGTCCTGCTCGATGAACCGGAGATCCCGCCGATCCGTACTCTCTTCGTCGCGGTGCGTGGGCAGCGGGCCCGGTCGGCGGCGGTCGCGCGAGTGCGGGACCGGCTGGTCGCGGTGGCTTCCCGCTGGTGAGAAAGGCCGGTCGCCGGTAACCAAGGCAAAGAGCAAGCCAAGAGTGGGTCAAGAGTCGCCGCCGCGCCATCGGCCTGCCTGGGATCCGTGGCGAGAGCGCATACGGGCTTTGCTTGGGTGTTCTACAGTGGGCGGGTCTGCCCGAGGGGGTTCAGAGAACCATGGAGACTTGTCAGCACTGCGGGACCGTCCTGCCGAAAACGCCGGGGGCACGCTATTGCCCCAATTGTGGCGAGATGTCGGCATCGGTTCCGGCTGCTGTGTCCGATCCGACCCAGGCCTACGCGGCCGTGGGCGTGGGCAACCAGGGCGTGCCGAGCGCCCCGCCCGACAATGCCGTGAACAACGGTATGACGTGGGCGCTGCCACCCCAGGAGGCGGCGACCCAGGCCATCCCGGCGCAGGGCGCGCCGCCGGAGCCGGACCCGTTCGCTCATCTCTACCGCCCCGAGGGCGGCGCGGCGCGGGCCAACCCGAACGCCACGCAGGTGATGCCGCCGGTCTCGCCCGACTTCGGCCGGCCGGGGTACGACCGGCCCGGCTATGACCAGCCCGCCTACGACCAGCCGATCGACTATCAGGCCGGGGGCGGCGGCGCCTACGCCGAGCCCTACGACGCCGGGTACGCGGACGACGACTACCCGGGCGAACCCGAGGACGGGCGCCGCTCCAACCGCGGCGCGATGATCGGCATCGGCGTCGCGGCCGGCGCGGTCCTGGTGATCGTGGTCTCGCTGATCACCCTCGGCGGCGGCAGCTCCACTCCGACGGCCGCGCCGAGCGGTGCGCAGGGCTCGGTCACCACCCCGACCGGGCCGCCCAGCTCGGCCGCGCAGACGTCGGCGCCGGCCAGCACCGCGACCAGCTCCACGCCGAGCAGTTCGGCCAGCTCGCCGACCCAGCACACCCCGGGTCAGCTGCAGCTCGGCGACACCGGCGCCGAGGTGAAGTGGCTGCAGACCCGGCTGCACCAGCTCGGGCTCTACAACGGCCCGATCAACAGCACCTTCGACGCGCAGACGCAGGCCGCGGTCGCCGCGTTCCAGAACCGGAGCCACGCGACGGATCCGTCCGGCGTCGTCGGTCGGTCCACGCGGACCGCGCTGATCGCCGCGGGGAGCAAGCCCACGCTGACCGTTCAGGTGGGTGCGGGGCTTCCGATCTTCGGCGGCGGGGACAAGCACCACAAGGGCGGCAGTGCCGCGGACATCAAGCGGCTGCAGCAGGCGCTGGCTGTGGCGTTGAACTCGAACGTGAAGGCCAGCGGGCAGTTCGACACGGACACGTTCGCCGCCGTGGTGCAGTACGAGGCTGCGATGCACCTGCCCGCGGACGGGATCGTCAACGGCCCGGTGTGGACGGCGTTGCAGCAGGGGCAGATCGTCGGCTGAGCCGGCGGGCCCCGTCAGCGTTTCTTCGGGGCCCGCAGCTCCGAGGCGTCCTTCAGGCCGACCTCGACCAGCAGCGCGTCGCGTTCCGAGCGCGGGATCGAGGTCCACCGCTGCCCGCGCAGCGCGCCCTCCAGGGCGAGCAGCATGTGCGCGCACTCATTGCCCTCGGCGGTGTCGGCGATCAGCTGCCACACCTCGATGGCGCCGCGCTCGCGGACCTCGTCCAGGGTGGTGACGCCGACGTCGCGGAGCCGTTGCGTCAGCACCGGCCCTATGTTCACGGCGTTCTGGATCGGGGTGACCGTCTCAGTCGAACTCACGCCTCCAAGCCTGAACCGGGAACGGGAAGCGGGCATCCCGGACTGACCCGTCAGGGGACGCGGACCGCTCAGACGATGGTGACCGGCTCCTCGGTGACTTCGCCGTCGACGATCCGGAACGAGCGGAACTGGAAGTCCCCGAGTTTGTCCGTGTCGCGCGTGGACACCAGCACGTAATGCGCATTGGGTTCAGAGGCATAGCTGATGTCGGTCCGCGAGGGACGGGCCTCGGTCGAGGTGTGCGAGTGGTAGATGATCACCGGCTCCTCGTCCCGGTCGTCCATCTCCCGCCACACCTTGAACTGCTCGGCCGGGTCCAGGCTGTAGAACGTCGGCGAGCGCTCGGCGTTCGTCATCGGCACGAAGCGCTCGGGGCGGTCCGAGCCCTCGGGGCCGGCCACGATCCCGCAGGCCTCGTCCGGGTGGTCCTTGCGGGCGTGCGCGACGATCGCGTCGTAGATCTCCTGCGAGACGTTCAGCATGCGCTCCACGGTAGGCCAACCACCCGATCGGACGCATCGCCGCATCGCCAGGCGGGATCGGCGGCAGGGGTAGGGGTATGACGACCAGGACCGACCGCGCGAGCGGCCCCGACCAGCCAGGCCCGTCCACGGCGGCGAAGGTCGCGCCGCGCATCGTTTTCATCGCCGCCGCCGCGGCGCTGGGCGGCTTCCTGTTCGGGTACGACTCGGCGGTCATCAACGGCGCCGTCACCGGCATCCAGCACGACTTCAAGGTGGGCAGCGGCACCACCGGCTTCATGGTCGCCGCGGCCCTGCCGGGAGCGGCCGCCGGGGCGATCGCCGGCGGCTGGATGGCCGACCGGATCGGCCGGATCCGGGCCATGCAGATCGCGGCCGTCCTGTTCACGATCAGCGGCGTCGGCAGTATGTTCTCCTACCAGCCGTGGGACCTGACGATCTGGCGCGTCATCGGCGGCTTCGCCATCGGCATCGCCTCGGTGATCGGCCCGGCCTACATCGCCGAGGTCTCCCCGCCGGCCTTCCGCGGCCGGCTGACCGCCTTCCAGCAGCTGGCGATCGTCCTGGGCATCGCCATCTCCGCGGTGGTCAACTACGTGATCAACCAGTGGGCCGGCGGCACCAACACCGACCACCTCGGCGGGCTGGCGGCCTGGCGCTGGATGCTCGGCGCCGAAGTGGTTCCGGCGATCGTGTACGGGGTGCTGAGCTCGATGATCCCGGAGTCGCCGCGGTTCCTGGTCGCGGTCGGGCGCGACGACCAGGCCCGCCAGGTGCTCGCCGAGGTCGAGGGCACGGACGAGAACGTCGGCGACCGCATCTCGGAGATCCGCGAGCAGCTGGCCGGCGAGGTCAAACCCAAGGTGACGGATCTGCTGACGCCCAGCCGGAAGAACCTGCTGGCCGTGGTGTGGATCGGCATCGGACTGTCGGTGCTCCAGCAGTTCGTCGGCATCAACGTGATCTTCTACTACAGCTCTCTGCTGTGGCAGTCGGTCGGCATCAACACCTCCAACTCGCTGCTGATCTCGATGATCTCGGCGGTGGTGAACATCGCCGGCACCGTGGTGGCGATGGCGCTGGTGGACCGGATCGGCCGGCGTCCGCTGCTGCTGATCGGCTCGGCGGGCATGGCCGTGACGCTCGGGCTGTGCGCGTGGATGTTCTCCTACGGCAGCCACGTCAACGGGAAGACGACCATGCCCAAGGGGCAGGGGGTCGCCGCGCTGATCAGTGCGAACGCCTACGTGTTCTTCTTCGCCATGTCGTGGGGCGTGGTGGTGTGGGTGCTGCTCGGCGAGATGTTCCCGAACCGGATCAGGGCCTTGGCACTGTCGGTCGCGGCCAGCGCCCAGTGGCTGGCGAACTGGCTGGTGACGGTCTCGTTCCCGTCGCTGTCCCGCTGGAGCCTGGCCGGCGCGTACTCGCTCTACGCGATCGCCGCGGCGATCTCCATCCCCTTCGTGTACTACCTCGTACGCGAAACGAAGGGAAAAACCTTGGAATCCATGGGTTAGGTGTCGCGTAAGGACCCTTCTGCGTCGCAGGATGGACCCATGGGCCTTGACTTCCGCACCGATCCGGAGACCTTGCGCGAGATCGTCGACGATCCCGCCGCACTGTCCGCCCGGATCGGCACCCTGGCCGCGCTCGACCTCGAGGAGATGCCCGACGCCCGCTCGGAGTACGCCAACCTGCTGCGCATCGCCGGCCGCCACGAAGAGGCCGCCCTCGAAGCAGAACTGACCCTCGCCTCCGCCGACATGTCCGGCGACCTCCGCCGCATGGTCCGCGCCATGCTCCTGGTCGGCCACGCCCGCCAGTGGCGCGGCGAATGGGACCAGGCCGACACCATGTTCCACCGCGCCGAGAAGCTGGCGCTGTACCTGAAGGACGACCACCTGGTCGCCGCCGCCGCGCACCACTCCGGCCGCAGCTTCTACGACCAGGGCAAGCACGTGGAGGCGGCGCTGCGCTTCCGGCTCGCGCTGGAGATCGACCAGCGGATCGGGAGCCCGAAGCTGCCGGTGGTGCGGGCGGCTTTCGAGGCGGCGATGGCGAAGTTGTAGGGGGCTTCTAGCTGGATGGGCTGGTCGGCGCTCCACAGTGAGCGCCGGCCAGGCTCAGCCGTCAGCCGCCGAGCCGGAATGCCGCGAGCCTGTACTCCGGATCGACCCGCCTGGCGTCCTGCTCCGGCAGTGCCTCCAGCGCGTCGCAGATCTCCGCCACCCGGCGCGGGTCGGCCCGGCGCGTCCAGGGGATCTCCTCCCGTACCCGGCGGGCCCACTCGCGCGGCGACCGGCCCTGGCCGTGTCCCAGGTAGCCGGCCGTTCCCGCCGGCTCCAGGCCTGCGGCCGTCGCGAGGTCCCGCACCAGTTCCATGCCGTCGCTCGGCGGTGGCGCCAGTTCCCGTCGGGCAGCACGGAGGATGTCGCGGACGTCGCCGGCCGTCTCGAACTGCGCCGAGTTCTTGTCCACCGTCGTCACCATCACCCCGCCGGGCCGCAGTACCCGGGCCGCCTCGGTGATCGCCGCCGCCACCACGGGTTCGTCGACCAGGTGGAGCAGCCACATGAACGTCACCGCGTCCACCGACCGCGACGCCACCGGCAGCCGTGTCGCGTCGCCGCGTACCGCCGTTCCGCGGCCGGCGAGCCGGGGCCGCGCCAGCGCCAGCATCCCGGCGGACATGTCCACCCCGATCACCGTCCGCCCCGGCGCCGTCAGCAGCTCCGTCACGATGCCGGTCCCGCACGCCACGTCCACCAGCGCCGCACAGTCCCCCGGCATCAACTCCAGGACCGCCCCGGCCGCCGCACGGGCCCGCGCGACGCCGCCCCGCGTCTGGTCGTAATGAGCCGCTTCAAGGTCGTAATCCAGCACGCTGGAGACGATACGACGACTACTCCCGGCAGAGTACGGACGCGACCTCCCCTCGCCGGACGCCCGCCTCCCCCGGGCAGGAGCAGGATCGGCTCGAACAGCACCGCAGAACGCAGAACCCACCCAGGGAGACCGCCATGCACCCCCGCACCTTCCGCTTCGCCGTCGTCGCGGCCCTGGCCCCGACCGCGAAAGCCTGGCAGGCACTGGCCCGCCGGGCCGAGGACCTCGGCTACGACACCCTCCTCGCCCCCGACACCATGACCACCCTGGAGCCCTTCACGGCCCTCGCCGCAGCGGCCACCGCCACCGAACGCCTCCGCGTCGGCACCTTCGTCCTCCCGGCGCCGTTCTACCCGCCCTCGGAGATCGCCTGGCGCGCGCTGGCCCTGGACCTGCTCTCCGGCGGCCGCTTCGACCTGGGCCTGGGCGCCGGCCGCCCGGGGGCCGAGGACGAGGTCGTGCACCGCGAGCGGCGGTTCGGCACGCCGGCCGAGCGGGTGAAGCAGCTCTCTGACGCCCTGCACATCGTCAAGGAGGAGATGGCCGCCGCCGCGACCGGCCACTCCCTGCTCAAGCCGGTCCAGACGCCGCACCCGCCGATCCTGGTGGCCGCCTCCGGCCCGAAGATGTTCCAGCTGGCCGCCGCCGAGGCCGACATCATCACCCTCGGCCTGAGCCCGCGCACCACCGAGGAAGGCCTCGCCGCGAAGGTCGCCGAGCTCCGCGCGATCGCCGGCTCCCGTTTCGACGACCTCGAACTCAACTACAACATCGCCGGCGTCGGCACCGATCTGCCCGCCTACCTGAGCCAGCAGATGGGCGTCGACCCCGCCGAACTGATCCGCACCGGGGCCCCGGCCGTCCTCACCGGCACGCCGCAGGAGATGGCCGACACGCTGCGCCGCCGCCGCGACGAGCTGGGGATCTCCTCCATCGCGGTGAACGGGATGTTCCTGGAGCAGCTGGCCCCGGTGGTGGAGATGCTCTCAGGGAACTGAATAAGTCCCGAGCACGCCTAGCGCCGATCGGCCGGCATCCCCGGCCCGATCTCGGCGCTGATCTCCGCCGGATCGTCGACGACGCCGCAGTGCGCGCACACCGTCTGCTGCGTGACCCCGCTCCCGCACACCGAGTGCACGTAAAGAATCGGCGGCTCACCCTCCGTCGCCCACTGGTCGCCCCACTCCGAGAGCGCGACCAGCGAGTGCGCCAGCGCCCGGCCCTTGTCGGTCAGCAGGTACTCGTACTGCTCCGGCTGCTGCGAGTACTGGTGACGCCGCATGATGCCCGTCTCGACGAAGCCGTCGAGGCGGGTCTTGAGGATGTTGGTCGCGATCCCGAGGCTCCGCTGGAAGTCGCTGTACCGCGTCGCGCCGGCGAACAACGCGTCGCGCACGATCAGCAGGCTCCAGCGTTCGCCGATCACCTCCAGGGCCCGCGCGATCGAGCACACCTGAGAGTCGTACGTCTTCCCGAGCATGGAACCCATCCTACCGAACCACTTGCATGATGAAAGCGCCTCGCCTACCGTTGCTTGCATGATGCAAGTCACACGGGAACAGCACGAAGCGCAGCAACGCCACTACACGACCGCCTTCACCGTGGACCGAACCCCACGCGAGGCCTACGAAGCCATCCTCAACGTCCGCGGCTGGTGGTCCGAAGCCGTCGAAGGACCCACCGACCGGATCGGCGGCGTCTTCGACTACCGGTTCCAGGACGTCCACCGCTGCCGGGTCCACGTCACGGAGCTCGTGCCCGGTCAGAAGGTGGCCTGGCACATCGAGGACAACTACTTCGACTTCATCGAGGACCAGAAGGAGTGGACCGGCACCGACGTCGTCTTCGAGATCCGCCGGACCGACGCCGGCACCGAGGTCCACTTCACCCACGTCGGTCTGCTGCCGCAGGACGAGTGCTACGACGTCTGTTCCAACGCCTGGGGCGGCTACATCGGCGGCAGCCTGCGCAGCCTGATCGAGACCGGCCAGGGACACCCCAATCCGAAGAACGACGGCGACGCCCCGGAGCACCAGGACGCCGCCTCCGTCGTACGTACGGAACGCGCCGAGCGTGCCAAGCACGCCGACCGCGCTGACCTCGCCTAGCAACCAGAGCGCGCCCAGAATCCGCCGAGCCCGCCGAGCCCGCGGCCCAGACCCGCCTCACATAAGGGCTCGAACAGCCCCGTACTCATACCAGGGCTCCGTCAGAATCCGCTCGGGCCCCTCGGCATGCCCACGAACGCTGACCCGGTAGTACAGCATCCGCCGCGTCGTGTCCGACTCGTAGTTCCCCCCGATGTTGTGCCCGAGCAAGTAGTGCGCGAGCAACAGGTCGCCGGCGCGCGCGGTGACCTGTTCCGGCTCGGGCAGCTCGATGTCCGGGTACGCGCAGTACATCTCCACACCGCGCTCTCGGAAGTACTCCGCATGCGTCAGGTGCGTGCCGGGCCAGACCCACAGGTTCCCCGAGTTCTCCGTCATCTGATCGGTGACGAAAACCCCGGCCAGCAACGTGAAGCTGTTCGGCTTGAAACCCGGCGTCGGCTCGCTGATCGAGGCGTCGATGTGCGGCCGCCCCGGCTGGTGCGAGAACGGCGGGATGTTCAGCGCCACCTGCACCTGCTGCGGCGCTTCCAGAAGTCCGGGCTCGGTCAGCGCCTCGGCATAAGCGAACCCGGCATCCATCAGCGGTTCGGTCAGCGCCGGCTCATCCGCGGCGACCGGGAAGTAGAAGTGATGCCCGACATGGCCCTCGGCCGGAGGTTTCTCCGCGATCAGCTCGTCGATCCGCCGGTCCGCCCGCTCCAGGAGCTCCGGCGCCACCACACCCGGTACGACGACGAATCCCCGTTCGCCGAACTCCTTCACCTGTTTGTTGCTCAGCACACCGCCAGCCTAGGCACGGCGGCGGAAGCCGGGCGAACGGATTTCACGCCGTCATGCCGGAACCCGCCGGTGACCAGCCCGGACCCCGCAGCACGTAGCCGAACCGGGCCCGCCAGCTCGCCGCGCCCCGCACGTCCCTCGCGATCGCGGCGTATTCGTGCACTGCGACGCGCAGCGGATTGAACGTGCCGATGTTCTTCGTCAGCCCGTAATGCACCGGCTCGCCCTCCGGCTCGAAGGACCGGAACAGCCGGTCGAAGACGATGAACACCCCGCCGTAGTTCTTGTCCAGGTAGCCCTGGTTCGATCCGTGGTGCACGCGGTGGTGCGAGGGCGTGTTCATCACGAACTCGACCGGCCGCCACATCTTCCCGATCCGCTCGGTGTGGATCCAGAACTGGTACAGCAGGTTCATCGCCGCGGTCGCGAAGATCATGTACGACGGGAAGCCGGCCAGCGCCAGCGGCAGCAGGAACACCGTGTTGCCGACGCCGGTCCAGGTCTGCCGCAGCGCGGTCGACAGGTTGTAGTGCCGGCTGGAGTGGTGCACCACGTGCGAGGCCCACAGGATCCGGACGCGGTGGTTGGCCCGGTGCTCCCAGTAGTAGAAGAAGTCGTACGCCACGAACAGCACGAGCCAGCTGGTCAGCGAGCTCCCGATGTGCCACGGCGAGATCGCGTGCACCCCGGCCACCGCGGCGACCGTCACCAGTCCCCAGCCCAGGTTGCAGACGATCGAGCCGATGCCCATCGTCAGCGAGGTCGCGGTGTCCTTGACGGTGTAGCCCTGCTCGCCGGGGTCCGGGAAGAACCGTAGCGAGAGCAGTTCCAGCGCCATGAACAGCACATAGAAGGGGATCGCGAGGGTCGTGAGGTCTATGCCGTCGATCACACGGCGCATGTTACTGACCGGTAGTCCAACTGGCCAGAGCCGTCGGGCTGCCGCTCCTTACGATTCGGTACCGGCCGGACGCCGAAGCGTCCGGCCGATCCCTCAGCCGGCCTCTCAGAACGGCCAGGCCGGACCGTCCCCGGTGGCGAGCAACCCGAACATGGTGAACACCTTGTCCGAGAATCCACCGATCTCGAACCGGTTCCGCTTGCCCGGAGGCAACGCGCTCGGGCCGTAGCCCGCGGTGTTGATCCCGAACACCGGCACCGACTCCGGGATGAACGCGTCCGCGCCCTTGTCCCGGTTGTAGTAGTACGGGAACGTCTGCATGTCGCTGACGATCACCACGCGGTCGTGCCGGTCGTAGCTGTTCGCGATGGCGTCGACCATCCGCGTGCCGTGCCCGACCTCGCCGGAGCGCTTGGCGAACGCCTCGACCCCGCGCAGCACGCTGCCGCCCTTGGCGAGCTCGTGCGTGAACACGCCGTCGGCGAAGCCCACGAGGTCCACGGCGCCGGCCCGGCCGGACCCCGCCGCGCGGTCGGCCAGCGCGACCCCGATCAGGGCCCCGATGTCCAGGTGCGTGACGGTCGAGCGCGTCGAGACCCGGCCGGTCATCGACCCGGAGGTGTCGACCAGGACCAGGGTGCGCCCCGGCAGCTCCGGGATCCCCGCGATCGCGTGACCCAGCGCCCCCTCCAGCGCGTGCCCCCACCGCAGCGACGGCGCGGCCTTGTACGCCGACAGCCACCGGTAGGGCAGCATCCGCGACCGCGCGACCTGTCCGGCGTCCAGGAACCGCGAGCAGACCTGCCAGGCCACCTCGTCGGCGACCCCGGCCTCGTCGAAGTTCCGCAGGTTCCGCGCCAGCGCCATCAGGCCCATCGACGGGATGACGGACTCCCACGCGGTCCGGTCCATCGGCCCCTGCAGCCAGCCGGCCAGCGCCTCCCAGGTCATGCCGGCCTCGGCCAGCCGCTCGGTCCCGCCGGCGGCGAGCAGCACCGGCCGCCGGTCCTCGACCGGCAGCGCCAGCAGCTGCGCCCGCTTGGTCAGCTTCGGCAGCGACTCCGGGACCGGGTTGTCCCGGCCGTGGCGCCGGTCCAGCGCGTGCCGGAACAGGTCGCCCTGCCACGGCTTGTCGGCCGCGGCGGCCGGGTGCACGAGGTCGATGACGTCGCCGAAGCGGTAGCCCTTGGCGTCCGAGTCGTACTTCGCGAACGAGTACTCGTTGTACAGCCGCCCCACAGCGTCGGCCACGCCGCGCTTCACCGGCTTCGGCAGCGCGCGGCCGTAGCGGCCGGTCCAGTACGCCAGCACCTCGCCGGGCTCGTCAGCACGCTGACACGCGGCGGCGATCAGCTGCCGGCTGTACCCGGACGCGCCGGCGTCCAGCCGGGCCCGGACCGCCTCGCACGCCGCGACCACCGCGGCGCTGCGCATGTTCGCCTCGGCCCGCAGCCAGGTGACGAACCGCAGCATCCACTCCGGGTCGGCGACGGCGACCGCGTGGATCAGGTCGCGGTAGCGCTTGTCGCGGACGTCGGCGGCCTCGTAGAAGGTGTCCTCGCCGACCATGTTGGTGACGGCCAGCAGGAACAGGTCCGACTTCGGGTCGCGCTTGTAGGCCTTGCCGCCCTCGAAAGTCTGGGTGACAGCGGTCGACCCCTTGTTGAACTTCGCCATCCGGACCACCCCGTTGTGTTGCGGGGGAGCGGCGCGCGCTTCACGGAAAGGCTGAATGAAAGGCCGGCAGATATGCCGGCCGACCCCCCGCGAAGTCAGAGCGCCCTCCCGAGATCAAATTGGCTGCGGTCTCGGTTCTTTGGAAGAAGTATCCGCCGCCTGCGCACCGGGAGGTGCCCTGAAAGAATGCTGGAGGCGCTGTCCGGCGCGCCACCCGTTTTCCCTTTATGCCGAAGCGGATTCCGGAACGGCCGTGGTCGTCTCCGGCTCCGTGACGACCGTCTTTGCCTTTCTGGGCTTGGCAAATCCACCGAACACGAGCAGCGCACCGATCCCCGTGGCCGCCGCGGACCACAGCATCCCGGTGTGCATGGCGTGCACGAAGGCGAGGTCCGCCTGGTGCACGAGCCCGGGGATCCCGTTGTGCCGGGCCACGTTCCGCGCCATCTCGGCCGACGTCTCAGCCTGCTGCTTCAGGGGCGCGGGTAGTCCCGCGACCGAACCGCCGATCGCGTGCCGGTAGCCGATCGACAGGATCGTGCCGCCCAACGCGATGCCCAGCACGCTGCCGGTCTGCCGCATCGTCGCGTTCACCGCGCTGCCCGCGCCGGCCTGGGTCAGCGGCAGCGAGCCGAGGATCGCGCCGGTCAGCGGGGCGATCGTCATGCCGATCGCGGTGGCCTGGACGATGGCCACCGCGATGTAGGCGGGGATCGGCATGGTCAGGCCGATGCGGGAGAACACCGCGAGCGTGATCGTGGCGACCACCAGCGCGGTGCCGCTGACCCGGCGCACCGACGTGCGGCGTGCCAGCCGGGCCGCGACCGGACCGCCGACGACCACGCCGAGCGCGCCGGGGATGCCGATCAGGCTGGCACGCAGAGCCGAGTAGCCGCGCGCGCCCTGGAGGTAGAACGCGAAGTAGAAGCCGCTCGCGCTCAACGCCAGGAACAGCAGCGTCAGCGTGACGTTCCCGGCCGCGAACTGGCGCAGCCGGAACAGCCGAGGGTCGAAGCTCGGGTACTTGCGGCGCAGCTCGACGTACACGAACGCGGCGGTGACGACGAGGCCGGCCACGACCGTGCTCCACACCTGCGGCTCGGTGACCGTGCCGTCCTGGCCGGCGCGGATCAGGCCGTAGGAGAGCAGGCCCAGGCCGGCGGTGGACAGCACCAGGCCGGGGAAGTCCAGCCCGCGCTTCTGCGGCGGCTGGAAGTTCGGCACCGTGCGGGCGATCGCGACCAGGCCGACCAGCACCACCGGCACGTTGATCAGGAACACCGACCCCCACCAGAAATTCGCCAGCATCAGTCCGGCCAGCACCGGGCCGGCCGCGATGCCGACGCCGGCGAAGCTGCTCAGCACGCCGAAGGCCTGCGGGCGCTGCTCGGGCGGATAGGTGAAGCTGATCACCGCCAGCGTCGCCGGGATCAGCAGCGCGGCGCCCAGGCCCATGACGGCGCGGGCCGCGATGAGCTCGCCGGTGCTGTGCGAGTAGGCGGCGAGGACCGAGGCCAGGCCGAACAGCGCCATCCCGGTCAACAGGGTGTTGCGATGGCCGAAGCGGTCGCCGAGGGCGCCGCCGGTGAAGGTGACGGTGGCCAGCACCAGCGTGTAGGAGCCGGTGGCCCACTGGAGCTGGTCGGGCGTGGCGCCCAGGCCGCGCACCGGATCGGCCAGGGTCTCGTAGGCGGTGGACAGGACGGTGCCGTCGATCCAGATCAGGAGCTGCGCGAAGATCAGGACGGTCAGGATCAGGCGCTGCCTTCGGCCGGACGGCGGGCTGCTTGTGGACATGGCTGGACGACCCCCCAGGATCGCGGAATGAGCAGACGGGACATGCTTGGTGCACGGGACACGCTTGGTACGATCGACAGGTACCTGTCGGATATCAGCCTGGCAAACTCGTCAGGTACCTGTCAATCGTTCCCGTGCTGTCTTCTGCGACCGTGAGAGGCGAGGTGTGCCGGAATGCCCCACTCCGATAAGTACGGCGAGGACAGCGTCGTCAGCTTCGCCGTCCGCCACGTCTGGCTCGGCATGCGCGCCGCGATCGAGGACGAGCTGGCCGAGTTCGGCCTGACCGTCCCGCAGTTCGCGACCCTGATGATGCTGGAGGGCTCCCCGGGCCTGAGCATCGCCGAGGTCGCCCGGCTGTGCGGCAGCACCCGGCAGTCCGCGAACGAGATGGTCGCCGGCCTGGAGGCGCACGGCCTGGTCGAGCGCGCCCCGCATCCGACGGACCGGCGCATGTACCAGCTGCACGCGACCGAGGCCGGCCTGGCGCTGTCGGCCAAGGCCCGGCCGGCCGTGCGCCGCCGCGAGGACGAGCTGGAGGCCGGGCTCAGCACCGAGGTGCGGCAGGCCGCCCGGGAGTGGATGGCGGCGCTGGCGGCGTCGTGCGGTGCGGCGGACAAGAAGTAAAACCCTGTTGCGGGCTGCCGGAGCGGACGGCTACCTTGCGTACGCCGTGACCGAAGCGAAGGAGGTGAGACCCATGAAGGCGGTATCGACGTGGGTGCTCCCCGTGCTGTCACGGGCAGGCGACTGACACAGCGGTCGTCGGGAGCGCCGGATTCCAGTGCTCCCGAAAGGTGACTGCCATGTCTTCTTCACTTCTTTTCACCAGTGACTTCTCCGCGGACGGCGTCCGCGAACGCGACTTCACCGTGGGCGGCGTCCCCGGTGTCCTGTGGTCGCCGGACTCCCGTCCCGACCGCGCACCGCTGGTCCTGATCGGCCACGGCGGCGGCATCCACAAGAAGGCGCCGGCCAGCGCGGGGCGGGCCCGCCGCCTGGTGCTCGGCTGCGGGTTCCACGCCGCCGCGATCGACGCGCCCGGCCACGGCGACCGGCCGCGGACCGAGCACGACGAGCGCGAGCTCGACGCGATGTTCGCGGCGCGCGACGCCGGCGAGCCGGAGGGCCCGGTCATCGTGCGCTACAACGCTCATCTGGCCGAGCAGGCCGTGCCGGAATGGCGGATGACCCTGGACGCGCTCCAGGAGCTGCCGGAGATCGGCGCCGACGGACCGGTCGGGTACTGGGGCATCAACATGGGGACGGCGACCGGCGTCCCGCTGGTCGCTTCCGACGCCCGGTTCACGGCCGCCGTGTTCGGCCAGCACTGGCCCGACTTCCTGGTCGAGCCGGCCCGGCGGATCACGATCCCGATCGAGTTCGATCTGCAGTGGGACGACGAGCACATCCCGCGCT
Source organism: Catenulispora sp. EB89 (assembly GCF_041261445.1). Lineage (NCBI taxonomy): Bacteria > Bacillati > Actinomycetota > Actinomycetes > Catenulisporales > Catenulisporaceae > Catenulispora > Catenulispora sp. EB89. The sequence continues at coordinate 644,297 of NZ_JBGCCU010000001.1, forward strand.
CGGCCGGGCTGGAGCTGTTCGACGCCTTCGCCTCGGCGGAGAAGACGCTGCACGCCAACGCGGGGCGGCACAAGGAGCTGCCACGGTTCGAGGCGGACAGCGCCGTCCGGTTCTTCGCCCGGCACTTGGTCGGCGGACTCGGAGCCGACTCCGCGTCAGAGCCCGTGGCCCCGGCGGTGGGCGCCGCGTGACCGGAGCGACGTCGGCGTCCGGCCACCCGGCCGGGCGCCGGTGCCGCACCGCTCAGCCGGCGGCGTGGTTCCCCAGGGACTCCTTGGTGACCGACCCCATCGAGACCGCGGAGACCCGGCCCTGCTGGTCGAACTGCACCGACGCGGTCGCCCCGCCGGGCAGCTCGGCGCTGATCGTGTCGCCCTCCTGCCGCCACGGGATGCCGAAGTGGTGGAAGTAGCCGGCGACCACCTCGTACGCCGAGCGGTTGAAGAACTGCGCCCCCTGCATCAGCAGTCGGGGCAGCGCTATCGGATCGGGCGCGGCCACCGGCACCTGCGGGTCGTCCGGCACCATGTACAGCCGCCCGGTCTCGTTGGCCTGCACGCCGATGTAGCCGTCGGCGCGCAGCACGCCCATCGCCCCGAACGCCAGCATCTCCGCGGCGTACCGGGGGTCTTCGAAGCCCGACAGGTCGACCAGTTCCTCGGCGAACTCCGGCACGCCGTGCTCCTGCCCGAACGCCCGCAGCGCCTCGGCGGCGGCCACCACCGGCAGTTTGCCGAACCCGGGGTTGGCCCAGCCCCACAGCCAGGAGCCCTCCGAGGTGTCGAAGCTGCCGAGCACGCTGATCCGCAGCTCCCGCCCGGACTGCCGGTACCGGCGCTCGTCCAGGTTCACCGTCCACGGCCCGATCGGCAGGAACTCGTTGAACTCCTCGATCTGGCGCATGCCCCAGGCCGCGTGGGGCTCCGCCATACGGAGGAAGGCATCGCTGAACGCAGAAGTCACGTGTCGACAGTAGCGGGGCGCGGTGGATTCTGTCGGGGCGATGGTCCAAGCTGCCGGGTTAATGGCAGGTGACGGCCTTGATCTGAATTCTCAGGCGCCCCCGCGCGCTCTTGACGCGAGGCGTTCGGCGAGCGCCAGGACAAGATCGCGCAGCTCGGCCGGACGCTCGATCTCGAAGGGCAGGTCGAGCGCGGCCAGCGTGGCGGGGAGCCAGTCGAGCCGTTCGGCGCGGATGGCGAGGCGGTGCCATCTCGGGCGGCCCTCGTCGGCGAGCGGCTGGAGGGTCGCGACACTGGCCGGGAACCGGGTCCGGATCTGCTCGACGGTGCCTTCGACCCGGATCACGACCTCGTGGCGGTACTCCGCCGTGGCGAATCCCGTGACGAGGCCGCGTACCGGATCTTCGGCGGGCGGCTCGAAGGTGCCGGGCAGCGTCCGGACGGCGCCGATCCGGTCCAGGCGGAAGGTGCGCTCCTCCGCGATCGCCGGATCCAGAGCCCTGACATACCAGCGCTTCTCGTGGCTCACGATGGCATACGGATGCACGGTCCGGTCTGTGCGGTCGCCGTAGGCGAGGGCGATCGGCCGCCGGTTCGCGACGGCGTCGGCGATCGTGAGCAGCACGGTGGCATCCGGCGCCGCGCTCTGATCTTGTTCCCCGCCGGTGAAGGCGATGCTTTCGAGCACGCCGTCCAGCCGGTCGGCCAGCCGCGCGGGCAACACCCGGCGGATCTTGGCGGCCGCGGTCTCGCCGGCCGGTCCCAGAGTCGCCGTCAGCCCGCTGCGTCGCCCGGAGAGCAGGCCCAGCAGGACCGCCAGCGCCTCGTCGTCGCCCAGCATCAGCGGCGGCAGCCGGAACCCGCGAGCGAGCCGGTAGCCGCCGTGGCGGCCGCGCACCGACTCGACGGGGATGTCCAGATCCAGCAGGTGGTCGACGTAGCGGCGGACGGTCCGCGGGTCGACGCCGAGCCGGTCGGCGAGCTCGGCCGCCGGCCGCACGCCGCCGGACTGCAACAGCTCCAGCAGCGTCAGCACGCGTCCGACCGGTCGGTTCACGGTTCCCAAACTAGCGCGGATACCGGACCGATTCTGTCCGGTATCCGCCGTACGGTGCGAGTACGACGACCCGCAAGGAGAAGATCATGAACTTCGCATCGACCCGCGTCATCACCGCCGACATCACCGCCCTGGTCGCCTTCTACGAGAAGGCCACCACGCTCGCCGCCACCTGGTTCACGCCCGACTTCGCCGAGCTGGCCGGCCCCGCTGGCGCGACCCTCGCCATCGGCAGCACCAGCACCGTCCCGCTGTTCGCCGCCGGCAGCGCCGCACCGGCCGCCAACCGCAGCGTGATCCTCGAGTTCCTGGTGGACGACGTCGACACCCGCTGGCAGGAACTCGCCGCCTGGATCCCCGGCTCCGACGTCGTCGCCGAGCCGAAGACCATGCCCTGGGGCAACCGCTCCCTGCTGGTTCGCGACCCCGACGGCAACCTGGTGAACTTCTTCACGCCGGTGACGCCCGAGGCGCGCGCCACGTTCGGGTTGTGAGGCCTGGCTGTTCGGGTTCTCCGGTCGCGCTGCTTCTTTCCGCCTTGTTCCGCCTCAGGAAGACGGCTGCGGCCTGAGCCCGTCCATCAGCACATCGAGCAATCGCTTGGCCTGCGCGGCGTTCCCGCGTTCGGCGGACACGGCGAGGATGCCCAGCACCGCGGCGCTGACGTCCTCGGGGCTGGTGTCGGCCCGGATCTCGCCGGCCGCGACCCCGGCGTCGAGGATGGCGGCGACCGCCGACAACAGCTCGCCGCGGGTGTGCGCGAGGGAGATCTCCCCGGAGTCGACCATGGCGAGCAGCGTGTCGGTCATCCCGCGCTTGGTGGCCAGCCAGTCGGCGAACAGGTCCATCCACAGGCGCAGCGCGCGCGCCGGCGGGTGCGCGCCGAGCAGGTCGTGCGCGCCGGCGGTCAGCCGTACCACCTGGTCCCGGTAGACCGCGTCGACCAGCGCCTCCCTGGTCGGGAAGTGGCGGTAGACGGTGGCGACCCCGACGCCGGCCTGGCGGGCGATCTCGCGCATGGACGGCTCGGCCTCCGCCGTGGCGAACGCGCGCGTGGCGGCGGCGAGCACGCTCTCGCGGTTGCGCACGGCGTCGGAGCGGAGCTGCTGCTGGGCGGGGGAGGTCGGGGCGGTGTCCATGGCTAAACGGATCGCGTTCCATTTTTGGCGGTCATCGGGTTAGTATAGGCCGGAGTTGAAACGGAGCGTGTTCCGTTTTGCTTCCGTTCCGTTTCTCCGCCGCTGTTCCAGCGCCCGATCTGGAGATCCCATGGCTGACCACACCCCCGCACCCGACACCATGCGCACAGTGCGCTTCCACGAGTACGGCGCGCCCTCCGACGTGCTGACCCTGGAGACCGCCCCGGTCCCCGAGCCCGGCCCCGGCCGCATCCGGGTGGCCGTGCACGCCTGCGGCCTGGCTCCCGCCGACTGGGCCCTGTGCCGCGGCCTGTTCGCCGGCGAGCTGCCCCGCGGCGTCGGCTGCGACGTCGCCGGAACCGTCGAGGCGGTCGGCGCCGGCGTCACCGACGTCGCGGTGGGCGACCTCGTGTTCGGCACCGCCGACTACGTCGGCCAGCCCAGCGCCGGCGCAGCGGATCATGCGGTGATGGACCACTGGTTCGCCGTCCCCGAGGGCCTGGACCCGGTCCAGGCGGCCGCGCTCCCGATGGCGCTGAGCACCGCGTACTGGCACCTGGCCCGCCTCGGCCTGACTCCGGGCCGCACGCTGCTGGTCAACGGCGCCGGGACCACGATCGGCTACGCGGCCGTGCAGATCGCGCTCATCCGCGGCCTTCGCGTCATAGCCACCGCCGGCGAGACGTACGCCGCCCGGCTGACGGACCTCGGCGCCACGGTCACGCCCTACGGCGACGGCCTGGTGGAGCGTGTCAAGGCCCTGACGGACGGCCCGGTGGACATCGTCTTCGACACGGCACCCGCGAACGGAGCGCTCCCCGATCTCGTGCGCATCGCCGGCGGGGACCCGCGCCGCGTCCTGACCTGCTCCGACCTGGCCGGCGCGGCAGAACTCGGCGCGCGCGACAGCTTCCACGAGGATCCCGCGACGTTCACCGACGAAGAGCGCTACGGCCACTTCCCCGAGTTCGCGAAGCTCACCGCCGACGGCGCGTTCAGCATCCCGGTCGCCGGCACCTTCCCGCTCGACCAGTGGCGCACGGCGCTGGAGATCAGCCAGTCCGGACGGGCCCGCGGCAAGCTCCTGCTGGTGCCGACCTCAACGTGAGGAGCCGCCGCCGTGACAGTGGCGGCGTAGGGTCTCGGGCCGTGGGCGCGTTCGTACTGGTCGCCGAGGACGATCCGAAGCAGGCTGAGCTGGTTCGCCGCTACCTGCGGCGCGAGGACCACGCGGTCCTCGTGGTCGCCGACGGTCGCGCGGCGATCGACCAGGTGCGCAGCAGACGCCCCGACCTGCTGATCCTCGACGTGATGATGCCCGAGCTCGACGGCCTCGACGTGCTGCGCGTCCTGCGGCGCGACTACGACGTGCCGATCCTGGTGGTGACGGCCCGGTCGGCGGCCGAGGACAAGCTCGCCGGCTTCGACCTCGGCGCCGACGACTACCTCACCAAGCCCTACGACCCGCGCGAGCTGATGGCCCGCGTGCGCTCGCTGCTGCGGCGCGCGCAGGCCTCCGGCGGCGCGGCCGGCTCGGTCGGCTCGGTCGTCCTCCCGCTGCGCGTCGGGCCGCTGACCCTCGACCAGGTCCGCCACGAGGTCCGGCTCGACGGCGCCAGAATCGAGTGCACGCCGGTGGAATTCCGCCTTCTCGAAACGCTCATGTCCAGTCCCGGCCGGGTCTTCAGCCGGCGTCAGTTGCTCGACCGGGCGCACGAGCCCGACAGTTTCGTGACCGAGCGGACCGCCGACGCGCATGTGAAGAACCTGCGGCGCAAGATCGAGGTCGATCCCCGCAATCCCGTACTTCTGCAAACGGTCTACGGCGTCGGCTATCGCATGACGGAAGCGCCGCATCCGACATCGGCGGCCGACGGGATCGTTGCCGACGCCGCCGATGCCTAAGTACGGCCTCCGGACCAGGCTTCTGGCCGGCACGATCCTGGTCGCCGCCGCTGCCGTCGCCGCGACGGCCTGGCTCTCGGTCCAGGGCGCGACCACCTCCATCGCACAGCAGGAGAAGGCCGTCCGCCAGGCCTATCCCCTGGTCTACGAAGCCGTGATCGACTACGCCGCCACCCACACCACCTGGTCCACCGTCGGCCCGGTCCTGGCCAACATGTCGCAGGAGCTGGACGTCCGCATCGTCGTCACCCCGGACGGCGGCCGGCCGATCGAGAGCTCGCCGGCCTCGTCGTCCGATGCGCACGGCTCGGAGCCGCTGGTCGCCATCGACCCGCTGACCGTCGACAACGCGCTCGCCTCGACCCAGTTCCCGGACGGCATCGACCCCAAGGTCACCAGCCCCTTCCTGCTGACCACGCAGGAACACTCCGACCTGGAGTCGCTGGTCGAGAAGGCGGCGGGCTGCCTGCGCTACGACGGCCTGGACGACGGCATCGCCGAAGTCCCCAGCGGCCGTCCCTACCTGCGCGTCCCGATGGCCGGCGTCCCAGAGGCCTGCCGCGACGTCCTGTATCAGGGCGGCGGCTACGTCGGGTTCGAGGACTCCCCCTCGATCCGGGCCACCGCGACCGAACAAGCGGCGCTCGACCAGCTGGCCGCGTCGATGAAGAGCTGCGTCACCGCCGCCCCGATGAAGCTGGCGTTGACCGGTGCCGGCGAGGTCACCGTCGTCGCGCCCCCGGCCGACGAAGCGCAGGACCGCACCTGCCTGCTCAACGCCCGGCGGCTCCAGCTGCGGCCGTACGTCGCACCCGCCGCGTTCATGGAAGCCATGCCGCTCGGCAGGGCCGACGGCCAGGCGACCGTCGGCTTGTCGTCGGCCGACAGCTGGCGCATCGCCGGTGTCGCCACCCTCGTCGCGCTGCTCACGGTCGGCGTCGCCATGCTGCTGGCGAACCGCGTGATCCGGCCGGTCCGCGCGCTCACCGAGGCCACGCGCCGGATGCGCGCCGGCGACGGCACGGCGCGCGCCGCGACCAGCGCCCGCTGGGAGATCGCCGAACTGACCGCGGCCTTCAACGAGATGGCCGAGCACGTCGCGCGGACCGACCGGCAGCGCAAGGCGCTGGTCAACGACATCTCCCACGAGCTGCGCACGCCGCTGAGCACGATCAAGGGCTGGCTGATCGCCGCGAACGACGGGGTCGCCGACGTCGACGCCGACCTGGTCTCCTCGCTGCTGGAGGAGACTCAGCTGCTCCAGCATCTGGTCGACGACCTGCGGGACCTCGCCCTGGCCGACGCCGGGCAGCTGCGGTTGGAACCGGCCGAGCTCGACCTCGGCGGACTGCTCCGGCACATCGGCGCGGCCGGCGGGGGACATGCGATCGTCGAGGTGCCGCCGGATCTGCGGGTCGTGGCGGATCCGATGCGGTTGCGGCAGGCGGTCGGGAACCTGGTGGCCAATGCCGAGCGGCATACTCCGCCGGAAGGACGGATCACGATTCGCGCTGAGCAGGTCGGCGAACTCGTGTGCATCGAGGTGACCGACACCGGACCCGGAATCGCCGCGGAGGATCTGCCCTCCGTCTTCGATCGCTTCTGGCGTGCGGACAAGTCGCGCAACCGCCGGACCGGCGGCAGCGGTCTGGGGCTGGCCATCGTGCGTCAACTTGTCGAGGCGCACGGTGGCGACGTCAGCGTCGCCAGCACGCCGGGCGCGGGCACGACGTTCACCATCCGGCTGCCGGTGGCGAAGGAACCCGCATAGCGTTCGCACAAGTTCTTCGCATTTGCTCGACAGGCTCGTGGGCTGTGAAAACCCATACCTGGTCTTCCTGGCCTTCCCTTCCTACCGCCGGCGGCGTGGCCGCATGCGCGCTGGCGCTTGCCGCGTGCTCGTCCTCCGCGGCCAAGCAGCCTCAGGCCCAAGTCCCTTCGCTGCCGGCCGTTGTCGCCACCTCCGGTTCGGCGAGCGCGAACGCGGGCGCGGGCCCGAACGCGGGTGCCTCGGCGGGGACGACGAGCACTGCCACCGCCGCGCGGCCGCGCATCACACTCGACATGACCAACACGCAGATCAACGCGCTTTACAACCAGTACAGCCAATGCATGGCGACGAACGGCTACAGCAAGGAGAAGAACGTCCAGGACCAGGCCGCCAGGACCAAGGCCGAGAACGCCTGCGTGTCGGAGGATCCGCTGCCGCCGTGGCAGCTCGACGCGAGCAATCCCAAGGCCGGGGCGTTCGTCCACGCGGTCGTGCAGTGCTTGCGGGACAAGGGCGTGCAGTACGTCTCGGAGAACAACTCGCCGCAGAACGGCCAGGTCGGCTTCTCGTTCGGCGGTCCTGACAACGACTCCCAGTCGATCACCCTCGGGATGCAGGACACGCCGGAGTGCGAGAAGCAGGTCGCCGCGCAAGGACTTGGCAGCTGAGGTGCGCAAATGGTTCCTCGCCGCGCTCGGCGCCGTGGTCGTTGCCGCGGTCGCTGTGACAGCGGCCTACATGCTGCGCTTCCACCCCGCGCCTCCGCCTGAAGCCAAGCCGGCACCGCCGCAGACGACGGCGATCGCGCGGACCGACCTGACCACCACGGTCACGCTCCAGGGCACCCTGGGGTATGGCACCGCCACGCCCTACACCGGCCGGAAGAGCGGCACGGTCACCTGGCTTCCCGCTGTCGGCGCGGTCGTGGGTCAAGGCCAGACGCTCTATGGCGTCGACGCACAGCCTGTGGTCCTCTTTCTCGGCGCCACCCCGCTCTACCGCGCGATCAACGCGCAGGCCACGCCGGGGCCGGACATCGCTGAAGTCAACGCGGACCTGCGCTCTCTCGGGTACGAGGTTGCGCCGAGCGGCGACGCGTACACCTCGGGCACCGAGAGCGCGCTCAAGAAGTGGCAGCTGAGCAAGGGGCTCGCGGCGAACGGGACGTTGGCGATCGGCGATCTTGCCGTGCTGCCCGCGCCGGTCCGTGTCAGCTCGCTCGACGCTCAGCTCGGGGCGTCGGCGACGGCGGATCTGTTGAGTCTGAGTTCGACGACGAAGCACGTCACGGTCGCCGTCGATCCGCGGCAGGTGGATACCAGTGTTCTGACTCGCGGGCTGAAGGTCTCTCTTTCGCTGCCGGACGGTAAGCAGACCACGGGCAGCGTTTCGGCGCTGAGTTCGCCTGGTGGGGCGGCTGCGGCTGGTTCCAACGCTTCCGGCGGCGGTAGTGGCGGCGGTGGCGCTGGTGCGTCTGGTCCGTCGATGACCATCGACATCGCCGACCAGTCTGTGCTGACCGGGATGGATTCGGGCTCGGTCGGGGTGAACGTGACCACGGGCTCTGTGAACAACGTGCTGGCCGTGCCGGTCGAGGCTTTGGTGGCGGTCCAGGGCGGCGGGTACGCGGTCCAGGTGGTCGCCGGGGGCGGCCAGACGAGCATGCTCGTCGGGGTGCAGACCGGGCTGTTCGCGAACGGGCTCGTGCAGATCTCCGGGCAGGGGATCACCGAAGGGCTGAAGGTCGTGACGGTCTCATGAGCACGGTGCTGAAGCTCGACCACGCGACCAAGGACTACGCCGGCGGCGTACGGGCTCTGGACGACGCCAGCCTCACCATCGAGGCCGGCGAACTGCTCGCGATCGTCGGACCCTCCGGCAGCGGCAAATCCACGCTGCTGAACCTGATGGGCACCCTGGACCGGCCCTCCAGCGGGACGGTGTCCGTCCGTGACCAGGACGTGGCGACGCTGAACGACCGGGAGCTGTCCGCACTACGCGCCAGAGAGATCGGATTCGTGTTCCAGCAGTTCCAACTGATCGAAGGCCTCAGCGCCGCCCAGAACGTCGCAACCGGCCTGCTCTACGCCGGCGTGCCACGAAGATCCCGCAGCACCCTCGCCGAAACCGCCCTGGACAAGGTCGGCCTGGCGCACCGCCGCAACCACAAACCCCACCAACTCTCCGGCGGCGAGAAGCAACGCGTCGCCATCGCCCGAGCCCTGGTCAACGACCCAGCCCTGGTCCTCGCCGACGAACCGACCGGCGCCCTGGACACCGCCAACGGCCGCGCGATCCTCCACCTCCTGCGCACCCTCAACCAGACGGGCACCACGATCGCCCTGATCACCCACGACCGCCAGATCGCCGACGCACTCCCCCGCCGAGTGGAGATCCTGGACGGCCGGATCAGGACGGACGAGGCACTGTCCGCGCCGGTCGCTGCGGAGCAGGGGGCGATGTTGTGACGCGCTTTGATGGGGACGCCTCCGAAAGCGCCCGCGACGCCTTGTCCGAACGTGCTGCGCGCGATGCGGCGCGCGCTGCTGCCGCCGCCGACGATGCCGCGCACGATGCCGGCCGCGAGATCGAGTCCGATGCTTTCGCCGCTGCCCACGATGCCCGCGGCGCCTCCGAGGCTGACCCTGCCGCCGCGCGTGCCGCCCGCGCTGCCGCTCTTGATACCGCCAACCATGCGGCGCGCGCTGCCGCCTCCGCCGCGCACGCCGCTGGCCGCGATATCAAGACTGATCCTTTTGCCGCTGCCCCCACCGCCGCCTCTGCCGAGCCCGACCCTGCCTCCAAGCGCGCCGGTCGCGATGCCGAGCCTGATGCCTTTGCATCTGCCCGCAACCGAGCCGCCCCCGCCGCCGCCTCCGAGCCCGACCCTGCCTCAAAGCGCGCCGCCCGCGCAGCTCGCCCCGGTCGCTCGTCGCGCCGCACGGTCCGCCTCAACCCGGCCGACATCCTCCTCCTGGGCCTCCTGGGCCCCCGCACCCGCAAGCTCCGCGCCGTCCTGTCTTCCCTCGGCATCTCGATCGGCATCGCCACCGTGATCATGGTCGTCGGCATCCCGGCGTCCTCCCAGCGCGCGCTCACCGAGCAGCTCTCCGCCCTCGGGACGAACCTGCTCAGCGCGCAGGCGGTCCTCGACCAGGACACGCAGGCGCCGCCGCCGGTGTTGAAGTCGGCCGGGGCGATGGTCGCCAGGATCCCGCCGGTCGAGCAGGTCAGCGAGGTCGCGAACACCGGTGCCGACGTGCGCCGGTCGCGGGCCATCCCGGCCAAGGACAGTTCCGGCGTCAGCGTTCTGGCCGCCGAGGGCTACGACCTTCCCGCGGTGATCGGCGCGCATCTCGCCGCGGGGCACTACCTCACCGCCTCCGACGAGGCCTTCCCGACCGTCGTCCTCGGCTCCGTGGCCGCCACCTGGCTGGGCATCACCACGCTCCCGCCCGGCCAGCCCGCTCCGCAGATCTGGATCGGCTCGCAGGCCTTCACCGTCATCGGCATCCTCACGGCCACCCCGCTGGCCCCCGAGGTGCAGCAGTCCGTCCTCGTCGGCTGGGACGCGGCCCGCCGCTACCTGAGCTTCGACGAACACCCGACGCAGCTCTACGCACGAGTCCAGGAATCCCAGATCTACGCGGTGCAATCCGTGCTCGCCGCGACGGTCTACCCGCAGAACCCGGGCCAGATCGTGGTCAGCCAGCCCTCCGCCGCCCTCGCCGCCAAGCAGCTGACCGAGACCGCGCTGTCGGGCCTGTTCCTCGGCCTGGCGGGCGTGGCGCTGCTGGTCGGAGCGGTCGGCGTGGCCAACACGATGATCGTGTCAGTCCTCGAACGCCGCCGGGAGATCGGCCTGCGCCGAGCCCTCGGCGCCACCCGCCGCCAGATCCGCGGCCAGTTCCTGACCGAATCCGTGATGCTGTGCCTCCTCGGCGGCCTCGCCGGCGCCGCGGTGGGCGTCCTCGGCACCGCCGGCTACGCGATGTCCCGCAACTGGCCCGCGGTCATCCCCGTCGGTTCCGTCCTCGGCGGCGTCGGCGCGGCACTGGTCGTCGGCGTCCTCGCCGGGGTCCATCCGGCCGTGCGCGCCTCGCGCCTGCCGCCGACCGAGGCCCTGGCGACGGTGTGACGCGATGGCCCCGAAGCCTCACCTCGGGGCCATCGCTCAAGGAGGTGCTGAACGCCACGTCGGCGGCATACTACTGCGCTATGGGCGACGATCAGTTCGGTACGGCGCGGCGGGACCCCGAAGACGAGTTCACCCTGCCGTCCGTCTACGACGGCCGCACGATCGTCGACCGCTCCCGGTTCGCATTCGGTAAGCACCCTGAGATGGATCGCAGCGGTGCCGAGCGGGTCCTGGCGCAACGCCAGCAACGGGATTCCGGCCTGCTACGCCTGATCGAGCAGGCGCGGACCTCTCCCGAAAGCGATCTGGAACTGGTCGAGGCGCTGTCTGACGTCGACGTCTTCGACCTCGCGGCGCAGTCTCCTTTGCAGGCCGCTCTGATCGCGATGACGATCCGCGCCAGCGAATATTCGAACACTGATGACGACGTCGCGGACGTCGAGATCTGGGAATGCGCCCGGGATCTGGCCTTCGCCGTGGAGGCGTTCGCCCACTTCTGCCATCTGGACTCGACTGGCCGCAGCTGAAGCGGCTGCTGGAGCTCCGCCGCCGGGTCCCAGCGCCGGATCACGACGACGCCAAACGCGCCGCCGTCCGGCGGAGGGAAGGCGATCGCACCGGCTTTCATCGAACCCTGACGAGCTTCCTCTTCCCCGAGGAAGCCGACTGGGGCCGGTCGGACAGGGAAGTGCTCAGCAGGCGGTCGCGCTCGGCGACGCCGCTCGCCTACAGCCCTGGGAGTGGAACGGCGATCTGGACATCGAGTTCACGTTCCTGACTTACGCGGGCGCTGGCGCCTTGCCGTTCCTGGTCGCGTGGCTGGATCTCGGCCATCGTTGTGAGCCTGACGAATCCTGTGCCGTCCACGAACGAATCCTGGACCTGATCGCCCGGATACCTCGCGCCGAAGCGATATCGGCGCTCCTGGAACGAGCAGAGGATCTCAAGGTTCTGTCTCGCCTGTCCGATGCCGAACCGACTGCCGTCGCCACTGCCGTCCTGACCACGGTCGTACACGCTGATCCCGAGTTTGCTCGCGCGGAGCTGGCATATCTGAGCTCGGCCGCCGCGAGGCAAGTCAGCACACTGTTTCCTGATGATCCAGACGGAAAGGCGCTCCTGGCTCAGCTTCCTGCGATCCTCGCGGCGCCGCCATGGCGAGACCGGAAACGTCAGCCGGCTCGGCCGATCGTGGTCGAAGGCCTCACGCCGCCGTCCGAGACCGAGATGGACTGGCTGCCCGGCGAGCGGGAGGACTGGCTCTGTCCACAGGATGCCGGCTGGGCGCCGCAGGAGGGCTGGTCGGGCCTGCTGAAGCAGATCACTGACAACACAGCCGTCCCCTCGATCGCGCTCTACTTCGCGGCACACGGCCCCGACGACCTGGTCCGTCCGCTGTTGGCCGACGGATGGCGTCCCCCGATCAAGGCGGACGACGACCGGGCCCGGGCGTTCGTCGCGCGCCACGACCTCCTCGCGCTTCCGGCCGTGCTGGCGATCGAGCGGCGGCCCGCCCTGCGTGCGCGGCTGCTGGTGCCGTTCGTGAATCCGGAGATCGCCGCGCTGATGGTGGACGGCATGAGCCGGCTGCGCAGCGTGCAGGGCTCCGCGATGAGCTGGCTGCGCCGCCATCCTGAAGCGGCGGCGCGGTGTGTGGTGCCGGCGGCGTTGGGCAAGCGCGGCAAGGTCCGCCGCGGTGCCGAGGCGGCGCTGCGGGTCGTCGAGGCCGCCGGCGTCGACGTGCCGGCGGTCGCGACCCGCGCCTACGGTGCCGAGGTCGGCCAGGCCGTCAAGGAGCTGCTGGCCGACGACGGGCTCGGCGTCTTCCCGCGCACGATGCCCCAGCCGCCGCCCGCTGCTCGGGCCGCGCTGCTTGCCCCGATCCGGTTGAAGGACGGCCAGACGACGCTGCCGCAGAGCGCGGCGCAGGCCGTCGTCGACATGCTCATGATCTCCAAGCCGGACGAGCCGTACGCCGGGTTGGCGATCGTCGCAGAGACCTGCGACGCCACTTCTCTCGCCGAGTTCGCGTGGTCGCTGTACAAGGCATCGCGCGAGGTCGGGCTGCGCGCGCTCGGCGCGTTCGGCGACGAGAGCACCGTCGAGCGGCTGCTTCCGGTGCTGCGGGAGATGAACGAGAGCGGCAGCGAGTCGGTGGGGGACGAGTTCCAGGCGCTGGCGGCGATCGGCGGCGACCGGGCTTTGACGACGCTGCGGGCCTACGCGACGAAGGGGCGGCGGGCCGGGATCAAGCGCGCGGCGCAGGAGCGGTTCGACGCCGTCGCCGAGGCGATGGATCTTTCGGCGAGCGCGCTGTCCGACCGCGTGGTTCCGGACCTCGGCCTGGGGCCTGAAGGCACGCTGGAGTTGGACTACGGGGCGCGTCGGTTCGTCGTCGGGTTCGACGAGTTGTTGCGTCCGTGGGTCGCCGACTCGGCCGGCAATCCGTTGAAGGCGTTGCCGAAGCCGGGGAAGAACGACGATCCGGAGCTGGCGGACGCGGCGTACAAGAAGTTCGCGGAGCTGAAGAAGACGGCTCGGACGGTCGCCGTCGATCAGGTCAATCGGCTGGAGTCGGCGATGCTCAGCCGGGGCCGGTGGACTCCGGAGGACTTCGCTACGTACTTGGTGGGGCACCCGGTCATGCTGCGTTTCGTGCGGCGTCTGGTCTGGGGCGTCTACGACGAGCGGGAGAACGTGCTCGGGTCGTTCCGCGTAGCCGAGGACCTTAGCTATGCAGACGTCAGCGATGGACGTTACGAGATCCCGTCCGGCGCGCGGGTCGGCGTCGCGCACCCCGCCGATCTGGGGGCGGCGCTGGGGGAGTGGTCCGAGGTCGCGGCCGACTACGAGATCCTGCAGCCGTTCGAGCAGCTGGGGCGGCCGCTTCCGGCGTTGACCGCCCGGGATCGCGCGTCGAAGCTACTGGTCCGGTCTTTCATCACACCGGAGCCGGAACGGCCCGACTACCTGCACCTGCAGATCAGCTTCTTCGCGTGGTCGATCGCTCGACTCCAGGCGCGAGGCTGGCAGCGTGGCCCGCTCGTCGCCGCTTCGCTGGTCTACGGCCCGCGGTGGCACCGTGCCCTTCGTCCGGTGGGCGGCGGTCGGCATGTGGTGATGGAGCTGGCGCCGGGCATCGACGCGGGCGCGGCGGGGCACAGCGAGCGTCAGTTCATTACTGCGGTGTGGCTGAGTGCGACCGGCGAGGAGCCCGATTTCGACCGTGACGCTCTGCCCTGGTCCGAACTCGACGACGCGACGGCCGCGCAGGTGCTGCGCCAGCTAGAGGAGCTACAGGCGTAGTTTCAGTATTCGCATATAGGGAGGCTTGATGCCGGGCGGACAGTTGTACGACACCATCGGCGCGACCTACACGGCGACGCGCCGCACCGATGCGCGAATCGCTGCGCAGATCTGGGCGGCACTTGGCGATGCCAGGACTGTGCTGAACGTCGGGGCGGGTACCGGGTCCTACGAGCCGTCCGACCGTGACGTCACCGCGGTGGAGCCGTCGGCGACCATGCGGGCCCAGCGCCCGGCAGGCGCGGCGCCATGTGTGGCCGCCAGCGCCGAGAGCCTTCCGTTCGAGGACCAGTCCTTCGACGCCGCGATGGCCCTCGCCACCATCGACCATTGGACGGATCCCATCGCCGGCCTGCGCGAGCTGCGCCGCGTCGCGCGCCGCGTGGTGGTGTTCACGCACGACGCCGGCGCTTCCGACCGCTTCTGGCTGACGCGCGACCACCTGCCCGAGCATGCCGCCCTCTGGACCGGCCGACCTCCCCTGCCTGCGCTGGCCGCAGCGATCGGCGCCCGCGCCGAACCGGTACGGATCCCCTGGGACTGCACCGACGGCTTCTACGAGGCCTACTGGCGCCGCCCCGAGGCCTACCTCGACGACCAGATCCGCGCCGGCATGTCGGTCTGGAGCCGCGTCGGCCCCGCCGCCGAAGAGCGGGCCGTGCGCACCCTGCGCGCCGACCTGTCGTCAGGCCGATGGGCCGAGCGCAACCGCGACTTGCTCGATCTCGACGAGGCGGTCTTTGGCAGCTGTCTGCTTATCGCCTAGCACTGGATCCCTGCGCGAGCCGACCTAATCGGTGGGAGGAAGGGGCGGCTCGCGAGGTGGCTACCGAACCGTCGCATAGGCGCGCATCTGCTCGGCCGTCCGCTCGAGTTCGGCCGCCTCCGTGGCAGGCGTGGCACTGTCGAGCCCGCTGTGCGCGGCCGTCGGGCCGCGCAGGAAGCGCCGCAGCGTGGGCACGAGCAGCGCTTCCGGCAGCTTCTGCAACGCGGCGAAGGCGCGCGGGACCGGCGGCGTCGGCATGGCGGCCAGGTTCTGCCGCATGAGGCGGATCATGGCGCGGACCGCGTCCGGATCGTCGGCCAGCGCTTTCGGGCCGCCGGCCGCGAGCACCGCCTGCCCGAGTGGCACGACGAACGCGGCGTGCGTCTTGAGCCAGGCGTCCATCCGCGGCTCGGCCTTGGCGTTGATCCCGGCGGTGCGGAACGCCTGCACGATCCGTTCCAGTCGCGGGGTGGTTCGGCCGTCGGGCTCGCCGACCGGCATCGGGACCCGGCGGGTCATGAAGCTGGGCGGGCGGTAGCGGACCACGTCGCCGTCCATCGTGCCGCCGTCCGTGGGGAAGCCGAGCAGCACCCGCTCCGGGCCGATCACCTTGCCCAGCGGCTCCGGGCCGGCTGCCCAGCTGAGGGCGAACAGCACGTCTCCCCCGGTGCCGGCGAGCGATTCCAGCACCGCGTCCACCTGGTGCGTGCGGACGAAGACGGCGATCAGGTCGTACCCGCCGCCCGGATGCTCGACCACCGGTACCGGTATCCGCCTGACCTCCGGGCTGTGTCCCTCGGCGAGCTGTACGCCGTGCCGGCGCAGGGCAGCCAGGCGCTCGCCCCGGGCGAGGAGCGAGACGTCGTGCCCGGCCTCGTAGAGGCGGGCGGAGAACATGCTGCCGGTGACCCCGGCGCCGTAGACGAGCAGTTTCATGGCGACCCTCTTCGCGCGCGTCTCATTCATACGTTCGTTTGATTCAAACGTTGGTATCGTACGCACCCATGGCGCCCCCCGACACCCGCAGCCGGATCCTGGACGCGGCCGAGCACCTCTTCGCCGAGCGCGGTTTCCGCGGCACCTCGATCCGCGCGATCACCGAGCGCGCCGGGGCGAACCTGGCCGCCGTCGGCTATCACTTCGGCTCCAAGGCGGAGCTCCTGGGCGCGGTCGCCCGCCGCGTGATCGAGCCCATCAACGCCGCGCAGTCCGCCGGGCTCGACCGGCTGCTGGCCCGGACCCCGGACCCGTCGGCCGCCGAACTGGTGGCGGCCTTCGCGGGGCCGCTGTTCGACGAGATGCCGGCCGGCGACGAGGGCGGCGCCCGCACATCCCGGCTGATCGTGACGATCATCGCCGACCCGGCCGAGGAAGTCCGCAGCTGGACCGGCCCGGCCGAGGCCGCGGTCCACGACCGCTACCTGGCGGCCTTCGCACGTGCACTCCCCGCCCTTTCCCCAGAGGAGCTGGTGTTCCGGCTGCGGGGAATCCTCGCCGTGGTGGCCATGGACCGCATCGACGTCCACAACCAGCCCACCCCGGGCTGCCCGACCCCGCCGGCGGGCGAGGCGGCCCGGCGCTGGGCGATTACGTTCCTGGCAGCGGCGATGAGCGCGCCGCCGACCGGGACCTGAGGACCTTGTAGGCAGCCGTTTGTCCTGGCGGCCCAAGGCTGGCCGGCCTGCGATCTGATGCCTCGTCCCGCTTCTGGCGAAGGGGCGCCCGTCCCGTTCCGGTGGCGGAAATCTCTGGCTGCTGTGGTCTCAGCCGTGAAACGATCGAGGCGTCCCCTCAACAGGTGCTGCCGGGGTGCCCGAGGCCGGCTGACCGAACCGGCGGGAGTAAGAGGCGGCGCGGGGACGGTCGCACGCGTGATGCACGATCGGCATCCTGAGCAGACCCTGCTGGACCCGGCCAAGGAGCGGTGTGTTGTGTCCTGGTTCCGCGTTGAGTCCGACGGCTTCGAGGCTTCCTTCCTTCTCGGCGTCGGTGAGGATCCCGCCGATGCATGCAACGTAGACGTCGAGGTTTGTCTGGGCGACGGCTCCCGCTGGGGTGCGACGATCTTCACCCTCGACGAGGTGCGGCGCCTGATGGATCGGTGGGCGACCACCGGAGAAGCCCAGGGCGGCCGCTACTTTGCCTGCCCGGACGGACTGATTGTCCGTGAGCCAGGCGTGGACGCCATGGTTGCCGTCATCGCCGGGTTGCTTGCCTGCGACGAGCTCGGCAGTGTGCTGCAGCGACTGGATGAATCAGCCTGATGCCAGCCGGTTGTGCAGTAGGACCGACGCTACGTCGGCACTCAGCCCTAGCTCTGCGCCATATCCACGAACCGCGAGTAGTGGCCCTGGAAAGCCACCGTGATGTTCGCGGTCGGCCCGTTACGGTGTTTGGCCACGATCAGGTCGGCCTCGCCGGCGCGCGGCGACTCGCGCTCGTAGGCGTCCTCGCGGTGCAGCAGGATGATGACGTCCGCGTCCTGCTCCAGGGAGCCGGACTCGCGCAGGTCGCTCATCATCGGGCGCTTGTCGGTGCGCTGTTCGGGGCCTCGGTTCAGCTGGCTGATGGCGATGACCGGGACCTCGAGCTCCTTGGCCAGGAGCTTCAGGGACCGGGAGATCTCCGAGACCTCCTGCTGGCGGCTGTCGGGCCGCTTGGAGTTGGTGCTGCTGTGCTGCATCAGCTGCATGTAGTCGATGATCACCAGCTGCAGGTCGTGCCGCTGCTTGAGCCGCCGGGCCTTGGCTCGGATCTCCATCATGGACATGTTCGGCGAGTCGTCGATGAACAGTGGCGCCTCGGATACCGGCCCCATGCGGCGCGCCAGGCGGGCCCAGTCCTCGTCGGTCATCGTGCCGCTGCGCATGTGGTGCAGGGCGACGCGGGCCTCGGCCGAGAGCAGGCGCATGATGATCTCGTTGCGGCCCATCTCGAGGGAGAAGATGACGCAGCTCAGGCCGTTCTTGATGGAGCAGCTGCGGGCTAGGTCCAGTCCCAGGGTCGACTTGCCGATGGCGGGGCGCGCCGCGATGATCACCATCTGCCCCGGGTGCAGTCCGTTCGTCAGCGCGTCCAGGTCGTGGAAGCCGGTGGGGACGCCGGTCATCTGGCCGGAGCGGTTGGAGATGGACTCGATCTCGTCGAGCGCGCCTTCCATGGCGTCGGCCAGGGGGACGAAGTCCTCGCTGGTGCGGGTCTCGGTGACGTTGTACATCTCCTGCTGGGCGGCGTCGACGATCTGCTCGACGTCGCTGCCGTCGGTGCTGTAGCCCATCTGGACGATGCGGGTGCCCGCCTCGACCAGGCGGCGCAGGACGGCGCGCTCCTTGACGATCTCGGCGTAGTAGCCGGCGTTGGCGGCGGTGGGGACCGAGTTGATCAGGGTGTGCAGATAGGGCGCGCCGCCGATGCGGTTGATGTCGCCCTTCTTGGTGAGCAGCGCGGCGACGGTGACCGGGTCGGCCGGCTCGCCGCGGCCGTAGAGCTCGAGGATGGCTCCGTAGACCGCCTCGTGGGCCGGCTTGTAGAAGTCGACGGCCTTGATGACCTCGATGACCTCGGCGATGGCGTCCTTGGACAGCAGCATGCCGCCCAGCACCGACTGCTCCGCCGGGATGTCCTGCGGCGGGGTCCGTTCGAAGCCGCCCTGGTAGGCCTCGTCGGCGGTGTACGGGAGGTCGTCGATGCTCATGTCCCGCCTCCCTTGCCCGCGTTGCCAGTCCTGCGAAACCCTCGTCTCTTCTTTGTACGGGACGGGTCAGACAGGCTCGTACCCTCCACGGTACGGAACCGGGCGCCGCCGGTCGAGGCGGCCGTCCACACCCCCTGTGGATAACCTGTGGATAAGTGGCGGAAAGCTGTGGAGACACGCCGATGTACCTGGGGACAGAGTGTGGAAGGTCCCTGTGAATAATCTCGGCGGCGACTGATCGCGAAGCCCTGACGTGCACGGGAGCGTCGCTGATTCGTCCACCGGCTGTGGAGAAAAATTTTCCCGGAAGAATCTTGCTGGACTCCCGGAGCTTTGCTAAAGAACAGGGCGTTCTCGCCAGGCGCCGGCGGGCACAGACCCGCTAAGCCTTGACCTTCCCCGTCATCCGATCGAGCAGGTTCCGCGTCGCCCGCTGAACCCGCTCGTCCACGAACCCGGGTGTGGACAACCCGTGGTTCCAGTGGAACGTCCCGGCGTCGAACACCCACGCCCCCGACGGGTACTGACACAGCACCGTCTGCTGCGTGTCCTTGACCGGCCGGTTCCCGTCGCCCTCCGCCGTGAACGGCGACTGCGCCAGGATCGTCGGCGCCGGCCCGCCCTTCACGTGCGGGAACACCTTGTCCGCCTCCCCGGCGACTAGGTGCGGGATCTGCTGCCCGTCCTTCAGCCCGGTCCCGGACCAGAACCAGTGCGCCGTCGTCGACACCACCAGCGGCTGCGGCTTGGGGTCGGTGATGATCGCCGTGTACATCGAGCCCAGCGTCTGCTGTTCGGGCTCGCCCAGGTCGCGCCACAGCACGGTGGCCGCCACCCCGCCGGTCGCCGCCGGGTCCGGGTGCCGCTTGTAACAGGTCACCTGCCGGTGGTCCGCACCGGCGTCGGAGGTGTCCAGCCGGATGTTCCAGTAGACGTTGTTCGCCGCCATGAACGCGGCACTGACACCCCTAGTAAGCGCGCCCTGCAGAACGGTGCGCATCTGCGGCGACCAGTACTCGTCGTGGCCTGAGAAGACCATCGCCTTGTACTTCGCCGGATCCACCCGGCCGGCGTGCAGGTCGATGCTCGACGCGTACGTGATCGTGTACGGCTGTGCCTCGACCCACTGCGCGAAGGCCTGGTCGAGCTCGAACAGCCGGGGCAACCCGTCCTGGTGGTACGGCCGGTCGAAGGAGACCCGGGTCGAGCAGATGTCGGCGCCGCCCTCCTTGCCGTTGGGCAGGTACGCGTTGTACAGGCTGGACCCGAGCTCTTTGTCCACCGGGTACATGTTGTAGGCCTGGTACGTGGTGAACGGCAGCACCACCAGCAGGTCCGCCGCCTTGCCGTCCTCGCGCACCACGAACGGCACGCAGCTGCGGTACTTGTCCTGGCTCTCCAGCGTCGCGACGTACAGCCCGCCCCGCCATGTGGCGGGCACCTTCAGCGTGTACGAGGACTGCCACGGCGCCACGACCGTCCGGGTCGGCTCGACGACCTTCAGCGCCGGCTGCGACTTGCCGGTGATCCGGGGGCTGGTGAAGATCAGCTCCGAGCCCTTGCCGGCGGCGCTGCGCCCGAGCCGGTAGAACTTGATGACGAAGCTCTTCGCCGGGCGCACGCTGACGTGGAAGTCGATCGACTCCCCGAGGTTCACGCTGGTCGACGACGCGAAGCCCTTGATCCGCTGGTCGCGGTCGTCCACGGCCTGGTAGCCCGCCGCGTCCGGCCGCCAGGCGCCGTCGTCCGACAGCGCCAGCGCCAGGGTGGGCATGGTCTCGCCGGTCTGGGCGTCCGAGCCGCCCTCCAGCCCTTCGTTGACGTCGCCGCCGCCACCGCGGTGGTGGCCGCGGCCCTTGCTGCCGTATCCGGCGGGCGCGTCGGCGTCGCTGGTGTTCCCGCCGTGGTTCTCCAGCATGTACGCGCCGCCGGCCACGGCGGCCAGGCCCAGGCTGCCGAGGATCAGCAGGGACTGGCGACGGGAAGGGGCATGCATGAGCGAAGTCAACCAGGTGCTCGGCGCACTGGGCAAACAGAATGCGAAAGAGACCGCTCCACCGCGTTTGATCTGCGGTGGAGCGGTCTCTTTGAACAGTTCCGTTGAGCCTTCCACAAGCCTTCCGGATTACCTCCGGAAAGGCGTTGGAGAGGGTTCTCAGGCGGCGACGACGGTGATTTCCACCTTCGCCTGCACCTCGGGGTGCAGCCGGACCGAGACGGTGTGCGCGCCGACGGTCTTGATCGGGTTCCCGATCTCGATCCGCCGCTTGTCCACGTCCGGGCCGCCGGCGCGCTTGACCGCGTCGGCCACGTCGGCCACGGTCACGCCGCCGAACAGCCGGCCGGACTCGCCGGCCCGGGTCGCCAGGCGGACCCGCAGGCCCTCCAGCTCGCCCTTGAGCTCGGTGGCGTGGGCCAGGTCGCGGACCGTACGGACCTTGCGGGCCTTGCGGATCAGCTCGATCTGCTTCTCGCCGCCGCGGGTCCACGCGATCGCGTAGCCGCGCGGGACGAGGTAGTTGCGGGCGTAGCCGCCCTTGACCTCGACGACGTCGCCGGGCTCGCCGAGACCGCCGACCTCGTGGGTGAGGATGAGCTTCGTGCTAGCCATGTTTCCTCCCCCTTCCTAGCGGGTGGTGCTGGTGTAGGGCAGCAGCGCCATCTCACGGCTGTTCTTCACGGCCACGGCGACGTCACGCTGGTGCTGGGTGCAGTTGCCGGTCACGCGGCGAGCACGGATCTTCCCACGGTCCGAAATGAACTTCCGGAGCAGGGTGGTGTCCTTGTAGTCGACGTACGCGACCTTGTCCTTGCAGAATCCGCAAACCTTCTTCTTCGGCTTGCGGAGAGGTGCCTTAGGCATGGGATCTCTCCTGGTTACTTCTTCACTACGAGTTCAAGGGTCCGTTTGAGGGACCGGACGCCGGGTGCTTGTGGAAAGCGGGCGTCCTGGAAAACAGGCGTCTTAGAACGGAGGCTCGTCGTTGCCCCAGCCGCCGTCGCCGCCGGATGCCCAGGGGTCGTTGCCGCCGCCCTGGTTTCCGCCACCGCCGCCGCCGGAGTTACCGCCGCCGCCACCGGAGTTGCCGCCGGAGTTTCCACCCCAGCCGCCACCACCGCCGGAGTTGCCGCCGCCGGAGTTTCCACCCCAGCCGCCGCCGCCTCCGCCGGAGTTGCCGCCGCCACCGCCGGAGTTTCCACCCCAGCCGCCGCCTCCGCCGCCTCCGCCGCCCTGGCCGCCGGGCCGGTTGGCCTTGGTGACCTTCGCCGTCGCGTACTTCAGCGACGGGCCGATCTCCTCGACGTCGAGTTCGACGACGGTGCGCTTCTCGCCTTCCTTGGTCTCGTAAGACCGCTGGCGCAGCCGCCCGGAGACGATCACCCGCATTCCGCGGGTCAGCGACTCGGCGACGTTCTCCGCGGCCTGGCGCCAGATCGAGCAGCGAAGGAACAGCGCGTCGCCGTCCTTCCACTCGTTGGTCTGCTTGTCCAGGGTGCGCGGCGTGGACGCGACGGTGAAGTTCGCGACCGCGGCACCGGAGGGGGTGAAGCGGAGCTCGGGGTCGTCGGTCAGGTTGCCGACGACGGTGATGACGGTCTCGCCTGCCATGTCAGGTCCTCAAACGTGAGAGCGGGTGTCTTACCGCTGGTCGGGACGGATGACCTTGGTGCGGACGACGGTCTCGGACAGGTTCGCCTGACGGTCGAACTCCTTGACGGCGTCCGGCGTGGCCTGCACGTCGACGACGGCGTAGATGCCCTCGCTGACCTTCTTGCCGCTCTTGGTCTTGATCTCGTAGGCGAGCCGACGGCGGCCCCAGATGTCGTTCTTCTCGATGCTGCCGCCCAGATCGCGGATGACCTTGAGGAATCCCTCGAGGGCCGGGGCGATCGAACGCTCGTCGAGGTCCGGGTCCAGGATGACCATGACTTCGTACTGACGCATATGCGTAACCCACCTCCTTTGGACTATGCGGCCACGGTCTCTCCGTGGCAGGAGGGTTTTGCGCGTCTCCCCTGGTCGGCACCGTCACAACTCGCCTGCGGCGACGCTACTCCGGCGCTCTGACACTCGGGGAACGGTCAAGGTTACCCCGGCGAGCCGTCCGGATTGAAATCCGTGTCGGTTCACCCGATCCTGGGTATTGGTCCGATTACGTTTGTGATCCGCTGTGCGCACGTGAGTGAGGTGACAGGGCATGACGCAGACGACCCCCGGTACGGGTGACTACGGCCCCGAGGTGGCCGGCCGGCCCGGATCGACGGCCGCGGACTACGCGGAGGATCCGCGCGAGCGCCCCGGCTTCCACATCGGCAGCCACACGCACGAGCTCGCCCTGACGGCGGCCTCCCTGATCCTGGGCGTGATCGCCGCCGCGATGATCGGCTGGACCGGCGGGCACGTCCTGGGCGGCTGGATCGCGCTGGCCGGCATCGTGGTCGGCCTCTACGCGCAGCTGACCTCGGACACCACCTATGAGCGGATGGTGAACGTCTGCGCGATCGGGCTCGCCGCGGTGGCCTTCGCCTTCCACATCCATCACGGCGGTCTCTGGTAGTCACTGCGGTCACTGCCGTCCCAGGAGCGTTCGCGGGCGTCTCGCGGAGGTGTCGCGGCTGTCCCGGTGCGCTGTCGGACGCCTGAGTAGCCCTGTCGGTGCCGGGCGTTAGCGTGGAGCCCATGGTTATGCTCATCGGCTCCCACGTCGGCAACGAAGATCCGATCGCGGAGGCGGCGGCCCGCGGGGCCGACGCGGTCCAGATCTTCCTGGGCGATCCGCAGAGCTGGAAGGCGCCGACCGTCGCCTATCCCGGCGGCGCCGCCGCGCTGCGGGCTGCCGCCGAGCAGGCCGATCTGGCCGTCTACGTGCACGCCGCGTACATCATCAACGTCGCCAGCACCAACAACCGGATCCGCATCCCCAGCCGCAAGCTGCTCCAGCAGACCGTCGCGCTGGCCGCCGAGGCGGGCGCCCGCGGCGTGGTCGTGCACGGCGGCCACACCACCGCCAACGACGACCCCGACGTCGGCTTCGAGAACTGGCGCAAGGCCGTGGACCAGCTGGAGCAGCACTGCCCGGTGTTCATCGAGAACACCGCCGGCGGCGACCACGCCATGGCCCGGCGGCTGGAGGCGATCGCGAAGCTGTGGGACGCCGTGGGCCACAGCGGCATCGGCCTGTGCCTGGACACCTGCCATGCCTTCGCCGGCGGCATTCCGCTGGAGAGCGCGGTCGCCGACATCAAGGCCGTCACCGGCCGGATCGACCTGGTCCACGCCAACGACTCCCAGGGCGGCTTCGACTCCGGCGTCGACCGCCACGCCAACTTCGGCACCGGTGAGATCGCCCCGCCGGACCTGATCGCGCAGGTGATCGCGGACGCCGGGAGCCCGGCGATCTGCGAGACCCCGGGCGGTCCGGAGGCGCAGGCGGCGGACATCAAGTGGCTGCGGGAGCGCGTCGCATAAGGTTGGCGCATGGTCTTGAGGGTGCGGACGCTGAGCCGCGAGGAACATGTGGCGTTCATCGAGGAGCGCACCGGACAAACGGGAGCGAAGGACGCCGCGACGCAGTCTGTCAGCTTCCTGCAGTGTCCCTCCTGGGGAGACCTGAAGACCGACTGGCGGGCCGAGTCCGTCGGCTGGGTCGACGACGCCACCGGCCGGATCGTCGGCGCGGCCCTGGTGCTGTACCGGGACGTGCCGATCCCCAAGCGCGACAAGATCCCGTTCCTGCGCCGCTCCCTGGCCTACCTCCCCGAGGGCCCGATCCTGGACCTCACCTCCGCCGACGCCGGCCAGGCGCTCAAGCTGCTGCTGGCGCACCTGCGCAAGCGGCGCGCGTTCACGGTGAAGATGGGCCCGCAGCTGGTGTCCCGCCGCTGGACCTCGGAGACGCTGAAGAAGGCCATCGCCGAGACCGAGGGCGGCGTCCGTCTGAAGGACATCAAGCCGGACTTCGAGGACCCCGCTGCGCTGCGCGTCATCGACAAGCTGCGCGCCACCGGCTGGACCCGCAAGGAGTCCGAGGGCGCCGGCTTCGGCGACTTCCAGCCGCGCTACGTGTTCCAGCTGCCGCTGGTCGACGACGCCGGCAAGCCCAGGACTCTGGAGGACATCCAGAAGGGCTTCAACCAGCTGTGGCGCCGCAACATCAAGAAGGCCGACAAGAACGGCGTCGAAGTCACCCTCGGGGGCTACGAGGACCTCGCGGAGTTCCACAAGATCTACGAGATCACCGCCGTCCGCGACCACTTCACCCCGCGGCCCCTGGCGTACTTCCAGCGGATGTGGAAGGCGATGGAGGCGGAGAATCCCAACCGCCTGCGTCTGTACCTCGCGCGCCACGAGGGCGAACTGCTGGCCGCCACGACGCTGGTCACCGTCGGGGACCACGCCTGGTACTCCTACGGCGCCTCCGACAACCACAAGCGCGAACTGCGGCCCTCCAACGCCATCCAGTGGCGCATGCTCAGCGATTCCCACGCCGCCGGCTGCAAGGTCTACGACCTGCGCGGGATCAGTGACACCCTGGACCCGGACGACCACCTGTTCGGCCTGATCCAGTTCAAGCTGGGCACCGGCGGCGAGGCGGTGGAGTACCTCGGGGAGTGGGACTACGCCCTGAATCCGCTGCTGCACCGCGCCTTCGAGATGTACATGGCCCGCCGCTAAAGGTGCGGACTCACTGCGCATCCCCTGAGCTGTTTCCCTAAGGAGTCGGAACCTTGTCGCTCACGCTGCACGTCGACATGGAGCGCTGGCGCGCCCACCAGGACGAAGTGCTGGCCCGCCACCCCGATCTGGTGCCGGTGGCCAAGGGCGTCAACGGCTACGGCATCGGCATCCCGAACCTCATGGAGGCCGCCTCCAAGCTCGCCGCAGGGGGCGTGGAGATAACGGCAGTGGGCACGGCTGCCGAAGCCGAACAGGCCAAGGACCACTACTCCGGACGCCTCCTGGTCCTCACGCCGTACCTGCTCGGCGAGGACGTCCGCGGCCTCCCGGACCGCGTCATCCGCACGGTGTCCTCGGTCGAGGCGGTGGAGGCGCTGCTGGGCCGGCGCGTGGTCGTCGACCTGATGACCTCCATGCGCCGCTTCGGCCTGGAGAAGACGGACATCCCCCGGCTCGCCACGGCCCTGGAGTCCGACCAGGCGCGCGTCGAGGGCTTCTCGGTGCACATGCCGCTGGACCGCGTGGCAGGCGACTACCTGCGCGAAGTCAGCGACTGGGTGGACGCGCTGGTCGCGGCGGGCATTCCGGTACGGACACTGTTCGTCAGCCACCTGTCCCCCGCCGAGATCAGCACACTGGCGAAGCGGCACCAGGGGACGACAGTGCGCCCGCGCATCGGCACGGAGCTCTGGCTCGGCGACCGCAAAGCGCTGCAGGCGCGCGGGACCGTGCACAGCGTGCAGAAGGTGAGCAAGGGCGACCGCTTCGGCTACCGGCAGCACAAGGTACGCGGCGACGGCTACCTGATCGTGGCCTCCGGCGGCACAGCCCACGGCGTCGGCCTGGAGAACCCGAAGAACTTCGGCCGCGGCGTCCCGGGCCTCAGATCCCGAGCGAAGTTCACAGCCCGCGCGGGCCTGGCGCTGCTGAACCGGACGATGTCGCCCTTCTCCTGGCAGGGGAAGGCGCTGTGGTTCGCGGAGCCGCCGCACATGCAGGTGTCGGTGCTGTTCCTGCCCGCCGGCGGCACCCCGCCGAAGGTGGGGGAGGAGCTGCCGGTCGAGGTGAGTCCGGTGATGACGCATGTGGACCGGGTGGTTTTCGACTGACGCTGGGTTCGGCGCCGGGGAGCGCGGCTACCCCTTCACCCGCCCCAAGAAGTTCGCCATAGCCCGAGCCACCCGCTTGTCCTGATACCCCGGGTGCCCCAGCCCCAGCGGCCACAGGAACGTGCCCGCGGTGAACACCCAAGCGCCGCTCGGCGCGCGGTAGACGCTCGTGTTCTGCACGAACTGCGTGCCGTTGGAGATCGTGTACGGCGTCGCCGTCAGTAGTGCCTGCTCCTCGGCTTTCGCCTTCGGCATCGCCTCGAAGAGCGAGTCGGCCTCGCCGCCGAGGAGGCCGGGGATCTCGTCGCCGTCCTTGAGGCCGGTGCCGGACCAGAACCAGTGCGCGGCCTCGCGGACCACCAATGGGTGGCGGCCCTTGAGGATGCCGCTGTACTGCACTCCCATGAGTTGCTGTTCGGCGCGCGGATGTCCTTCGCCGGCGCGCCACATGCCCGTGGGGAAGTCCTCGGCGTGCGGGTCCTCGAAGCCCTTGTAGCAGGACATGGTTCGCGTGGACTCGTCGTAGCGGACGTGCCAATAGGCGTTGTTCGCGGTAAGGAACGCCAGAGACGTCCCCGCCGCGACCGCCTCCTCTGCGTGCCGATACATGTCGGTGGACCAGTACTCGTCGTGGCCGGCGAAGATCAGGCCCCGGTACTTGGCCGGGTCGATGCGTCCAGCGTGCAGGTCCAGTCCGGTGGCGTAGGTGAGGTCGTAGCCCATGCCTTCGGCCCACTGGATGAAGGACTGTTCGCGCACGAAGCCGTCGGGCAGTCCGTCGGCGAAGTACGGCCGTGCGAAGGAGACCTGGGTGGCGCGCGCAGGATTGGAGATCCAGCCGCGGGCGTCTGTAGAGAACTTCGCCTTAAGCGCGGAGTCCCCTTCCGCAGCTTCCTTAGTGACATAGCCGTAGTAGACGTTCCGACCGGTGATCCCGTCGCGCGGCCACCAGTTGTACGCCTGCCAGCTCGTCGACGGCAGCACCACGAGGAAGTCCGACGCCGCCTCGTCGTCGCGCACCACGAACGGCACGTAGTTGCGGAACCCGTCGGCCTTGTCCAGCACCGCCACGTACGTCCCCGACACCCACTCCCTGGGCACGTCCAGAGTCCACGCCACCGGCCACTCCACCGCGATGCGGCCCGTCTCCGGATCGGCCGTGGGCACCGGCTGCGGCCCGGCGGTCATCGGCGGCGAGACCAGGACGCGGCGCGCCGAGGCGCCGGCGTAGTAGCCGAGGCGGTAGACGGAGATCGTGAAGGACCCCGCGGGCTCCACCGCGACGTGGAAGTCGATGGCCTCGCCGACGGCCACCGAATCGGTCGACGCGTAGCCCTTGATCTGACGCTCGTAGTCCGTCCCCGGCCGCGACTTCCCCGAACCCATCCGCCACTCTGCAGAGCCCGCCTTAGCGTTCTCCGCAGTAATACGGTTCCCGCCTGCCGGGAGCACAGACGCCGGAAGTCCTGCGCGCGGATCCCCCAGCCGCCCCGGCCCGGACTTCAGGTGCGTGGCCTTCAGGACGGCGCGCGCGGCCGAAGCCGTGTTGGTCTTCTTCGCCAGATCGCGCAGGAACTTCGACGTGCTCGACATGGGGACGATCGTAGCCGGGAGGTTTAAGGAATCCCCTCTGCGGCCCACATACGTGGCAGGACACTGTCAGCGGGGATTTGCGCGGTACCCACTACGCGCTACGCACGCATTACGCATACGCACCGAGTATCTGTTGACCGGGGGGACTAGATGACTCGTATTCCGTTCGGCACGCTCCTGTCCACCGTGTTGGTCGCTGCCGCAGCCGTGTTCTGGGCGATCACGGTCACGCACAGTGACGCGGGAGTGAGTGCCAGCCGGGCCGCCGCCTGTAGCGCCTCGCAGGCCGCGCAGGAGAACGCCTACTGCTGGGTCGACAAGCCCGCCACGATCACCGACACCGGTACCGTGTGGCGCACGATCGCCGTCAGCGACGGCACGCACGGCGGCTCCCGTTCGGTCCTGACAGGCTGGATCACGCTGAACATCCCGCCGTCGACCACGCCGGGCCCGCAGATCCCGTTCGCGGAGGCGGACTGGCCGGCGTTCGACCCGCACAAGGGTGACAAGGTCACCGCGCGCGTCGTGCGGGGCAAGGTGGTCAGCGTCGAGAGCGCGCGCGGACGGTTCGGCGTCGTGGACGGCACGCCGGCCACGTATCCGCTGGTCTTCATCTCGCTGGTGATGCTGGTCTTCGGGCTGATTGGCGCGCGCGTCATGCGCCACACCCCGCGAACCGGATTCCGCCACGGCTTCGCGCGGGTGGCGGACCGGTACCTGGTGGCGCTGACCGTCGTGGCGATCATCGTCTTCTACGTGCACCGCTCCGACCCGACGGTGTGGGGGATCGTCGCCGCCGGCGGAGCGACCGCCGCCGGCTACCTGGCCGGCGCGCGCTGGATCCGGGCCGACAAGCCCGCCCGGAACGACAAGGCTGCGCGGCCCGACAAGCCTGCCCGACCCACTCAGCCGGCCCACTGACCCGACAGGAACAGTAACGCCACCCCCGCCATGACCGGCGCGACGCAGCAGATGTAGAGCGTGCGCACCGCCGGGCGCCGGGTGGCCCACGCGCCGAGCATCGTCCACAGCGGCCACCACAGGAGCATGGTGCGTGGGACGGACATGAACCACGTGGTGGTGCCCAGCGCGAGCAGCGAGAGAGCGACGTAGAGGGCTTCGGGCCAGCGGCGCTTCAGCAGCAGGAGCGCCGTCAGCCCGAGCCCCACGACCACCGCCAGCAGCTCCAGCTGGAAGACCCACGCGGTGTGCCCCGCCTGGCTGGCCTCGAAGGCCGCGCGCCAGGTCTGGTCCCACGCGTACTTCGGGTTGCGGAACGTGCGGAACCACCCGGCGGCCTGCGCGTGCTGCCAGGCGAGCCAGTCCCCGGTGTCGTGGTGGAGGTAGAGCACATAGGCCGCGACCGGCAGCGCCGGCACGACGAGCAGCGGCGCCTGCCGCCACCGCCGCCGAGCCCGCCCCGCGAGCACGAACTCCAACGCGATGGCCGCCGCGAGGAACAACCCGTTCACGCGCACCGTGCTGGCGCCCGCCGCCAGCACGACGGCGCTCGTCCACCGATCGCGCCGCGCCGCCGCCCACGCCGAGAAGGCGAACGCGGCGAACAGGCTCTCGCTGTAGCCCGCCGCGAGGAAGACGGCCGCCGGCGCGAGGGTGAAGAAGAGCGCGGCGTTGGCGGCGGCCTGGTTGGCTCGGGCGCGGACGCCTCGGGGGAGGGGGAGGTTCGCGGAGGGCTGGACGGCGCCGCGCACGTGCCCGCCTGCGCTCGCATCGGACGCAGGCAGCGAGGCGGTTGCTTCGCTTGGCCGCGCCGGCTCCGCGGCCGCGATCGCTTGTGGCGCGGAGTCTGCGCGCGCTGAGCCGATGCCGATCGGGGAGGGCTGCGGTGCAATGGATGATTCGGAATTCGGAACCTCAGCGAGGTTGAGGGCGGCACGCATCCGGGGCAACCGAAGCACCGCATCCAGTGGATCACGGCTGCCCTCGCGACGCACCCAAGCGCCCTCGACCTCCTGCGCCGCGAGCCGCCCCAAAGCCACCGTCGCGACCGCGCCGGCCACCGCTGACACCGCCAGCCCGGCGGCGACCCAGTTCCAGACCAGGAGGTGCGCCAGCCACATCGCCACCGGAAAGCCCGGGAAGAACGCCACGTGCCTCGGGTCGGTGCCCGGTGCGAAGTACCAGTGCTGCGCGATGCTGGTGAAGATGCCCTCGTCCCAGCGGTCCCAGCGGGCCAGCCAGGGGCCCGGCGTCGTGGCCGCCGTCGCGAACACCCAGGCGCTCATCCACGCCAGGACGATCATCCCGAGCCGCGTCGCGCCCCACGCCGCCAGGGCCGTGCGGTCCCCGTCGCCGAGCCTGCGCCGGGGGCGCTGACCGCCGGATAGCGCAGGGGCACCGCCCTCCAGCGCGCCGCCCACCAGACCGCCGCTGTCCGGCACGCCGCCCTCCAGCGCGCCGCCCTCCGGCTCGCGCGCCACGACCGCCTCCCCACTGGGCTCGCGGCTATCGCTCTCCGGCAGTCGGGCCCCCGGAGCTTCGCGAGCCGCCGAAGCCCCCCGAGCCTCCCCAGCCCCGTCCCCCGCGGCCAACTTCAGGCCGAAGCAAGCTCAGGCTCGGCTCCGGCCCCGACCCCATGCCCCGCCCCCGCCCGGTGCGACCGCGGCTGCGACCACGCCCACACGTCCGGGCTGTCCGCGATCACGCCGCCCGCCGGGTCGTCGTCGACGCCGTCGGCGCGGATCGGATCGCGACGGGGGTCCATGATGTCGCGGATGATCTGCACCATCATGAACACGATGCCCGCGAGGTGGATCACGATCGCCCACACGTAGAAGTTGTCCGGCAGGCCGCGGGTGTTGCCGTTGCTCGGCCCGGCCTGCCAGACCAGGTAGTACCAGACCGCCACGTAGTACGCGACCTCGCAGCACTGCCAGATCAGGAAGTCGCGCCAGCGCGGCCGCGCCAGTGCCGCCAGAGGGATCAGCCACAGCACGTACTGCGGCGAGTACACCTTGTTCAGCAGAACGAACACCGCGACCGTCAGGAACGCCAGCTGCGCGAACCGGGGCCGGCGGCGGGCCATCAGGCCCAGCAGCGCCACGGCCAGCCAGCCGGCCAGCACCAGGGCGATGATGACGATGTTCTTGTTCGGCGGTTCCCAGCCCCACCAGTGGCGGATCGCGAACCACGGCGAGCCCAGGTCGATCGGGCGGTTGTCGTTGAACGTGAAGAAGTACTTCCAGCCCTGGAAGGCGAAGATCATGACCGGGGCGTTCACCACCAGCCAGGTCACCACCGCGGTGCCGGTCGCCTGCGTCCACTGGCGCATCCGGCCCGCGCGCCAGCACAGCACCAGCAGCGGGATCAGCAGGAACACCGGGTACAGCTTCGTCGCCGAGCCCAGGCCCAGCGCGATGCCCGCGACCACCGGTTTGTTCCGCGCCCACGCCAGCATCCCGACCGAGGCCAGCGCGACCGCGATCAGGTCCCAGTTTATGGTTCCGGTCAGCAGCAACCCTGGCGCCAGCGCGAACATCGCCGCGTCCCATGGTCTTCGTCCTGCCAGCCCGATCACCGCCAGGACGCAGACGAGCGCGAAGATGATCAGGAACCACGTCGTGACGTTGTAGAACCAGCGCACCTGGTCCGGGGTGTCGGCGCCCATCTTCTGCGCCAGCAGCGCCGCGGTCTCCATCGCCGCGCCGGCCACCACCGGGTACTCCAGGCCGTAGTTGCCGCTGGCCGCGTCGGTCTGGCGGTACGGCGTGAGGTGCTTGTCGAAGCCCCGGCCGTAGTACATGTACGGCACGTCGGTGTAGCACAGGTGGTTGTACTGCTGCTTGCCCGTGCCGTTCCAGGCCGTGGAGTAGCACGGCGAGCGCTGCGCCACCCCGAGCCCCAGCGTGAGCAGCGTCAGCAGCACCAGCACCCTGGCGACCGTCCGGATCGCGGAGCGCGACCCCAGCCGGGGCCGCCACGCGCGCGCGCCCAGCGGGCCGCCCACGGCGTCGGAGGCGGCGTTCACCACCGGGTCGTCGAGGGAGGGGGCGACGAGGGTCGGTGCCGCCGCCGCGCTCCGGCCCGTCGGTTCCGCCGACGGGCCGGGCGCCTGGTCGCTCACGTCCGAACTCACTTGCACATCGTGCCCTACCGCTCCGTCCCCCGTCTGCATGTCCTGGCAAAGATCCCGCGTCAGCCCCCGGGCGGGGCGCCGAAGGGGTTGGACGTGGTGCTGGAGGTGGTCGGCGACGTCGTCGTCGTCGGGCACAGCGGATCCGTCGGATGGTTCTGGCAGAACTTGCTCGACGGCGTGGTCGGGGTGGTGTTCGTCGGAGTGGTCGGCCCGGTGGTGTTGGTCGCGCCGGTGCCGGTCGGCTGCTGCTGCGTGGTGCTGTCCGTCGGGGTCGACGGCAGCGTCACGCACTGCTGCGAGGCCGGGTCGAACTGGGCCGGCGGCTGGCACAGCTGCTGCTGCGAGCTTGTCGTGGCCTTCGTCGGGGTCGGCGTCGGCGTCGGGGTCGGCGTCGGGACGAACACCGCCTGGCAGTTCGCCTCCGAGCCGGTCGGGGTGCCAGGCAGCGCGTTGGTGTCCGTGGCCAGCGGGCCGGCCGAGACGGACTGGCCGAAGCTCACGATGTTGCTGACCCCGGAACAGATCGGCGCGTAGGGTGCGAACGGTTTGGCGAAGTTGGTCTTGTCCTTGTTGAACTCGATGCTCATGAACTTCGTCCAGACCGACGTCGGCCAGTCCATACCGTTGATACGGGTGCTCTGGTCGTCGTAGCCAAGGCCCTTGATGGATTCGAGCGTGCCGTCAGGGGTGGATCTGAAGATCGCGACCGACGTCGCCAGCGACGAGGAGAACCCGGTGAACCAGGCCGAGTGGTTCTGGTCGGTGGTACCGGTCTTGCCGGCCAGGTTGTAGTTGGTGGACGCGGCCAGCGCGGCGGCGTAGTTGTTCGCGTTCGCCGTGCCGCCCTTCTGGAGCACCGACTGCAGCGCGTTGGTGACCCCGGCGGCGGTGTTCGCGGACATCACCTGCTTGTTGACGGTGCTGTCCTTGCGCATCGACGGCGGCGTCCACACGGTCTGCCCGGTGCGCTGGTCGATGATCGCGGTGACCTGCACCGGCTCGTGCGAGACGCCGCCGTTGTCGAAGGCGCCGTAGACGTTGGCCATGCGCATCGGCGTGATTTCCGCGGTGCCCAGGGTCAGCGAGGCGACCAGGCCGAAGTCGGGGGTGCCGGCCTTGATGCCGAGCGACTGGGCCATGTTGTAGACGGCGGGCACGCCCACCGAGGGGTCCAGCTCCAGGGCGGCGAACACCGAGTTCAGCGACTTCGCCAGGCCCTCCTTGAGGGTCGCGTTGCCGTTGACGCCGCCGGCGCTCTCGTCGTCCTCGTTGGGGGGCCAGAAGGCGGTCGCGTGCTTGGTGGTGTCGTAGAACGTCAGCGGCTGCGAGGCGCCGACCGGGTAGAACAGTGGCTTGCTGTTGCTGCCGGGCTCCGTGCTGTCCAGCGAGAACTTGCCGGACTGGAGCGCGGTCGCCAGGGTGATCGGCTTGAACGTCGAACCGACCTGGACACCACCCTGCAACGCGTAGTTGAAGGCGTTCTTCGTGTACTCCTCGGCGCCGTCCGTCCCGGTGTAGAAGGACTTCAGCTCGCCGGAGTGCGGGTCCACCGAGGCGAACGCCAAGTGCACGTCATGGTCGGACAGGTGTTTGGACTGATCGAACTTGCCGTCGCCGTTGTAGCTCGGGTCCTTCCACAACGCGTCCGCCGCCTGGACCGAGTCGTTCATCATCACCTGGTTGTACGTGGTGACGATCTTGTACCCGCCCTTGGACAGGTTGTCGATGTTCGCGTACAGCTGCGTCTGCTTGTCGTCCGGGTACTCCTGCATCTGCGCCGCGAGGTAAGCCGTGGCGGCGTCCTTCATGTAGCCGACGTACCCGGTGAGGTTCGCCGCCTTGTAGTCCTTCACCTGTGGCAGCTTGCCCTGGAACTTGTCGGTGATCGACTTGTCCACGAACTTGTACTGCGACATGTTCGCCAGGATCGCGTTGTACCGCTTCTCGAAGCGGTCGAACGTCTTGGGGTTGTCCGTGCGGGCCTTGGCGTTGGCCAGCGCCGTGGAGAAGTTGCTGGGGTCGTTGACCAGCGCGGCCAGGAAGGCCGCCTCGCCGACGTCGTTGTTGGTGAAGCTGCTGATCGGCCTGCCGAAGTAGGCGCGCGCGGCGGCGTCGATGCCGTAGGCGCCGCGGCCGAACGAGATCTGGTTCAGGTACCCGAGCAGGATCTGCTGCTTGCTCTCCGTGTGGTTGAGCTTTATGGAGATCATGATCTCGTTGATCTTGCGGCCCAGCGTCTGGTCCTGCGACAGGTACGCGTTCTTCACGTACTGCTGGGTGATCGTCGAACCGCCCTGGGTGCCGCCGCTGCCGAACAGGTCGTTCAGCGCCGAACGCGCCACACCGGTGAAGGACACGCCCGGGTCCGACCAGAACGAGTAGTTCTCCGCCGCGACGAACGCGTTCTGGAAGACCTGCGGGATCTGGTTTATGTCGTTGACCTGGTAGTAGTTGACGCCGATGTTGGCGAAGATGTCTTTGCCGTTGTCATACGTGTAGATGGTCGGGTTGCCCGCCGCGATGCTGTTCTTGACCTGCGGGATCTGCGTGTTCGCGTACGCGTAGGCCACCACGCCTATGACGGTGAACAGGAAGCCCAGGAAGACCGACAGCAACTGCTTGATCGACGGCATCCAGTGCCGCCACCCGCGCTTGCCGTAGCGCGGGTAGTTGATGAACCGCATCCACCAGTCTTTGGGCGGCAGCTCGTCCTGGCCGCGGCCGCGGGAGCGCCCGCCGCGGCCGGTGCCACCGGTGCCACCGGTGCCGCCGACCGCGCCAGTCGCGCCGGAGCGGGCCGAGGAGCGGCGTCCGGAGCCCCGCCGACCGCCGCCGGAGGCGACCTCGGCCTCGTCGCCGTAGCCGTCGCCGTACGAGTCGCCGTAGCCGGCGTTCTCGTAGCCGCGGTCGTCGTAGGACCCGTACTCGTCGTACTGGTCGTCGTAGCCGTCGCCGCCACGGCGGCCGCCGCCGCGCTTGCCGAACATCCCGGACAGTTGGTTGGTGAGCCCGTCGAGCTTGTCGGAGAAGCCGCCGCCGTTGGCCGACCGGCGCCCCCGTGATCCGCCGCCACCTCCGGCGCGCCGACTGCCGTGCTCGCTCATACCTCGGTCCGCCTCACCTGAGTCCTCTGTGGAGCCACGCTTGCCGCACGCCCCCCTGCCTGCCGGAATCCGGCGGATGCCGAACCGCCATGAACCGGCTTGCTCGCGGAGACGCCCGAAACCGGTCAGTCGGTTGCGATCCCGCCCCGCCCCGGACGCGCTACCGGCACAGGGTACGCCACGGACCCGTGCACAGAGCGCGACTGGCGCCGAAGTGTCCGTTTCGCCCCGGTCACCTGGGGACTTGTGCGGTGCGGCCGACACCCGCTAACGTCTCGATGTATCGGAGCGATACATCGAGTGGCTGTATCGAGTTGGTGTATCCGCCCGATGTATCGGCAGTGTTTGTTTCCCATGCAGGCGGCGGCGTACGGAACCGTACGGCGCGCAGGGTCGAGGAAGGAGCAGCGATGGCGAAGCGGTCCCAGATCCTGGAACTGGCCGTCCTCGGCCTGCTCCACGAGCACCCGATGCACGGCTACGAGCTGCGCCGTCAGCTCAACGTGCAGCTCGGCGCCTTCCGTGCGCTGTCCTACGGGACCCTGTACCCCTGTCTGAAGGACCTGGTCGCCCGCGGCTGGATCGCCGAGGACGACACCCAGACCGCCAACATCGCCTCCTCACGCCGGGCCAAGATCAGCTACAAGCTGACCGCGGAGGGCAAGGAGCGGTTCCAGGAGCTCATGACCACCTCCGGCTCGGCGGCCTGGGAGGACGACAACTTCGGCGTCCACTTCGCGTTCTTCGGGCGGACCAACGCCGGCGTCCGGATCCGCATCCTCGAGGGGCGGCGCAGCCGTCTGGAGGAGCGGATGGAAGCGGTGCGGGGCTCGCTGGCCCGCAGCCGTGACCGGTTGGACTCCTACACGCTGGAGCTCCAACGGCACGGTCTGGAGAGCACCGAGCGCGAGGTCAGATGGCTCAACGAGCTCATCAGGACCGAGCACGAGCAGGCGTTCCCGACTCCACCGCAGCAGCAACCCCAGCAAGGCTCCCCGGAGCCCCGGGCCTCCTAGCGCTCCCGGCGCCGAGAGGTCACACCCGAGGCCCGGTCACAGCCGGCCGGCCACTGTCCCCATTCCATAAATATGCAGGAGAACGTGCCCGTTTCCCCCGGGCGCGGAACATGAAGGAGAAACCGTCCATGGGTTCGGTTCGAGTAGCGATCATCGGCGTCGGTAACTGCGCCGCCTCGCTGGTGCAGGGCGTCGAGTACTACAAGGACGCAGACCCCAACGCCAAGGTCCCCGGCCTGATGCACGTCCAGTTCGGCGAGTACCACGTCAGCGACCTGGAGTTCGTCGCGGCGTTCGACGTCGACGCCAAGAAGGTGGGCCTGGACCTGGCCGACGCCATCGGCGCCAGCGAGAACAACACCATCAAGATCGCCGACGTCCCGCCGACCGGCGTGGTCGTGCAGCGCGGCCACACCAACGACGGCCTGGGCAAGTACTACCGCCAGACCATCGTGGAGTCCGACGCCGAGCCGGTCGACATGGTCGCCGCGCTGAAGGCCGCCAAGGCCGACGTCGTGGTCTGCTACCTGCCGGTGGGCTCGCAGTCCGCCGTCGAGTACTACGCGCAGGTCGCGATCGACGCCAAGGTGGCGTTCGTGAACGCGCTGCCGGTCTTCATCGCCGGCACCAAGGAGTGGGCCGACAAGTTCGAGGCCGCCGGTGTCCCGATCGTCGGCGACGACATCAAGTCCCAGGTCGGCGCGACCATCACGCACCGCGTGCTGGCCAAGCTGTTCGAGGACCGCGGCGTCGTGCTGGACCGCACCATGCAGCTGAACGTCGGCGGCAACATGGACTTCATGAACATGCTCGAGCGCGAGCGCCTGGAGTCCAAGAAGATCTCCAAGACCCAGGCCGTGACCTCGCAGCTGTCCCACGACCTCGGCGCCGGCAACGTGCACATCGGCCCGTCGGACTACGTCGCGTGGCTCGACGACCGCAAGTGGGCGTACGTGCGCCTCGAGGGCCGCGCCTTCGGCGACGTCCCGCTGAACCTGGAGTACAAGCTCGAGGTCTGGGACTCCCCGAACTCGGCCGGCGTCATCATCGACGCGGTGCGCTGCGCGAAGATCGCGCTGGACCGCGGCATCGGCGGCCCGATCCTGTCGGCGTCCTCCTACTTCATGAAGTCGCCGCCGGTCCAGTACTTCGACGACGAGGCCCGCGACGCGGTCGAGGCCTTCATCCGCGGCGACGTCGAGCGCTGATGAGCCCCTGGTCGGGTAGGGCGTTGACACGTCGATCGCCCTTACCGGACCAGCCGTCTACGACATAGTCCGTAGACGAAATTACGCCTCAAAATACTGCCCCGAGCCTGCAAAGGCCCGGGGCAGTTCGCGTAAGCTCCCGCGAGGTATTTAAAAACGCAAGGAGTCTTACATGGGCCGCAAGCGCGAAATTTCGGTCATATCGAGTCTCGCGGTGGCAGGCGCGGCCTTCGGCGGGACCATGGTCTCGGCACCCAGCGCCTCAGCCGCGAGCATCACGGTCTCCGCGTCCGGTTCGGACGTGGTGGCGATCAATCCGTCGGTCTTCTCCGGCGGCGCCCCGACAGATCTGGTCAGCACCCAGACCGCGCAGGTCCTGAGCAACTCTGCGCGCTACCTCGCGACCACCTGGTACAACACCACCTACAACAACGGCAACAACGTGGCGTCCGACGGTTATCTGAACCTGGACATCGCCGGCGCCGTCCCCGAGCAGAGCTTCCGGCTCCCGGGCATGGCGGCGCTGTCCATCGCGACCGCCGTGAAGCTGGGCGACTGGGACCAGTACGACTCCGGCATCACCCCGGACGAGGCCGAGAACCGCGCGGCGACCATGGTGCGCGCGCTCGCGCACCGTTACTACGCCAACAACTCGCTGGCCGGCGTGTCCACGTGGGGCAACAGCTGGCAGTCCCCGCTGTGGGCGTTCTACACCGGTCAGGCCGCCTGGCTGGTCTGGGACAAGCTCTCGCCGTGGGACCGGGACGCCGTGGCCCGGATGATGGCCGACGAGGCGAACCGGCTGATCACCGGCAACGACGTCTTCCTGACCTCGGACCAGGGCAGCCAGCAGCTGTACCAGTACAACAAGTCCGGCACGGACGTCACCCCCGGCGACACCAAGGCCGAAGAGGACAACTACGAGGCGCAGCTGCTCGGGCTGGCCGTGGCGATGATGCCCAACCACCCGAACGCCGCCAAGTGGCAGCGCCGCAACGAGGACCTGCTGATCGCGGACACCGCGACCCAGGCCGACCTGTCCAGCACCAAGGTGGTCAACGGCCGCCAGCTGAACCAGTGGCTCCAGGGCTGGAACGTGCAGCCCGACGGCACCGTGCAGAACCACAACATCCTGCACCCGGTGTACATGACGGCGCTGGACCAGTCGCTGCAGCAGGTCGGGACCTTCGCGCTGGCCGGGAAGTGCGCGCCGCAGGCGGTGACGGACAACGTCGGGCTGGTCTACAACGCGCTGACAAGTGTGACGACGTTCAAGTACGCACCGGACCCGAACAACCTCAGCCAGGACGTCACCCTCGCCAACCCGAACAACGCGCCGATCTACAACCCGTGGAGCGGCGGCAACACGGCCCAGAACGCGCAGATCAACTACCCGCAGGGCAACGACTGGGGCACCCAGTTCCCGGCCTACTACGGGTCCTTCGACGCTCTGGTCAGCGCCTACAACCTGGCGCCGAGCGCCGGGCACTACTCCGCGGCGCACAACGCCATGGAGCTCCAGCTGCAGGGCCGGTTCCACACCGGCCAGACTTACAAGCCGTGGAACCCGGCGACCACGCCCGGCGACCAGGCCGAGAACTCCTACGTCGGTGCCGAGCAGCGCGTCGGCCAGATCGCCGCGCAGGCCTACATGGCGCTGTGGCTGAACCACTCGCACACCGCGTGCTTCGACAACTCCGGCACCCCGACCCCGCCGAACGTCCCGCCGGCGCAGCCGACCGCCGTCTCCCGGCTGGCCGGCAGCGACCGCTACGCGACCGGCGTCGCGGTGTCGCAGAGCCAGTGGTCCAACGCCGGGGGCGACAACACGCCGCGGGCGATCGCCGACGCGGTCGTGCTGGCGCGCGGCGACAACTTCCCGGACGCGCTGGCCGGTGTGCCGCTGGCCAAGCGGGACCGCGGTCCGCTGCTGCTGACCGAGCCCGGGGCGCTGAACGGGGCCACCGCGGCGGAGATCCGCCGGGTCCTGCCCAAGGGCAAGACGGTCTACATCCTCGGCGGCAACCAGGCGGTCTCGCCGAAGGTGCAGCAGCAGCTGCAGGGCATGGGCTACAACGTCCAGCGCTTCGGCGGTGCGGACCGCTACGGCACCGCGCTGCAGATCGCGGAGCAGGGTATGGGTTCCCCGCACCAGGTCGTGGTGGCCACCGGCCAGGACTTCGCCGACGCCCTGTCCGCCGGCCCGCTGGCCGCCGACGAGGGCAACGCGATCCTGCTGTCCGACGGCAAGACGCTGGACCCGAACACCAAGGCCTACATCGCCGCCGCCGAGCGCAAGGACGGCGCCGCCGACCCGGCCTTCCACCTCAACGCGGTGGGCGGTGCGGCGGTTGCGGCGACCAGCTACCTGGGCGGCGCGGCGCACACCCTGATGGGCGCGGACCGGTACGCGACGGCGGTGGCTGTGGCGCAGCGCTTCGCGGCCGACATGCCGGTGACACAGTTCGGTGTGGCCACCGGCATGCAGTTCGCGGACGCCCTCACCGGCGGCGGCTACATGGCCAACGCCGGCGAGCCGCTGATCCTGACGCCCCCGACGGGCCTGGCCCCGGCGGACGCCAATCTGCTGCACACGATGCAGAGCCAGATCTCGACCATCACGCTGTTCGGCGGCCCGGTGGCCCTCAACAAGGCGGTGATGGACCAGATCGCGCACGCGGTCGGTGGTGTGGAGCGCTAAGCGCCTTTCACCGCCTCGCTCACGTTAGGCAAGGCGGCGCCCGCCGACTGAGGAATCCCCTTAGCCGGCGGGCGTTTTCCGTTGACTTGAGCTTTACTCAAGTCTCCATTTACAGAAGTCTGATATTCCAGCACATTCCTTCGTGAGGCCCATCAGGCCGTTCTCGCCACCCCACGAAGGAGACCCATGCGCACGATCCGTCTGGCCGCGCTCACCGCTGCCGCCGCCACGGCTTTCACGATGTCGATATCGACCTCGTCGGCCGTCGGGGTGAGCCACTTCGGAGCGAAGCCCATCGCCAAGGGCGCGGTCGCCAGGGCGACCCCTCAGGCCACCGGCCCCGACACCCTGTCGCTGCAGACCAACGGCAAGTCCGGCGTGGTGTCGCCGACGCCCAAGGTGTACCTCGTCTTCTGGGGTTCGCAGTGGTCCAAGGACCCGGCGAAGGTCGCGCCCGACATGCAGAACCTGTTCAAGGGCCTGTACGGCGCGAAGGACACCTGGGGCACGATCCTCACGCAGTACTGCGAGAACGCGCCGGTCGGGACCACGACGTGCCCGTCGAGCGCGACGTTCGTGAAGCACCCCAGCGCCTCGATCCTCGGCGGCGTCTGGTTCGACAACGGCGCGGCCGCGCCGGCGAACGCCACGCAGGCGCAGATCGCCTCGGAGGCGAGCAAGGCCGCCGGGCACTTCGGCAACAAGACCCAGGCGCCGAACCTCAACGCGCAGTACGTCGTGCTGTCGGCCACCGGCACCCACCCGGACGGCTTCCCGAACAGCGGCTTCTGCGCGTGGCACGACTTCACCAGCACCAGCTACGGCAAGCTCGCGTACACCAACATGCCGTACGTGCCGGACCTGGGCGCCGGAGCGTGCACCACGCTCACCGACGGGCGTCTGCTCTCCGGCATCGAGTCCACCGAGACCCACGAGTACGCCGAGACGGTCACCGACTTCTGGCCCACCGACGGCTGGAACAACACCGCCAACGGGGAGATCGGCGACGAGTGTGTGAACCTGGACGCGTACGAGACGCTGACCACCGGCAAGTTCGACGTGCAGGGGCTGTGGTCCAACAAGGCGAACGCCTGCGTGACGCACGGCTGAACCTGTGCTGAGCTGAGCTGAGCTGATCCAAGCCTGTTCGGCCGCGGCGTGCGACCATCTGGGGAGACGCGCCGCGGCCGAACCATGGGCAGGTCGTGACTCCGGCGTCGGAATACCACTAGCTTTCCGGGGCGTTGCCCCCACCAAGGCAATGCCCATAGGAAAGCTAGGGAGAGTCCAGCATGCCCGAGACGGAGCCGACCACGAAGACCCGCCCCGCGCCGGCGGAGTGGAATCAGTGGGCTGAGAAGCGCGACGCGTCCGTCTCCGCCGAGTTCGGGGTCCTCGCGCTGGTCGCCACGCACTGGCTGGAGGACGGCGCCGCGACGCGGATCGACGGGCTGCCGGGCGTGTGGGCCGCCGACGAGGCGCGGGCGAGCGTCACCGTCACCGCCACGTCGGGTGACGCGTTGCTGGTCGAGGACGTTCCGGTCGACGGCGTGCGGCTGCTGAACCCCGACCTCGCGGCGGATCCGACCGTGCTGTTCCACCACGGGCGCAAGCTGGTGCCGATCGTGCGCGAGGGCGCCCTCGCGGTCCGGGTGTACGACCCGGAGGCCGCGAACCGCCGCGGCTTCGCCGGGATCGAGCGCTTCCCCTACGACCCGGCGCTGGTCTTCGAGGCACGATACGAGCCCTACGTCCACGGCCACGTCGAGCGCGTGCTGAACGCCGACGGCAAGGAGCGCGGGCTGGCGCTGGACGGCGACCTCGTCTTCGAGCACGACGGCGCGGAGTATCGGCTCGCGGTGACGGAGGGGAGCGACGGGTTCGACGTCACCTTCGGCGACGGCACCAACGGGCCCGACACGTTCGGCTTCCGCCAGCTCGCCGTCGCCGCGCCGGAGTCCGGAAGCGGGACGACGCGTTTGGACTTCAACCGCGCGCAGCTGCCGCCGTGTGCCTTCAGCGACCACTTCATCTGCCCGGTGCCGCCGGTCGGCAACCGGCTGGAGCTGGCGGTGGCCGCGGGGGAGAAGCGGCGCGCGGCACGGCCCTGACGCCGCGGCGGACGGCGGCGCGCGGCGGCGCTCGGCGGCGGCCGCGAGCCCCCGCGAGCCCCGGACGTCCCAATTCCCAGGGAACCGGTGGGTATACCGGCTGTTAGCATCGGCACCGTGCAGATCTCAGCAAAAGCCGACTACGCGGTCCGGGTGATGCTCGAGCTCGCGGCCCACGGTCCGGAGCTGGTGAAGTCCACGGTCCTGATCGACCACCAGGGCCTGCCCCGCAAGTTCGTCGAGTCGATCCTGGTCGAACTCCGCCGCGCCGACCTGATCCGCAGCCACCGCGGCGCCGAGGGCGGCTACAGCCTCGCCCGCCCGGCCAGCGCCATCTCCATCGGCCAGGTGATCCGCGCCGTCGACGGCCCCCTGGCCGAAGTCCGAGGCCTCCGCCCCCACGAGACCGAATACAGCAACGCCGCCGAGCACCTCTCGGACGTCTGGGTCGCCGCCCGCGCCGCCCTCCGCAAAGTGCTCGACGAGACCAGCCTCGCGCACGTACTGAGCGGGAAGCTGCCGGCGCACGTGCGCCGGATGGCGGAGTCGCCGGAGGCTTGGCTGCCGCGGTAAGGCGGGTGCGGTGAGGTGGGGCGCCGGTTTCGGCGCGCTTGCTCGCGGCCGGACTGCTGGCACACTTGCTCGCCGCCGAGCCGCCGAGCCGCCGAGCCGCCGAGCCGCCGAGCCGCCGAGCCGCCGAGCCGCCGAGCCGCCGAGCCGCCGAGCCGCTGGCACACTTGCTCGCTGCCAAGCGGCTGGCACACTTACTCGCTGCCGAGCTGCCGAGCTGCCGAGCTGCCGAGCTGCCGAGCTGCCGAGCTGCCGAGCTGCCGAGCTGCCGAGCCGCTGGGCTGCCGGGCCGGTCAGTTGCCGAGCCGGCGTTCGTGTTCGGCTTGCGGCGCCCGCTGCGGCCGAGCATCGCGAGCCGCGGCCCGGCCTGGCGCAGACTTTCTTAGTCGGCCTGCGCGCGGGCCGCAGCCCCAGAGATTCGCATTCGCATTCGCGTTGAGCTTCTGAGCCCACGCGCTCGGCGAGGGCTCGAACCGCTCCGCGATCTGCCTACTGCGCCGGTGTCCCCGACTCGGCCGTCGGCGCCTGGTGGTTGTCGCAGGCCTGCCCGGTGGTCCACTGCCAGGGCGCGCCGCACCAGTTGTTCGCGAAGTCCGTGCTGACCGGGGCCGGGGCGGTGGTGGTGTCGTCCGGGACCGGGTTGCCGAGGTTGATGGCGGCGTTGGCGGAGGTGGCGCCGCCGGCGAGGACGGTTCCGGCGCTCAGCGTCAGGACGGCGAGGGTGGCGAGCTTGCGCACGGCCGACTCCTATCAATGGCAGTTCGGTGCTGGTTCGTGGTGATCGGCCGCTTCATCGCGGCCGATCACGTCGCCCAACCTCGCGTGCGCTCGGGTGGTCACGGGCCTTGACCCCATCGGGCGAATAGTCAGGCGGCCGGTCTTTTCTTCTTTCCGCTGCCGCCTTTGCTCGGGGCCGGCTTGAAGGAGGTGATGTACGCCGCCGTCGGCGAGCCGAGCCCGGTCGCCGTGTCGTAGCCCTTGCGGGCGCTCAGGCCGTGGTCGGAGCCGAGCTTGAACAGCCGTGCCTCGTGCACGTCGCCGAACATTCCGTGGTCCACGACGGCCGAGATCGGGTTCGGTGCGCCCTTCGGGTGGGCGACGATGTCGGTGAACTGCTTCGTGCCGGCCCGCTTGTACAGCGCGGGGTTGGCGAAGCCCAGCGCCCCGCCGGCCGCCTGCTCGGCGTCGGCCTGCACCGCGGCGAACATCGGGGCCGCGACCGACGTGCCGCCGACCACGTCCTGGCCGTAGCCGCCGAGGGTCGGGTCGGTGTGGCCGGTGAGCACGGCGGTCAGCAGGTCTCCGTCCATCGCGATGTCGGGGACGGTGCGCTTCGCGGGGCTGGCGGGCGGCGTCGGAGTCGGAGTCGGAGTTGGCGTTGGCGTTGGAGTCGGCGTCGGGTTCGGAGCTGGCGTTGGGGTCGGGGTCGGGGTCGGGGTTGGAGTTGGGGTTGGGGTTGGGGTTGGCGTCGGAGTTGGCGTCGGGTTCGGAGCTGGCGTCGGCGTCGGAGTGGTCGCGGCGGGCGGGGTCGGCGTGGCGGGCGGAGCGGTCGGGCCGACCGGAGCAGCCGGGCCGACCGGGCCAACCGGACCGGCCGGGCCCACCGGACCAGGCGTGCTGGCCGCGCCGCCCGATCCCGTCGGCCCACCCGCGTCGGACAAACCGGTCAT
The DNA here is from genome assembly GCF_041261445.1 of Catenulispora sp. EB89. Taxonomy (NCBI): domain Bacteria; kingdom Bacillati; phylum Actinomycetota; class Actinomycetes; order Catenulisporales; family Catenulisporaceae; genus Catenulispora; species Catenulispora sp. EB89. The sequence goes on from NZ_JBGCCU010000001.1 coordinate 688,892, forward strand.
CCCCTTCGTGCCGGTCGAGCCACCGGTCGAGCCACCACCGGCCGCGACCGCGACCTGCGCCAGATCCTTCGGTACCACACCCTTCTGATACGCCGGCTGCGCGAAGTCCGCACTGGCGCCCCCGCCTCCGCCGAAGAAGAACCGGCCGGGCATCGGCGTCCACGTGCTCCCGTCGGCCGACAGGTCCGAGCGCAGGTCGCCCATCGGCACCTCCCAGTGCCGCGTGCCGGTCGGCCCGAGCGCCAGCGCCGTGCCGCCGACCGCGGTCACCCACGGCGACGCCGCCGGCCACTCCACCTGCGTGCCCGCCGATCCCGCGTCGCATCCCGGCCCGATCAGACCTGGCGCCTGGTCGCCGCAGTCCCCGGTGGCGAACGCGAACCCGATGCCCTCGGCCGCGCCGGTCGTGAAGATCTTGTTCTCCTGGTCGACCACCGCCGGATCGACGCCCTGGTCCGAGGAGTGCATGAGCTCGCCGAAGGACCCGGTGACGGTGTCGGCCAGGTGCTTGTCCACGATCGAGGCCAGCGTCGCGGCGATGTCCTGGTCCTGGCACGAGGCCGCGCCGAAGTAGTGCACGACCGCGTCCGGCGCGAGCCCGTGCGCCATCTCCACGTCCAGCGCCTCCTCCCCGCCCCACGCCGCGGGGGTCTCGCACACGCCGTCGCCCAGGTGCTTCCACGCCCCGCGGTCCACGGACTCCGTGTACTGCCCCGCCCCGAACGCCTTGTCCCCGACCGACGTCGCGAACTGGTTCGCGTCGGCCCGCATCGTCGGCGAGCCGTAGGCGTCGACGACGCCGATGATGACGCCCTTGCCGGTGAAGCCGGACGCGGTGATCCCGTACGCGGCGCGCAACTGCTTCGGCGAGTAGCCGCAGACGACGAGCGGATCGGGCTTGTTGTAGCCCTGGGGGACGCCGGTCGCCGGGGAGCCGCCCCAGTCGGACGAGCACGCCGTGGACGTGGTCGACGGCAGCGTCGGGTCGCCGGGATCCAGCGGCAGGCTGCGCTTGATCGGCCCGCCGACGACGATGGGAAAGCCCGATCCGATAGGCCCCGCCGATCCGACCGGCCCCGACGGCTGCATAGGGCCGCCAGGATTGACCTGCGTGGTCGGGGCCTGAGGCCCGGCAGGCTGCATCGGCCCGCCCGGGTTCACGCCGGCCGTCGGAACGCTCGGCTCATCGGGACCGCCGACGCTGCCGGGCCCGGCAGGCCGCATCGGCCCGCCCGGATCAACCCCGCCCCCACTCAACACCCGCCGCCGCGCCCCCGCCGCGACCCGATAAGAGAACTGCCGCACCCCATGCGTCTCCGGCACCAGCCCGGCCACGCTCGACACCGCCCCGACCAGCGCCGGCGGTACCTCCGCGGCCGCCCGCGCCGCCAGCCCCTCGCCCGGGTTGCTCCGCAGCCGCGGCAGCTGTCCGAACGCCTTCCGGATCTTCGCCGACGTCCCGGCCACATCGATCCAGTGGCTGTTCTCCCCGGCGACGGTCAGCCCGCCGTCGGCCAGCCACGTGTGCACCTTCTTCAGCTGCGCCGCCGTCGGCCCGAACTGAGCCTGGGCCTCCTCCGGCGTGAGGAAGTGGCGGTACTCCGCGCTGTGCGGATCCGACACCGCCGCCGCGAAGCGCTGTAACCCGTCCGGGTCAGCGCCGGCCAACCCGATCCGCGCAGTAGTAGGACCATCCACAACCGTCGCCGCCGTGGCCGTGACCGACAGCGAGCTCGGCCCCGTCACCAGCGCCGTGGCCACCAACGTGGCCGTCAGGTGCTTGAACCGCCCAACCATGGAGACTCGCCCTCTGCTCGTCCTACCCGGAAGACCGGGTAGGACATTAGCCATGGAGGAGGGCGAATCACCGGATTTTGATAGCTAGCGTGTCGGTCTGTTTAGACCTCCGCCGCGATGGTCACGACCTCAGCCCCCGACCACTCCGCCGGCCGCTCCTGTCCCCCACCGTGGCTGCCACCGTGCCCGCCGCCAGGCCGCCGCACCAGCGCCAGCACCGCGAGCCCGCCGACCAAGCCCATCACGGCCGCCGCCAGGAACGCCGACCGCAGCCCCGAGGCGAACGCCGCGTGCACCACGTGCTCCAGCCCGGCCCGCCGGTCCGCGCCGCCGGCCGCCAGCACGCCCTGCGCCTGCCCGGCCGCCAGCGCGTCGGTCACCGCCGCCGGCCGCGCGACGCCCGAACCGTGCACCGACGACGCCAGCCCCGCGTGGAACACCACCCCGAGCACCGCGATGCCCAGTGCGTTCCCCAGCTGCCGCGCGGTGTTCACCGCGCCGCTGGCCATCCCCGCGCGCTGATACCCGACCGCCGCGACCGCCGTCGAGACCAGGCTCGGCGTGGCCATCCCGACCCCGACCCCGCTGATCGCCAGCCCCGGGACCAGCACCGTCCAGCTCGATCCGGCGCCGACCGCCATCTGCGCCGCCGACCCCGCCGCGATCAGCAGCAGCCCGCCGCCGATCATCACCCGCGGCGAGATCCGGTCCTGCAGCAGCCGTCCGCCGAGTCCCGCGGTGAGGAACGACATGAAGCTCATCGGCAGGAAACACAGCCCGGCCGTCACCGGTCCCATCCCCCGCGCCGACTGGAGCCACAGCGACTCGTAGGCGAAGTACGAGAACGCCGCCCCGGACAGCAGCAGCGCGCCGATCATCACACCGGTGAACGTCCCCTTCCGGAACAGCCCCAGGTCCAGCATCGGCGTCTTCCCGCGCAGCTCCGCCACGATGAAGGCGATCAGCGCCACCGCCGCCCCGGCGAAGACCCCGATGGTCCGCGTCGAGCCCCAGCCGTAGTCGTTGCCCTTGATCAGCGCGTACGTCGCCAGCCCGGCCGCGGCGGTGAACGTCACCAGGCCCGGCAGGTCCGCCCCCGGACGCCGCTCGCTCCGCGACTCGCCGACGTACCGCAGCGTCATGGCCACCGCCACCACGCTGATCGGCAGGTTGACGAAGAAGATCCACCGCCAGTCCAGGTGCTGGGTCAGCAGCCCGCCCATGATCGGCCCGGCGGCCGCCGCGGCCCCGCTGACCGCGCCCCAGACGCCGAAGGCGGTCCCGAGGTCGCGCCCGGAGTACAGATGGCTGATCAGCGCGACCGTGGTCGCGAGCATCGCCGCGCCGCCGACACCCTGCACCGCGCGGAACGCGATCAGCACGCCGGGGCTGGTGGCCAGCCCGCAGGCGAGCGAGGCGCCGGCGAAGACGACGAGCCCGGCGACGTAGAGCCTGCGGTGCCCGGACCGGTCGCCGAGCGACCCGGCGGCCAGCAGCAGCGCGGCCAGCACCAGCGCGTAGACGTCCATGACCCACTGCAGGTCGGCGAACGTGGTGTGCAGGTTCCGTGCCATGTCGGGCAGGGCGACGGTGACGATGGTGACGTCCACCAACAGCATGAACGTCCCCAAGCAGACCGCGACCAGCGGCAGCCACTTGCGCATGAGTCCTCCTCGAGGACGTGTGGGGATGATCGGTCATGCCGACAGTCCCAGCTGCTGGCGGTATCTGCTTATTCAGATCGCAGATCACGGCGGTTTTCAATAATCACTGCGCCTGACATGATGGATTTCCATGTCGACGATGCAACGCAGCGACACCGCCCCACCCCGCGCGGCGGTGGAGGAGTTCGACGCGCTCGACCGGCAGCTGGCCCAGGCCCTGATGCTCGACGGCCGCGCGTCCTTCAGCCGGCTGGCCGAGGTGCTGGGCGTCACCGACCAGACCGTGACCCGCCGCTACCGCCGGCTGCGGGGCGACGGTCTGCTGCGGGTGATCGGCCTGCCGATGAGCAACCGGGTCGGCCACTACGAGTCCAACGTCCGGGTGCAGTGCGTGCCCGGGGCGTCCGGCGCGATCGCCGACGCGCTGGCGCGCCGCCCGGACATCGCCTGGGTGACGATCAACGCCAGCGGCACCGAGGTGTCCTGCATGACCCGCTCCCGCAGCCGCCGCGAGCGCGACTCACTGCTGCTGGACAAGCTGCCCCGGACCCGGCAGGTGACCGGGGTGTCGGTGAAGTCGATCCTGCACGCCTTCGTCGGCGGCCCGGGCGGCTGGCCCGGCCTGGCCGCTGGCCTGGCCCCGGACCAGGTCGCCGCGCTGCGCCAGGACTTCCCCACGGTGTGGGGGGAGTACGAGCTCGACGACGCTGACCGCGCGCTGCTCGCCGTCCTGGCCCGGGACGGCCGCACGCCGTATCCGGAGCTGGCCGCCGCCGTCGGGAAGTCCGAGTCGACCGTCCGGCGCCGGATGGAGCAGCTGACCGAGAACGGCGTGCTCTACTTCGACGTCGACGTGCTGCCGGTGCACCTGGGCTACCACGTCGAGGCCATGATGTCGGCCTCGGTCGCGCCCTCGGCCCTGGACGCCGTGGGCCGCGCCATCGGCACGCACCCCGAGGTGCCGTTCGTCGCGGCGACCACCGGGGCCACCAACCTGACGACCGTGGTGGTCTGCCGCGAGATCGAGGACCTGTACCAGTACATGACCGGCCGGCTCGGGGCGATCAAGGAGGTCGCGCAGCTGGAGGTGGTGACGGTGCTGCGGACGGTGAAGCGCGCGGGGCTGCTCACCGACGGGCTGCGGCTCTACGACCCGCCCGAGGTCGTGTACTGAGTCGGGTACTGAGATGACACGCTGCTTCCGGAAAGCAGAGCGGGCCGCAGATTCTCGCCTCTGCGGCCCGGTCCGGAAAGTACAGCGTTCTCAGGAAGCCGGACCCTCAGCCTCGGTCCAGGCCAACTCCGCGACCGCCTGGTCGAACCGCGAGACCGCGGCGTCCACCTTCGCCTCGTCGGCGCCCGGGCCGGCCTGGCCGGTCAGCGCGATCGAGAGCCAGCGGTGGTCCGGGTCGCCGGCCACCGGGACGACGTACTCGATGTGCCGGGGGCGGGGCGGCTGCGGGTCGTCGTCGTCCGCGTCCTGCTCGGCGGCCTCGGCCTCGGGGTCGAGCCCGGCGCTGCGGTCGATGCGCACGGCCGGCATCCCGGCGATCACGCCGGTCCGCGCGGTCGGGTTGGAGGCCGCGACCCGGGCCACCACGTCCGCCGGCTCCGGGACCGCCGCGCTCGGGATCTTCACCTCGGAGGCCATCACGGTCAGCGCCGGCGCCGGCCCCGCGCCGGGCGTCGGGATGTAGAAGTCGATGCCGCCCTTGGCGCGTCCGGCGACGATCTGGGTGTTCAGCCGGCCGGCGATCAGGCCGCGGCCGGCCTCGGCGGCGTCGGCCGGCACCGCGGCGAAGGCCAGGTCGAGGAACGCGCTGACGTCGGCCTCGGCGTGCTCGTCCAGGCGGATCCGGGTCCACCCCTCGCCCAGGTCGAGACGGTAGGTGATGGGCTTGCTGTTCGCCGTGTCGGCGGCCGTGGACATCCTGTGGTTCCCCCGTGCGCTGAAGGTGTTATGGCAGCTTTCGAGTCTACAAAGGCGAACACGTCTTCGCCTATCCCGTTCCCTCGTGCGGCCTCGCTGCGGATGCGGTCCGCCATCGGGGCTTGCAGGCTCGTCACGGACGGCCGCCGCCCGGCGGTCGCACATCAGAGCGATGCGAAAGGATGGTGCCGCGCATGCCCGTGCCGCCCTCCCCGGTCCCGCCGGTCCCCCCGGTCCTGCCCCGCGATCCACGCGACCAGGCGCTCGAACGCTGGTTCCGACATGACGGCCCGATCCGGTGACCGGCATAAGCGGGCCGAGGCTGCTCCGGGTGGGTGCGGCCGCGGCGATGACGCTTCTCGGGCCCGCGGCTGCTTCCGCAGCGGCGGACGCCACCCCGGCCGTCATTCCGACGCCGGCCGCCGGCGTGACCGTCGCGGTCCTCGGCGGCAGCACCCCGGCCGACGAGCACGCGGCGATCGACTACACGATCGAGCTGCACGACGCCGCGAGCGTGCCCTACCGGCACCTCGCCGTCACGGCGGTGCTCCCGCCCGGCTTCCACGTCCTGCGGGCCAGCCCGGCGGCTGCCAAGGCCCCGGCGTCCACGTCCGCCCCCGCGTCCACGTCTGCCACCGCCTCAATGCCGACCTGGACCACGGACCTCGCCCCCGGCCAGTCCGTGGACATCCGGGCCCAGATCGCCGCCGGCACGGTCCAGGACCTGGCCGCCGCCCCCGAGCCGCTGACCGGCCCCAGCGACGTGATCGACGGCTCCGGCTCCGGCTCCGGTCCCGGCGGTTCCGCCGCCATGGCCTGGTACTCGCTCTCGGCCTGCGCGCAGCGCGGCCCGGACGACGTCCCGGTCTGCGGCCTGTCCCGGCAGCTGCTGGTGAAGACCGACGACGACACCCGCCGCGGCATCGAGGCGATGGTGCTGATCCTCGGGGTGCCGGCGGTCGTCGGCGGCCTGGGCGTCTACGCCTGGCGTGCGCGTCGGGAGCCGGAGCCCGGGTGAGGGGTGCCAGAAGCCCGAAGGCTCGGCGCCCACACACCCCGAGGCCGCCGGGCGAAGATGCCCGGCGGCCTCGGAGGGGAGATGTTCGGTCGAGCTGTCACACCCGGCGCTACCGCACGGTCTGCGCGCTGCGCGCCGCGGCCCCGGCGTGCCCGATGAGCGCGGCCCGCCGCTTGGCGGCCAGCGTCCCGGTCCGGCCCAGCAGCATCGTGATGGCCATCACGACCAGCGCGTCGGTCAGCGCGTTCACCGAGATCTGGTGCTGGAACATCCACCGGCCGAGCTGGGCGTTGAACCAGTGGTTCGAGCCGTAGACGAACAGCAGCCGCGCGCCGATGACCGCGGTCCACAGCGCCGCGTACGGGGCCCCGGCCTTGGTGTAGACGGCGCCGTCCTTCGGGTCGTGGTGCACCTTCAGCAGCGCCGCGGCGCCGAGCCCGAGCAGCAGCCCGAGGGCCGCCGCGGCCAGCTCCAGCACCAGGCCGCTCCCGGAGGTGGCCGGGTGCTTCACATACAGCGGGATGATCACCGCGGCCACGATCGCCGGCCGCAGCAGCCGCCCCGTCCCCACCTTGCGGCGGCCCAGGTCGGTGCCGAGCACCGAGGCCAGAACCGCGATGTTGACGATCCACACGCTGGCGTCCATGATCTTTTCCCCTCTTGACCTGCCCGTTCTTGCTGACAGTGCAAGATTCGCAGCCGGCCGGTTGGAGCCGCTTCCATCCGGGGGTGGAAGGCGGGTGGAACGCAGGTGGGTGGAGTGGAGCCCTACTCCCGCCCGAGCTGTTCGGCGCTGAGCCCCAGCAGCTCCAGCGCGACGCGGTAGTCGTCGAACCCGGCGCCGTTCGCCAGCCCCAGGCTGATCGCGGTGCCGATGGCGTCGGCGAGCCCTGCGACGGTCGACCCGTGGCTCCCGGCCATCAGCGACACCTGCGGCGGCCGGTCGTCGGGCCGCACCACCGTGACCCGGCCGGCGTACCCGCCGACCAGAACGCTGACGGTCTCCGACGAACGCTGACGCGGCAGCCTGACCTGGGCCATTGCACGGCTCCTGAGGTAGCGGCGCCAAGGGCGGGCCCTGGCGCGGACGGGTGGAAGAGGGAAGGCTATCGCCCCCTGCCGCCAAATCTCAGCACCCTGCGGGAGCCCCTCAGCGCAGCATCTCCGCCGGCACTTCGAACGCCGGGTTCCGGTACAACTCGCTCAACGCCGCGGGCTCGTCCGCCTCGCACACCGCCGCCAACTCGTCCAGCAGCGCGTCGTAGTCCGCGCCGGTGCGGCCCGCGAAGGCGTCGGTCATGCGGCCCCACTCGTCCCACGGCAGGCTCTCGACCTTGTTCAGGGCCGCGAGGTCCTTCACGGCGTTGCCGCGGATCTCCGCCGGGCCGAAGTTCTCCGTGCCGTAGACGCCGAACGTGGCGCCGTCCACCTCGCCGCGGCGGTAGGCGGCCCACGCCTCGGCGCCGGTGAGGAAGTCGCCGGGCTTGAGGTCGCCGGGCTTGAGGCCGGCGGGGAGCGGGAACGCGCCGCCGCCGAGGTGTTCGGGGTCCAGGCGGATCCAGCGGTCGTCCTCGGCGCCCCGGTACTCGATCACCCAGTGGTCGAGCGCCTGGCCGGGCTGGAAGTACGTGGCGAAGCCGCAGCGCACCCGCGCCGCGTAGCCCGCGTTCCGCAGCAGCGCGCAGGCCAGAACGGCGAAGTGCCGGCACGTCCCGACCACCCGCAGGCCGGCCTCGCGCTGCTCGCTCAGCGGCGCGGGGTCCACCGCTCAGCGATCGCGGTCCAGGAAGTCAACCAACGCCGCCGTCACCTCGTCGGGCCGCTCCTGCTGAACCCAGTGCCCTGCGTCCAGCCGCACGACGCCCCGCAGATCCGGCGCGTGGCTCGGCAGATCGTCGATCAGCGCCGAGGCGTAGCGGCTGAACGCGTCCCGCGTCCCGTAGACGAACAGGGCCGGCGCCTGGATCGGCGCGTGCTGCCATGGGGCGGTCAGCTCCCAGTTCCGGTCCATGTTCCGGTACCAGTTGAGCGCCCCGGTGAACCCGGTCCGCTCGAACGTGGTCGCGTGCGCGTCGAGATCGGCCGGGGACAGCCAGTCCGGGATCCCCTTGTCCGGCAGGCAATCCAGCCAGCCGCCGCCTTCCGGGACGACCGGATCCCACGGCTCCGACCCGGATCCCAGGACCCCGCGGAACGTCGCCGGGACGTCCCGGGCCAACTCCCGGTCGGCCGGGCCGTGCTCCTGGAAGTACTGCATGTAGAAGGAGTCGCCGAACCGCTCCCGCATCGCCGTCAGCAGGCTGATTTCCCCGCGCGGGACATACGGCACGCTCATCCCGACCACGCCCCGCACCCGGTCCGGCCGCATCAGCGCGGTGTTCCACGCCAGCATCGAGCCCCAGTCGTGCCCGACCACGGTCGCCCGCTCGATCCGGAACGCGTCCAGCAGTCCGACGACGTCGCCGACCAGGTGCAGCACCGAGTACTGCCCGGCGTCCTCCGGACGGCCGGTCTCCCCGTAGCCGCGCAGGTCCGGCGCGAGCACGTGGTAGCCCGCGGCGGCGAGGTCGCGGACCTGGTGCCGCCAGGAGTACGAGTGGTTCAGGAACCCGTGCAGCAGCACGACATCGGGGCCGGTTCCGGCCTCGACCACGTTCATCCGGAGTCCGCCGACCACTAATGACCGCTTGTTCACCAGTCCACGGTACCGCTAATGACCGCTTGTACACTAGGGCTGTGCCGCACCGGATACGTGACCCCCGAGCCCACCGCGCCGCCATCCTGGAAGCCGCCCGCGCCAGTTTCACCGAACGCGGCTACGCGCGCACCACGATCCGCGAAGTCGCCGCCCGGGCCGGGGTCACGCACGGTTTGGTGATGCGCCATTTCTCCAGCAAAGAAGAGCTCTTCGTCGCCGCGATGCCGGGCCCGGCCGATCTCGACGCGCTCGTCGCCGGCGACCGTGCCACGCTCGCGCGCCGGCTGGCCGAGGCGTTCGTCGACGAGCTGGACTCGGGCGAGGCGCCGTTGATAGCGCTGATCCGCAGCGTTGCTTCGGGGGAGGAGTCGGCTCTGCGCCTCCATGAGCAGATGCAGGCGCGCAGCCGCGCCGCGTACCGGCAGATCGTTCAGGTGCCCGATGCCGACACCCGCATAGAGCTGCTGCACGCACACCTCACCGGCATCGCCTTCCATCGGCGGGTCAGCGGTGTGGGCCCGCTCGCCGAGATGCCCCGCGAAGAGCTGGTCGGGCATGTGGAGCGGGCGATCCGGACCATCCTTCTCGACGACGCTTCCTGAGTCTTCACGCTGTTGGCGGCGTCGCGGTCGCACCGACCGCGACCGGCGAAAACGCGTTGACGTGTCGGAGATCGTGAAGACATGTGTATCGAGACGCACCGCGACTTCCCCGCGGAGGAACTGCTCACCCTCACGGCCGGCGACGGCACGACCTTCGGCGCCTTCCACGCCCGGGCCGAGAACCCGTCCAGCGGCCGCATCATCCTGCTGCCCGACATGGGCGGTCTGCGCGGGGACTACGTCAGCCTCGCGCGGCATTTCACCGGGACCGGCTGCGACGTCGTCGCCATCGACTACTACGGCCGCACCGCGGGCGTGGGTCCGCACGCTGAGGACTTCGACTACAAGCCGCACATGGCCGAGGCGCGCCGCGAGAACGTCCTCGCCGACATCGCCGCTGCCATCGCCTATCTCGACACCTTTGGTTCCGGCCCGACCTACACCCTGGGCTTCTGCGTCGGCGGCGCCCACGCGCTCTACTCCGGTACGGCCGCGCCGGAGGTGCTCGGCGCCGAGCTGGCCGGCGTCGTCGCCTTCTGCCCGTGGACCGGTGCCTACGGCCACGCCGAGGCGCTGCCGGACGACTTTATCAGTGCCCTGCGTGTGCCGGTGCTCGGGCTGTTCGGCGGGAGCGACAAGGAGGTCCCGGTCGCCGTCCCGGAGTCCTTCGAAGCTCAGCTGACCGCCGCCGGCCGGCCCCATGAGATCGCGGTCTATCCCCACCAGCCGCACGGTTTCTACGAGTACCACCATCTTGGTGAGACAGGTCACACCGAAGCGGCCGAGGACGCGTGGCAGCGGCTGGAATCCTTCACCAAGGCGTGATTTCGGCGGCGGCGAAGATGAAACCTTGTCACCTCCGCCGCCCCACCTCGATCTTCCCCTGTGGTCCAGACCAATCTGCCACTTGTCGCAAATCAGAGGTCTGTATATAGCCGTCCCAAAGGTTTGTCCGGCGGCGTAGCCGGTTTTCCGAAGTCTTTACGCCCCGAACCTGTTCGAACCCGCCGAACCCCGCAAGGCTGAAGCCGCCCGCGTAACCGATCGCGGGCTCGCGCGTTGGTAAGGGCGTGGGTGGGAACTTGTGTGCGGAGCGCGGGCTGCGCCGGTGTGTCGTTCACCGGCACGCCGCCCCGGCGGCTCCTCGCGATCCGCCCGGCGGCGTATGATCCGGCGCTGACGAACCCCCGCGGACCCGGCGGTCCGTCCTCGCGCGGGTACCTGCGCGCGCGGCGTGAAACCCTTATCCACGCCCTCAGATATCGCCTCGCGGGCGTCTCCTGATGTAATGGGCTCAGGGTCGATCATGGCACATCTTTGTCAGGTTTCTGATATGTTCTTCGAATTCGAGCCGGTATCCACTTCGTAATCGACTCAGAACGTAGGGTTGGCATATGGCTTCCGTATCTGCTCGCAGTCGCAGCCACACCGGTGGTGACGTCCGGTGACCGCGGCGGACCGCGTCCAGGAGGCACCGCGTCCCCACGGCGCACCCGGCCGGCACTCGGCCTTCGGCGCCGCCTCCGAGCGCCGGGCCGCCGGCCGGCGGCCGACCGCCTGGATCGTGGCCCCCTCGGTGTTCTCGGCGGTGCTGGCGGCCGCGGCGATCTTCATCGTGGTGAACGGCGCGCACTCGGCGGGGTACCGCATCAGCGGCGGCACGATGACGACCGTCTACGTGCTCGGCGCCCTGATACTCGCGGTCGTCGTGGCCACGCTCGCCCTCGCGGGGCGTCCGGGCCGCACGGCCGAATTCGTGTCCTACCCCGAAGCCGAGCGCCGCCAGCCGCCGCAGGCACCGCACCAGTCGCACCAACCGCACCAACCGCACCAGCAGCAGCCGCCGATGCCGCAGCAGGCCCCGGCCCCGCTGCCGCAGCGGGTCCCGCCGCAGGCTCCGCCGCCGCCCCCGGTGTCCCCGCAGGTCGTCGCCAACGCGACCGAGGCGGCCGCGACGCTGGCCGCGGCGACCCGGGCCGCGGCCGGTCCGGCGTCCGTCTCCGACGAGGGCGTGGACCTGCAGGTCATCTTCGCGCAGCTGGTGCGCCGGCTGCTCACCCTGGTGCTGCAGCAGATCAACCGGCTCGACGAGCTGGAGAACGAGGTCGAGGACCCCAAGCTCCTCAAGTCCTTGTTCGGCATCGACCACCAGGCCACCCAGGTCCGCCGGTACGGCGAGAACATCGGCGTCCTGGTGGGAGCGCTCCCGCAGCGGCAGTGGACGCACCCGGTGCCGGTCACCGTCGCGCAGCGCTCCGCGGTCTCCGAGACCCCCGACTACCCGCGCGTGCAGGTCATCCCCCGGGCCCCGGGCCGCATCCACGGCCACGCCGTCTCCGATGTCATCCACATCCTGTCCGAACTGGTCGAGAACGCCACCAACTACTCGAACCCGACCACCAAGGTCACGGTCGGCGCGCACCGGGTGTCCGCGGGTCTGGCGATCGAGATCAACGACCACGGCATCGGTATGGAGCCGGACCAGTTCCGGCGGCTCAACACCCTGCTGCGCGACCCCTCCGGCGCCAACGTCAGGGACCTGCTCTCGCAGGGCCGCATCGGCCTGTCCGTGGTCGCGAAGATGGCCCAGCGGCACGGGATCGCCGTCGAGCTGGCGCCGAACGTCACCGGCGGCACCATGGCCCTGGTGGTGATCCCGGACGCGCTGCTGGCGACCGAGGAGCTGCCGGCCGACCGGAACCGCCAGCCGCGCCGCGGCATCGACACCACGCAGCTGCCGGCCCGCCCCGCGCTGGTCTCGCTGCCGGACGCGGTCACGCCGGCCCCGGCAGCCGCCCCGAGTTCGGCCGCCTCGCTGTCCCCGGTGGCCGCCTCCACGCTGCCGCTGCCCGCGCCGGCCACGTCGCAGGTGCCGCCGCTGCCGACCGCCGACGACACGTACCGCCTGGGGCAGCAGAACTCCGTGCGGGCGGCGTCGCAGGACACTGCGCAGGCGGGCTCGTCGGTCTCGTCGGGCTCGTCGGGTCCGTCATGGGCCGCCGCGCCGCCGCTGCCGACCGCACTGGCCGGCGGGTCCGAGACGTCGAGCTCGGGCTTCTCCTGGGACGCGCTGTCGACGTCGACCAACGCTGCCGACGAGGCGTCGAGCTCGGGTTCCGGCTGGGACGCGCTGTCGAGCCCGTCGACCACTTCGAGCCTGTCGGGCACCGCGGACCAGTCGTCGCGCCCGGCCCCGGCCACCTCGGTCTGGCCCGCTGAGCCGCGGCAACCCCAGCACTCCCAGTCGGCCTCTGCGACGCCGGCGTCCCCGGCGTCCCCGGCAACCTCGTCCGGGTCGCAGCCGAGCTACTCCCAGTCGGCCCAGGGCCTGCCGATCCGGCCGCAGCCGGCCCCGGCCGAGCCGCAGTGGCCGTCCACCACCCCGCCGACGGCGACCGGCGGCCCCGCGCCGGTCCAGGCCGCGCCGGTGCCGCGCCCCACCGGCTCCGCCGCGTACCCGCAGCCGTCGGCCGGCCAGTACCCGGGCCAGGGCCCGGGTGCCGGCGCGCCGCCGTGGTCCCAGGCCGGTGCGCCGCAGCAGGCCGGCCAGCCGGGCTCCCCGCAGGCTTCCCAGCCGGGCCCGCAGCCGCAGCCGGGCTCCGCGCCGGGCCTGCTGCCCGACGGCCGCCCGCAGCTGCGCCGCCGCACCCCTCAGGGCCACATCTCCGCGCGCCTGATCCAGGCTGAAGGACAGGAGAGCCGGCCGCACGACGGCGGTGCCCTGTCGCCGACGATGATGTCGGACTTCTGGCAGGGCCTGTCCTCGGGTACCGCGCCGGCCGACCCCCCGGCGGCCGGACCGGACCCTTCGCAGCACGATCGCACCACCGCGAACCGTCAGGAGTGGAACCAGTGAGCAGCAACCAGACCGAAGAGAATCTCAGCTGGCTGATCAACCGGATGCTGCAGAGCATCCCGGCCGCCCGCAGCGTGCTGCTGATGTCGACGGACGGTTTGGTCCGCGCCTACACCACCGGTCTGAGCAAGGACGAGGCCGACACCCTGGCCGCCGCCGAGAGCGGCATGTGGGGCATCGTCACGGCCATCGGCAGGACCGTGCACGCCGGAAGCGTGCGCCAGGTCGTGGTGGAGCTCGACGGCGCGTTCCTGTGCGTCGGCGCGGCCGGCCCCGGCACCTGCATCGGGGTGCTCGCCGACCGCGGCGCCGACCCCCGGCAGATCGGGTTCGAGATGCAGCGCTGCGTCACCGCCGTCGAGCGGGAACTGTCCACGGCCCCGCGCGGCGCCGCGGACGGGGCGGTGGCAGCAGCGCGGGCCCGGTCGTGAGCCGGGGCGATCCCGATGCCTTCGTCGACTCCGCGGCCGGCCGGCTCATCCGGCCGTACGCGGTCGCCGGCGGCCGGACGGCGCCGAACGCCGACTTCCACCTGGTGACCTACGTGGTGGCCACCGGCCGGGCCCTGGGAGACCTGGGCCCGGACCACGACGACATCCTGAGCCTGTGCGACCGGCCGATCTCGGTCGCCGAGGTCTCCGCGCTGTCCGGGCTCCCGCTGGCCGTCACCAAGATCCTGCTGTCCGACCTGCTCGGCTGGCGCGCGATAGACACCCGCGCGCCCGTGCCCGTCTTCGAACGGGCCCGGCCGAGCACAGACCTTCTGGAGAAGGTGCTGGATGCCCTCTACAAGCTCTGAGCTGCCCGGCGGTCTCAAGCTCCTGATAGCCGGCGGCTTCGGCGTCGGCAAGACCACGCTGGTCGGGGCGGTCTCCGAGATCGCGCCGCTGAAGACCGAGGCGACGATCACCGAGGCCAGCGTCGGCTACGACGACATCGCGCTCACCGGCGGCAAGACCACCACCACGGTGGCCCTGGACTTCGGCCGGATCAGCATCGCCAACGAGTACGTGCTGTTCCTGTTCGGGATGCCCGGCCAGGAGCGGTTCTGGTTCATGTGGGACCAGCTGTGCATCGGCGCGCTCGGCGTCATCGTGCTGGTCGACACCCGCCGCATCGAGGACTCCTTCGAGGCCGTGGACTACTTCGAGCGCACCGGGATCCCGTTCCTGGTCGCGGTCAACGAGTTCGAGGGCGCGCAGTTCGCCTACACCGCCGTCGAGGTGCGTGAAGCGCTCCAGCTGCGCGCCGAGGTCCCGGTGGTGATGTGCGACGCCCGCTCGCGCACCTCGGCCGTGAACGTCCTCATCGCGTTGGTGAAGCACCTGCAGAGCACCGACTACCGGACCGTCCGGCCATCCGCCCCCGAGCTGGCCGCGCATGAAGGAAGCTACATATGACAGAGCGCGACGACTTCCAGACCCCGGCCCTGCGGCTGGGCCGGCCGGCGCCCTCCGACGCCGCCGCGCGCGCGGCCCGCCAGCGCGAGCTGGGCCTGGCCAGCACGCCGGACTCGGTGTTCGACGAGGTCGCGCGCAGGGCGGCCGAGGCCACCGGCGCAACCGCGGCGATGGTGAACCTGGTCGGCGAGTCCGGGCAGTACTTCGTGGGCCTGTACGGCAAGGAGCCGGCCAGCGGCGACCCGGCGTTCCTGGGCGACCCGGGCCGGTTCATGGACATGGACCAGGGTTTCTGCGTGCACGTCGTGGGCCGCAAGGCCGCGCTCACCCTGGACGACGTCTTCGAGTTCTCCCGCTTCCGCGGCAACCCGGTGGTGGACGAGCTCGGCGTGCGCAGCTACATCGGCGTGCCGCTGATCGACGACGACGGGACGGTGATCGGCACGGTGTGCGCGATCGACCCGGCGCCCCGAAGCGAAGCGGAGGGGAATTCCTGGGGCAATCAGGGCCTCCAGGTGCTCAAGGCGGCGCGCGACGAGGTGCTGGCGGAAATCAGCGGTCGGCAGAAAATCGCCGGGGTGTTGGAGGGCGCCGGCGGCACGGCCATGATCGCCGCGCGCCCGGGCCTGGAGGTGCTGTACGCGAACACCCTGCACGATCAGCTCTTCGGCGTCGTGGAGATGCTCGGCACGCCGGCCCCCGAGGCGTTCCCGCACCTCGCGCCGGTCGGCATCCTGGCGGTGATCGAGCACCTGGACCGCGGCGGCGAGCCGACGGCCACCGCGCCGATCCCGTTGAACGAGCCCGCGACCGGCTCGGTGATCTTCGCCGCGGTCCCGGTCCGGGTCCCCGGCCACGACGCCGCGGTGCTGACTCTGGGGCTGCGGGACAGCGACGGCGCAACCGTCCTGAGCCGGGCCAGAGCACTCGCCTCGGACATCGGGGACCTTGCGGACACAATCTGATTCGCAGGAGTAACACGTACCCCAGAGGGAAACGGCATATACGAGCCAGGACACTGTATTGCCCGGCGATGATCACGTGATAGGTATGAGTGCGCGCGTGCTCTGGCGATCACTAGCGAGCCCGCGCGGGAACGCCGTACAGCGGTGAGGAGAGAGTCGGTGTCAGCACTCATGAACCAGGTCTTCACCAACGACCGGCATGAGGCGGTGCGGGAGGAGGTCCGGGCTTTCGCCGAGCAGCACGTGCGGCCGCGGGTGGCGCAGATGGAGGACTCCCGCGAGGTCGACCACGAGCTCTCCGCGGCGATCGCCCGGCGCGGCTGGATCGGCGCGACCATCCCGGTCGAGTACGGCGGGATGGAACTCGGGCACCTCGGCAAGACCATCATCATCGAGGAGCTGTCCCGGGTCTCGGCGGCGATGGGCGCCATGGCGCAGGCCTCGCAGCTCGGTGTGGCCAAGATCCTGCACTTCGGCACCGAGGCGCAGCGCCGAAGATGGCTCCCGCCGATCGCCACCGGGAACTGCCTGCCCACCATCGCGGTGACCGAGCCGGAATCCGGCGGGCACGTGCTGGGCATGTCCGGCAACGCGGTGCGCGAGGGTGACCACTACGTCCTGAACGCCCGCAAGGTATTCGTGGGCAACTCGCACGTTGGGCACGTCCACGGCGTCGTGGTCCGCACCGGTCCCGGCTCCAAGGGCCTGAGCGCCTTCCTGGTCGAGTACGACCGCCCCGGCGTCCGCCTGGAACCGCTGGACCCGACCATGGGCCTGCACGGCTTCAGCTTCGGCGAGATCGTCATGGAGAACTGCCGAATACCGGTGGAGAACCGACTCGGACAGGAGGGCGAGGGGCTGGACGTGGCCTACTCGTCCAGCACGCTTTACGGGCGCCCGAACCTCACCGCGGTGGCCCTGGGCATCCACCAGGCGATCGTCGAGGACACGGTCGCCTACTGCCAGCAGCGCCGGCTCTACGACGCCCCGATCCACGAGATCTCCTCGATCAAGGTCCGGCTCGGCGACATGCAGTCCCGGCTGATGACGGCGCGTCTGGCCGCGTACCACGCCGTCTACCTGCTGGACCAGGGCCTGCCCTGCGACACGGAGCTGATGAACGCCAAGCTGGTCAACGTCGAGTTCGCCATCGACTCCGCACGCGCGGCGATGGACATCGTCGGCGCCCGCGGCCTGCAGACCCGGTACCGGATCGAGCGGTATCTGCGCGACGCCTATCACGTGCTCGCGCCCGCCGGCACGGCCGACATCCAGCGGCTGCGCCTGGCCGAGGCGGCGCTGAACGTCGACCGCGGGCAGTGGTCGGCGCGGTTCTCCAAGGAAGTGCGGGTCCGGGATTCCGGGCTGGTGTAACGGGATCCGGCTCAGGACTGGTGCTCGACCAGGTTCCGCAGATCCACCATGACCTTGCCCATGACCTCCGGGCCGGTGCCGAAGACCATCTGCTGGTGGTCCGGCTTGGGGTAGTACGTGACGGTGCCCATCGTGGTGGCCGTCATCCACATGCAGACGGTGCTCTCCGCGGCCAGGCCGCCGGACTGGACCGCGCTGGAGACGCAGCCGGCCTGGCCGCCGTGCGGTCCCGCGCCGATCATCACGTGGTTCTCCACGAGGTGGTCGCCCGTGCCGTCGGTGGTGTAGAGCGGGGCGACGTCGAAGACCGGCTTCATCTTGTCCGGTACGAAGCCGCTGCCGTTGTAGCCGGCGAAGATGACGTAGACGTCGTGGGTCGGGTCGTCGTAGACCGCTATGACCTGGGATCCGGTGACCCCGAGCGGGGCGGCGCCCTTGGCGAGTTCGGACTGGATCGTGCCGAGCGTGGCGGCCTGGGGCTGGATCTGGGCGAAGCCGAAGACGGACTTCGGCGCCGACAGCACCCATCCGCTGCCGCCCGGATCGGCGCCGCCCGGATTGACGCCGCCCGGATTGACGCCGCCGGCCGGGGCCGTTCCGGTCGCCGGCGGCCGGCCCGCAGTGCTCTGATCGCTGTTCCCCACCGCCGCGACGCTCTGGCTCGACACCGGAGCGGAGCCGGTCGTGCCGGTGGTCCCCGATGCACCGCCGCACCCCGCGAGCGCGACGGCACTTATGCCTATGATCCCGACGAACGGGATAAAATGTATCCGCGTCATGGCCGCCAGACTCGCACAGCGTCTCAGAAACCGGCCCCGAGATTTGCTAAGCGGCGCATGTAGCGGCGCTAATGGACGCATGGATCTGGACCCGCGGCGCCTGCTCCTGCTGCAGGCGATATCGGAGACGGACAGCCTCGCGCAGGCCGCCCGCCGGCTCGGGCACACGCCCTCGGCGGTGTCCCAGCAACTGGCGAAGCTGGAGCGCGAAGCCGGCCTGGCGCTGGTGGACCGGGGCGCGGGACGGCTGGAACTGACCGAGGCGGGCCGGATCCTGGCCCGCGCCGGGAGCCGGATCGGCGAATCGCTGGCCGACGCCGAGCGCGAGCTGACCACCCTGACCGGCACGGTCGCCGGGCCGGTCACGATGGCCGTCGCGCCGGGCGGGACGGTGCTGGTGGCCGCCGGCGCGGTGTCCGTCCTGGCCAGGCGCCACCCCGAGCTGCGGCCGACGATCGTCGAGGTCGAAGAAGCCGAGGGGCTGCGGATGCTGCGCGCCGGGAGCGTGGACGTCATGCTCGTCGCGGACGACCGGGACACCGCCTTCCCGCTGCCTCCCGGCTACGTGTCCCGGGTGCTCATCGAGGACGAGTACCGGATCGCCGTCCCGGTCTCCTGGGACCTCCCGGCCAGTCCCGCGGACCTGTCGGACAAGCCCTGGATCACCGCCCTGCCGGGCACGGCCCGCGGCCGGTGCTTCCGCCGCCTGGCCGAGCTCCACGGCATCGTGCCGTCCCGCGAGCACCTGGCCTTCACCCCGGCCGCCTTGGAGATCATGGCCGCCGCGGGCCTCGGCGCGGTCATCGCGCCCCGGTTCCACGCCGACTGGTTGCAGAACTGCACCGTGCTCGACCTGCCGGTGCCCGGCTCGCTCATCGCCCGCGCCATCCACCGGGCCACCCCGGGTGCCGAGGCGGTCGCCATCGCGGTCGCGGAGTGCTCGCTCATGCGCGCCGAGGAGCTGGTGGAGACGGGGATCCACAAGCGCGACATCATCATCCGGCGGTTGCACGATCCGGGGATGCCGTCGGCGTCGAGCCGGTGATCCCGCGCTGAGCCGGTAGCGCGGGGCCGAGCTGGTGACGCGGCACCGGACGGCAGCGCCTCACCGGCTCTGCGGCAGGCCGCCGATCTGCTGCACCACTCCCCGCATCGCGAGCGTGTCAGGATGCTGCGGACCCAGCATCCGCTCCTCGTCCTGCAGCACCCCGATCAGCACCGGCCACGCGTGCCGCGGCTGCCCGGTCGCGACCAGCAGCCGCCCGATCCGGTCGCGCATCGCCAGCGCCTTGCGGGCGTCGTGGTCCGGCAGCGCCGTGTACGCCGGCAGGATCGCCTGGTACTCGGCCAGCGCACCGGCCAGATCCCCGGTCTGCTCCCGGCATTGCGCGGCCTGGTACCGGAAGCCGAGTGCCTCCTCGCTGCCCGGTCCGTGATCGGCGGCGGCCGTGCGGGCTAGCCGGTCGAACTCGGTGAGCGCCGCGCCGGGTTGGCCGTCGAGCATCAGGATCTTGGCGTACTGCTTGCGCAGGGCGCGCACGACCGGGCCGTGCGGGTCGTGCTCGCGTTGTGCGAAGGCCAGCGCCGAGCCGAGGATCTGCACGGCCGGGGCGTAGCTGCCCTCGCCGACCAGCCGCTCCGCCTCGGCCAGCGCCGTCGCGAGGTCGACCTCCGGACCGCTGCGCTCGGCGGCCCGCGCCGCACGGTTCGCCGCGGGGCCCGGGCCCGGCGGCGGGGCCATCGGCGAGTGGAACGGCCGGAAGGGGTCGAAGGGGAGGTCGCCGTGATCGGCCGGTCCCTTCGGCAGCACCGCCGCGAGGCGGCCGTACACCTCGTGCGCCGACGCCGGCCGTGACTGCGCCTGCTTGGCCAACAGTTCCAGGATCAGCTGCTCCACCACCGGTGGGACGTCGGGACGCAGCGTACGGACCGGAGTCGGCGGTTCGGTCGCGTGCTTGGCGAACAGCGCATAGGGCGTCGGGGCCTCGAAGACCGGCCGGCCGGTGAGGACTTCGTGCAGCACGCAGCCCAGCGCGTACAGGTCGCTCGCCGGCCCGGCGACCCCGGAGGCCGCCTGCTCCGGCGCCATGTAGCCGGGGCTGCCGAGGGATTCGCCGGTCCGTGTCAGCTTGCTGAGATCCGGGTCGAAGACCGCGGCGATGCCCAGATCCAGCAGGACCGCGGTCCCGTCGGGGCGCAGCATCACGTTGCCCGGCTTCAGATCCCGGTGCACCACCGGGATCGCGTGCACCGCCGCCAGTACGGTGGCGATCTGCGCTCCCAGCGCCGCCGCCTGCGGCCACGGCACGTCCTCGCGCTCGGCGACGAAGTCGGCCAGGCTCATGCCGTCGATCCGCTGCATCACCAGGTACAGCTCGCCGCTGTCCGGATCGCCGTCGACCCCGGCGTCGTGGATGGCGACCACGCCCGGATGGTCGATCCGGGCCAGGGCCCGGCACTCCCGGGAGAAGCGCTTGGCGAGCACCGGCCGGTCCGGCCGGCGCGCGGCGCCGGCCGCGATCAGCTTGACCGCGACGTGCCGGTCCAGGCGCTCGTCGTAGGCCCGCCACACCTCGCCCATGCCGCCGCGGCCCAGCGGGACGTCCAGGCGGTAGCGGCCGGCGATCACCCGGCCCCGGGTCACCGGGCGTCCTCGCCGCCGAGGAGGCCTCGCAGTTCCCTGAGATCGGCCTGGATCTCCGCGGCCATATCCTGCGCGGCCCCGGATCCGGTCGGGGCGGCCAGGATCGCCGCCGTGGGCGTTGGAGCGACCGTCGCAGCGGGTGCCGGAGTGGGCGCCGGAGCCGACATGGGAGCAGGCGCTGGAAAGGGCATGGGAGCGATCGTCGGAGCGGCGCCGTACCAGGGCTGCGGCGGGACCGGCGGCGAGACCGGCCGCAGTGCCGGGAGGTCCGCGCCACAGCCTCGCCACGCGTAGACAGTCGCCGTGATCAGGTAGCCGAGGACGACAGTGTCGCCGATGAAGCTCTCCTCGACGTTGGCCTTCTTCGGAATCAGCTCAACGACCACGAATTCGGCGACCGTCGAGGCCGCCAGCGCCGCCACCCACCACCACGCCTCCCGAGTCCGCCGGCGGCGCGCGATGTGCACCGCCGGCGCCCACCCGGCGATCCCGACCGTCCAGAACGGGACCGCCGCCCACAGGATCCGGGCGGCCAGTCCCCGCGTCCGCGTGCCCCGGGAAGGCGGCGGAAACGGTGCCGAAGGCGGCAGGGGAGCGCTCATAATGCGCTCAGATTACTGAGGTTGGCAGCGCCGAACCAGCCGCGTGAACACCCCTCGGGTCAGGGCTGTCCCTCGCCGGCCGAAGGGACCACGGTGCCCTCGGCGAGCGCGTCGGTGATGCCCTGAACCAGCCGTTCCCCCGCCTCGGCGGCCTGCCGCAGGACGTCGCTGAACTCCGCGATCCGCCGGAACGCCTCGGCGTACCCGCGCTGCCGCTCCAACGGAAGCCGCGGCAGCGGCGCCTTGCGCAGGTCCATGCGGCTGCTGGTGGACGCGTGGCTCACCGCCTGCCGGGCCACGGCGTCGCTGCGCAGGTATCCCGCGACGAACCACGGGTCCAGGCGCGCCGGATCGGTTCGGACCACGGCCGTCCCGCGCCCCGGCAGCGTGCCGACGGCCGCGTCGCCCGCGCCGACCACCCGCGCCTGGCCGAGCGCCCCGCCCAGGACCGGCACCACGACGTCGCCGACCGCGATCTCGGTGTCGCCGCCGATGCTCAACGCCCCGGCCCGGGCCAGATCGCCGAGCGTGGTCAGCGGCCAGGTGGCGGCCGGCGCCGTTTCGGTGCCCAGCGGCGGCAGGAGGCCGGTCAGGCGCTCCAGCACGTCCTGTGCGGCTGTGCGGTACTCCAGGAGGCGGCCGTAGCCCAGACCGGTGTCGGGACGCGGCACGTGGCGTCCGGGGCTGAGGTCCACGGCGTCGTCGAGCAGATCGATGATCGGCAGCGCGACACTGAGCCCTGATTCACCCTCGAACGCGTCCGGGTCCCGGTCGAAAGCCCGCCAGGCGGCCAGAATCCGCTCGGCGGCCGCCACGGACGGCACCCGCTCCGAGCGCTCGGCGTCGCTCTGGTCGACGAACAGCACCCGGCTCGGCGAGGGATCCGCGAGAGTGGGGCGTCTCAGGACCCAGAGATGCAGCGAAAGCCCATACGGCGCCGCGCTTCCCGCCGGCAGCCCGACGACGGCGCGCAGCACCCCGCGCCGCAGCAGCTCCGCCCGGACCCGGCGGCCCGGCCGGCGCGCGGCCACCGCGGGCGGCAGCAGGACTGCGGCGGTCCCGCCGACCCGGAGCCGGGCCACCGTGTGCTGCACCCACGCGAGCTCGGCTTCGGCGCGCGGCGGCATGCCGAACTCCCAGCGCGGATCGTAGGCGAGCTCGTCATAGCCCCAGTCCCGTTGCGCGGAGGGCGGCTGGCACAACACCGCGTCGGCTTCGAGGCCGGGGTGGGCGTCGGCGAGCAGCGCGTCGCCGGGGGAGACCGCGACGACGCGGCGGCTGCCGGCGGCCGCGATCGCGAGCCGGGCCGCGGCCAGCGCGGCGAGGGCGGCGTCGTCGGTCTGGCCGATGATCGAGCTGGTGCTGGTGCTGGTGCTGGTGCTGGTGCTGGTGCCGGTGCCGGTGCCGGTGCCGGTGCCCGCGCCCGCAGACTCGGCCGCGAGCAGAAGCGTTCCGATGCCGCAGCAAGGGTCGTGGACGACGGTCCTGTCGGCGCCGTCCCGGGGCATCGCCACGGCGGCCATCAGACCGGCGAGGGCCGGCGTCGCCGAGCCGGTGTCGCGATCGCGGGCGTAGACGTCCAGATAGCGCCCCAGAAGGTCTTCGAAGACCGCGCCGGCGCTGGTCGTACCGGCGATCTCAGCGGCCTGATCCAGGAGCTCGGCATCGATGCCCGCCGCCTGCTTCCGGCTCGCCGCCAAAGCCGTGCCCAGCATCGCGAGCACCCCGGCGGTCCCGGCCTCGTTGCCGCCGCCGGCGCCGTCGACCGCGCGCCACAGGCGCTCGCCGGCCGGGATCTCGGCCAGCTTGCCCTCGGCCCGCAGCCACTGCTCGACCTCGGCCAGCGCGAACGTCGGGCTGGTGTCGCTGCCGCCGACCGGGGCGGGGAATCCGGAGTGCCGCCGCCGCCAGTTGCTCACGGCGGCGCGGCCGACGCCGGCGAGGCGGGCGATCTGGGCGGCGGTGACTTCGGTCTGCTCCGTCATGGTCGCAGCCTAACCGGCCGGTGTTCACAAAAGCCAGCCATCTGATCCAAGGAGTTGTCTGTTGACAGTGTTCACAGCAATGTGGTTCGCTCGCTCTGCACACGAACGAAGCCATCGAATTCAGGAGTACACAGATGAAGCGTGAACACCTCAGCCCGGCTCGCGGCGCGGTGCGGACCGGCCTCGGCGCGATCGCCCTGGCAGCGGCGCTGGCCATGGCGACGTCGGCGTGCCAGAGCTCTTCGAAGGCCTCGGTGGTGGGCCAGGACCAGACGACGTCGTCGGCCGCCGCGGTCGGGGCGCCCAAGACCGGCGGCGCGGCGGCGACGAGCTCCTCGGCCGCCGGCGGCACCTTCAAGGTCGGCCAGCAGGTGAAGGTCGGGGCGTTCACGGTGGTGGTCCACAAGGTCACCTACCCGTACACGAGTGACATGGACCAACCCGACGCGGGCAAGGCCTATGTCCTGCTCGACGTCGAAGTCACGAACACCAGCAGCGACTCGCAGGACTTGTCGAGCATGGTGCAGTTCGGCCTGGCGGACTCCAGCAACACCACTTATGACGAGACCTTCGTCGTGGGCGCCAACGGCAACCCCCCGGAGGGGAGCATCGCGGCCGGCAAGGCGCTGCGCGGCCCGGTGGCCTTCGAGGTCCCGTCCGGGGACAAGGGCCTGCAGTTCAGCTTCCGGCCCGGCCTCAGCAACGACAAGATCTACATAGACCTCGGCAAGTAGCCCGTCGGGCGAAGGCCTGCATCGCGACGGCCCCGACTCGGTCTCACCGAGTCGGGGCCGTCAGGGGTTCGGGGCGGTCCAGAGGCGTTCAGGCGCCCGCCGTGGACGGCGCTGTGAACACGTCCCGGGCGCCGATCAGATTGCCGGCGAAGGTCATCGGCGGCACGGTCGCGGCCGTGGCCCGCTCCTGCTCGGTGATCGGCACCACGGTTATCACCTGCACCTGGCCCTCGCAGGTGTCGAGCCAGTTGGGCGTGTCCTTCAACAGCGGCCCGGCCAGGAACACCGCGGCGCATCCCGGGAAGGTCGGGAAGTCGTGCTCGAAGCCGACGATCTGGGCCCAGGTCACCGACCGTCCGGTCTTCCACGGGTACACGGCCAGATTCGCCAGCTGCATCGCGATCTGCTGCTCGTCCTCCGGCGCCAGCGCCCCCGAGCGCGACAGCCACAACTCGGCCCGGCCGCCCTCCTGACCCTCCGGCGCGGGCATCGGCGCGGTGGCCATCCCGACCGTCACGAACGTGGTCAGACCTGCGGGTTCGGCGGGCCGGTAGATGAAGACGTCGAGCCGGGCGATCGGGCCCGGACCGTCTTCGAAGGTGATCGAGGCGGCCGCGTCCCCGCGGAGTTCCATCAGGGTTCTGTAAACGTCGCGCAGGACCGGGGGAGCAGACATGCAGCGAACCTACACCCGGGTCTTTCTTCGAACTCTTACTCATAAGTTATCGAGATATTGCAAGAGTCTCACTCTCTTGTAACTATGACCCGTACGAAAGTTGCACCTCCCTGTCGGAAGAGCGTCAAGCCAGTCCCGAGGAGATACGCACATGACGGTCACACGCCGAAGATTCCTCACCACCGCCGCGGCCGGCTCGGCCGCGGCCCTGTTCGCCGGACCGGAGCTGCTGGCCGCGCCGGCGGCGAGCGCGGCGAGCCCGGCCGGCGACGTCGTCGGCAAGATCACGGTGGGCTACCAGGGGTGGTTCGCCTGCGCCGGCGACGGGGCGCCGATCAACGGCTGGTGGCACTGGTCGCAGAACTGGGCGCAGACGCCGTCGCCGAGCAACAACGTCATCAAGGCGTGGCCGGACATGCGCGAGTACACGCACGCGTACCAGACCGCGTACTCGAACCTCGGCAACGGCCAGCCCGCGACCCTGTTCTCGTCGTACGACCAGCAGACCGTCGACACCCACTTCCTGTGGATGCAGCAGAACGGCTGCGACACCGCTGCCTTGCAGCGCTTCAACCCGAACAGCTCCGAGGGCCCGACCCGGGACGCGATGGCGACGAAGGTGCGCTCGTCGGCGGAGACCCACGGCCGCAAGTTCTACATCATGTACGATGTCACCGGCTGGACGAACATGCAGTCGGAGATCAAGGCCGACTGGACCAACAAAATGGCGGCGCTCACCGCCTCTTCGGCCTACGCGCGCCAGAGCGGCCAGCCGGTCGTGGGCATCTGGGGCTTCGGCTTCAACGACAACAACCACCCGTGGGACGCCCCGACCTGTCTGGACGTGGTCACCTGGTTCAAGAATCAGGGCTGTTACGTGATGGGCGGTGTGCCGCGCGAGTGGCGCACCGGCACCGGCGGCTCGCGCGCCGGCTACAGCGGCGTCTACCACGCCTTCAACATGCTCTCGCCGTGGATGGTCGGCGCGATCGGCACCGCGGCCGACTCCGACAACGCCTACACCACCTACACCGTGCCGGACCTGGCCGACTGCACCGCGAACAACGTCGACTACCAGCCGTGCGTCCTACCCGGCGACGTCTCCGGACGCCAGCGCGTGCACGGCGACTTCATGTGGCGGCAGTTCTACAACATGGCGCGCGCCGGAACGCAGAGCATTTACATCTCGATGTTCGACGAGTTCGGCGAGGGCAACCAGATCGCCAAGACCGCGGAGAACCAGTCGATGTCCCCGACCGGCTCCGGCCTGCTGGCCCTGGACGAGGACGGGACCGCCTGCTCGTCGGACTACTACCTGCGGCTCACCGCCGACGGCGGCCGGATGCTGAAGGGGCAGATAGCCGTGACCGCCACCCGGCCTACGCAGCCGGTGGTCAGCTCCGGCGGCGGATCCGGGAACCTGGCCCTGGGCAAGGCGACCTCGGCCAGCGGCACCTCGCAGAACTTCGTGCCGGCGAATGCCGTGGACGGGGATCCGAACACCTATTGGGAGAGCGTCAACAACGCGTTCCCGCAGTGGTTCCAGGTCGATCTGGGCTCGGCGGCGTCGGTCGGTTCGGTGGTGATGAAGCTGCCGGCCTCGTGGGGTGCCCGCACGCAGACCCTGACGCTGGCCGGCAGCACCGACGGCTCGACGTTCACCACGCTGGCCGGACCCGCCGGCTACACCTTCGATCCGTCCACGGGCAACACGGTCACGGTCAACGTCGGCACCGCCTCAGCCCGCTACCTGCGGGCCACGTTCACGGCGAACACCGGCTGGCCCGCCGGGCAGCTCTCGGAGTTCCAGGTCTTCGCGCCCACCGGCGGCGGCGACACCACACCGCCCACCGCCCCGACCAACCTCGCGGTCACCGGCCACAACTCGACCAGCGTGTCGCTGAGCTGGACCGCGTCCACCGACAACGTCGGGGTCACCGGCTACCAGGTGCGGGTGAACGGCACGACGTCGGTGACGACGACCGGTACGTCGACGACCGTCGGCGGGCTGTCCCCGTCCACGACGTACACGTTCACCGTCGTAGCCACGGATGCGGCCGGAAACCTTTCCCAGCCCTCGGCCTCGGTGTCGGCGACGACGGACGCGGCCTCGAACTCGAACCTGGCGCTCGGCAAGGCGACCTCCGAGAGCGGCCACACGCAGAGCTACGCGTCGTCGAACACCGTCGACGGCAACGCGAACACGTACTGGGAGAGCGTGGACAACGCCTTCCCGCAGTGGCTGATGGTCGATCTGGGAGCGGTGACGTCGGTGTCCCGGATCGTGCTGAAGCTGCCGCCGGCCACGGCGTGGGCCGCCCGGACCCAGACGCTGACGGTCACCGGCGGCGCGGACAGCAGCGCGTCGTCGACGCTGGTCGGCTCGGCGGGGTATCTCTTCGACCCGGCGACCGGCAACACGGTCACGATCACGTTCCCGGCGAGCAGCGTGCGCTATGTGCGGCTGACGTTCACCGCGAACACCGGGTGGCCGGCCGGTCAGATATCGGAGTTCGAGGTCTACGCGAGCTGAGGTGGTGCGCGGCGACGGGGCGGGGCAGGGAGTGCGTGACTTCCGGCCCCGCCGCTCTCGCTACTTCCCTCTTCCTACCAGCGGACCTGCATGGCGTTGCGCATCATCACCGACTGCGCGAAGTCCTGCACGGCTCGAGAGTTGGCGTCGGCCACCTTCTGCATGATCTGCTTCAGCTCGTCGGGCCGCGGGTTGATCAGCCCCCTGATGAGATGGCTTATTTGTCCCTGATTTGAAGTCGGCCCTTGCCGGAGCATCCAGACCTCGTAGTACGTGATGTCCAGCCTCCCGCCCTGGCCGCCGACGCTGGCAGTCGCCTCCACGCACAACGCCCCAGGCGCCTCGACGAACCGCGACACCGTCTTCAGCACCGACCCCAAGCCGCTGGCCCAGAAACGCTGGATCCCGCCGATCGAAGCGTCCCGGCCGTAGACCACGCTGCCCGCGTTGGAGAACCTCAGGTCCGGGGCGAACACGCCGGCCAGGCCGTTCGGATCCTGCGCGCTGGTCGCGGCCCAGTAGCGCCGGTACACGTCCTGTCCCGGCGTGGGGCCCGTGGGCTGGGGAAGCGGCGACAGGGAACGCGGTGCGATGCTTCCGGTCGCGTGGAAGCGGATCCGGCCGGCGTCGATCACGAAGACGTCGTAGCTGAAAACCTGCGCGTAGGCCGTCGACTGCACCGATTCCACGCAGAAGGCGTCGCCGAGATCGACGAAGCTCTCGACCCCGGACGTCGCGATCGGCCCGGCCACGGCGAACAGCTGCTCCAGCGTGCCGCCGATCTGTTCCACGCCGGTCAGCACCTGGCCGGTCGCCGTCGAGACCTGCACGGCGTCGGGGTGGAACATGTCCCGGATCGTCGCCGCGTCCCCGGCGGCCAGCGCCGCACACCACCGATGGTGGAACATCTGCGCAGGACTCAGCTGCATGACGCGATCCCTTCCGACCAGCGCGTACCTGTTCGATCAGGCTCGCACAGCCGCGCCCGGGAGAATGTGGGGATTTTCTACCTACCCTGTGTAGCGCTGCTAACGGATGGGCTCGTCCAGCGTCAGACCAAGGTGCGCGTGCAGCGCCCGCCTGCCGTCGGGGGTCACGGCGAGCGCGCGCGTCGTGCCCACCCGCCGCACCCAGCCGGCGGCGAGCATGTGGCTGCACAGAGCGCCGCCGACCGCGCCGGACAGATGCGTGCGCCGCTCGGTCCAGTCCAGGCACGCGCGCACCGACGGACGACGCGAGGCCGGCACTGCGATCCCGACCTCGGCGAGCCACGCTTTCCCCGCGTCGGTCAGCCCTGGTTCGGGATCCCAGTCGAGCAGCCCGCGCTCCACCAACGCGTCCTTCACCGCCAGCGCGACCGTTCCGGCGAGATGGTCGTAACACAGGCGCGCGGTGAGCAGCGCCTCCTGCCGGCTCGCGACCGTCAGCGACCGCGGCCGGACCGGCCGCCGCGGCGCCAACTCGGCCAAGCCCTCGATCAGCTCGAAGACGCGCCGGTCGGCCATCCGCAGGTAGCGGTGACGGCCGTGCCGCTCCTCGACCAGGAGTCCGCCGTCGACGAGCAGGTTCAGGTGCGACGTCGCGGTCGACTGCGTGACGCCGCCGTAGCGTGCGAGCTCGGTCGCGGTCCAGGCGCGGCCGTCGAGCAGCGCCAGGCAGAAGGCGGCGCGCGTCCCGTCGGCGAGCAGCCGCGCCACCGCCGCCAGGTCCACCCCGACGTCCCGGGCCGCGCGCTGGTCGTCCATGTCCCGATTGTCACCGATGGTGCTGACAACGCTTCGACGGTCGTCAAAGCGTTCCCGACCTACCGTGTCGGCATGATCCTCACCGACAGTCCCACCTCCGCCGACCTGGCGGCGATCTCCGACGCCCTGGACCGTTTCAACGTCGAAGCGACCGGCGTCGACGACCGCAGGCCGCTGGCCGTCCTGCTGCGCGATCCCGGGACCGGCGACGTGGTCGGCGGCCTGTCGGGGCGCACGTCGCTCGGGCTGTTCTTCGTGGATCTCTTCTTCGTGCCGAAGGACTTGCGCGGGAACGGCCTCGGCGCCGAGATCCTGCGCCGGGCCGAGGACGAGGCCCGGGCTCGCGGCTGCTGCGCCGCCGTGCTGTACACGATCAGCTTCCAGGCTCCGGAGTTCTACCGGAAGCAGGGCTGGACGGTGTTCGGCGAGGTGCCGTGCGATCCGCCGGGGACCAGCCGGGTCTTCATGACGAAGGAGCTCGGCTGACGGCGTTCTCCTGGCGCTTTCCTCGCGCTCGGCCCGCACAGGGATGGCCGGCCGCCGCGACGAGCGCGACGGCCGGCCATTGCCGTGACTATCGATTCACCGGCTCACGCCGGGTTTCTCACTGGTTCTGCTGGTCGGAGTAGTCCTGCTGCGACCCCTGCTGCTGCCCGGACATCTGCCGGCCGTCGTCCAGCTGCTGGTCCTGGTCGGGCTCCATGCCGCGCATGCCGCCCTGGCCCTGGTCGAACTGCTGGAAGTTCTGGCTGTTCTGGTCCTGGCCGCCCATGTCGCCCATGCCGCTCTGGTTCTGACCCATGCTGCTCTGGTTCTGACCCATGCCGCCCTGGCCCATGCCGCTCTGATCGAACTGCGGCGCCTGACCGGACATGTCGCCGCTCTGGTAGCCCTGGAAACCGGGCTGGTCCTGGGCGTCGAGGTGCTGCTGGTAGTCGCCGTTCTGCAGCTTCTGCGGGTCGATCCCCATCTGCTGCAGGGTGTCCGCGTGCTGCTGGGGGTCGATCTGACCGCCCATCTGCTGCAGCTGCTGAGCCGCCTGCTGGTGGTCGCCGCCGAGCTGTCCGACGAGGTTCGCGATCTGGTTCGGGTCGTAGTTGGGCATGATCATGCCTCCTTCCCGTCTGGGAGCCGAACGGCCCTTGAGCAGCGAAACACGCTGCGCGCCGGTCCGCACCCGGCGCCGCTGCGGGCGGTCCCCCGAATGGTCCCGCGCCGGGAGGCGCCATTTCCGCTGTTGCTGCCCTCTATGTGGGTGCCGGTGAACGCTTAGCCGTTGCTGTCTTCGACCTCTGAGACATCGCCGGCCGGCAGCCAGTCGCGCCCCGGCCGGTACTCCAGCCACCGGCTCCGGCCGCCGACGTCGGCGAACGCGCGCAGCAGCGGCTCGACGCCCGGATGCGGGTCCGCCGCCCGCCACACCAGCGACCACGCGTAGAGCGGAGTCGGCCCGACCAGCGGCACGGACCGGACCCGGGTGCGTTCCGGTAGCTCCAGATCCGCCGGCACCAGCGCGAACCGCGCCGGATCGGCCGCTACCTGCTCCAGGAAGTGGTCGATGCCGAGGTTCGCCGTGCCGGACTCGGAGCGGATGTCGAAGTGCTCTGCGAACCGTTGGTAGAAGTCCAGTCGTTCCAGTGCTGCCGGGCAAAACAGGATGCTGTCACGCAGCTCGTCCGGCCGGACCTCGGAACGGTCCGCGAGCCGATGGTCCACACCGACCACGACGTCCACCGGCTCCAACCGCACCAGGCGGTGCGTGTACCCGGCCTCCCGCGCCCCGCCGACCCCGTGCACCCGCCCGAATCCGACGTCGGTGGCGCTCCGTGCCAGGCCGTCCAGGACGCCGGGCAGGTCGCGCCCCGGCCCGGTCTCGACCGCGAGCACCGGCCCCACCTGGTCGATCACCGGCGCCAGCGTCCGCATCGGCGCGAACAGGTGGCCCCAGTAGTCGATCCGCAGCGGCCGGTCGACGTGCCGGGCCGCCGCCACCGCGCGGTCGCCGTGTGCCAGCGTCTGGCGCGCGGGCTCCAGGAAACGGCGCCCGGCCTCCGTCAGCTCGACCGCGTGCCCGCCGCGCAGGAACAGCTGCACTCCCAGCTCGCCTTCCAACCGGGCGATCCGCTTGGACAGCGCCTGCTGGCTCACCGCGAGTTGCTCGGCGGCCTGCCCGAAATGCAGCAGGTCGGCCGCCGCGACGAAGGCCCGCACCTGCGCCAGGTCAAGATCCATGCCTTCCACCTTGGCCTACCACCGGTGGTTGTCGAAACCGGCAGCCGGTTGTTGGACCGCCCTTTCGGGCCGGTGGTCTTCTTGATCTCGCAGCCGCCGAACGCGGTCGCCAGACGTCAGAAGGGAAACGCGATGAAGGCCATGACAGCCACCGGCCGGACCGGCCGGTCCGAGCCGTCCGTCGAACTCGCCGCGGTGGACCAGCCGCAGCCGCGTCCGAACGAGGCGCTGGTCAAGGTCGAGGCGTACTCCGTCAACCGCGGCGAGACCTTCCAACTGGAGGCGCCGCGCCCGGACTGGCGCCCCGGCAAGGACGTCGCGGGCCTCGTGGTCCAGGCCGCCGCCGACGGCTCCGGCCCGGCGGTCGGCACCCGCGTCGTCGGGCATCCGCCGCAGGGCGGCTGGGCCGAATACGTCGCGGTCCCGACCGATTCCCTGGCCGAACTGACCGACGAGGTGTCGGCGGTCACCGCCGCCGCGCTTCCGCTGGCCGGTCTCACCGCGCTGCGCCTGCTGCGCGTCACGGCGTCGGCCGGCGGTCGCAGGGTCCTGATCACGGGCGCGTCCGGCGGCGTCGGCCACTACTTCGTGGAGCTCGCCGCTGCGGCAGGTCTGGAGATCACCGCGGTCAGCTCTTCGCCCGAACGCGGTGCCCGGCTGCTGGAGCTCGGCGCGGTCCGGGTCGTGCGCACGATCGACGATGCCGAGGGGCCCTTCGACGTGGTGCTGGAGTCCACCGGCGGCCCGAACCTGCCGGTGGCGCTGGCGAAGGTGGCTCGGCGCGGAACGCTGATCTGGTTCGGCCAGGCCAGCCGGCAGCCCGTGACGCTCGACTTCTTCGACTTCTTCGCCGGTCCCGAATCGGCCGCCATCCGGCACTTCCACTACGCCGACTCGGACACGACCTACGGACAGGACCTGCGGACGTTGGTACGCCTCGTCGCCGCCGGCCGCCTGCACCCCGAGATCGGCCTGGTCGCCGACTGGAGCGGGACCGCCGACGTCCTGACCCGCTTGCGGGACCGGGGCGTGCGCGGCAATGCGGTTCTCACCATCGCCTGACAGTTCTCACCATCGCCTGAAGGAGAATCCTCATGAGCACCATTACCGACCCGAAGTCCGTCGTCGTCCGCTACGTGGAGGCCGTTCGCGACGGCGACGGCCCGACCATCGTCGACAGCTTCGCCGAGGACGCCACCTGGCTGTACCCGGGCAGCCTGCCGATCTCCGGCCTGTGGGAGGGCCGGGACGCGATCATCACCGACTTCCTCGGCGGTATGGGCCGCTACCTGGACACCTCGGCACCGGTGGTGATCGAGCTCGTCAACGCCTTCGCCGACGGCGAGCAGGTGCTGGCGGAGTGGACGTCGAAGGCGACCGCGGCCAGCGGCGCGGTGTACGACAACCGCTGCGCGGCGGTGTTCACGGTCCGGGACGGGAAGATCACGTCGGTGAAGGAGTACGCGGACACGCACCACGTCGCCGACGTGCTCTTCCCGTCGGTCTGAGGTCTGAGGTCTGAGGCCTGGCGCCTGACTACGCGCCCGCGCGCGGATGGCCGCGATACGTCCCGAACGACCAGCGGTTCCCCTCCGGGTCCCGGGCCCGGAAGTCGCGGGAGCCGTAGTCGGTCTCGTACAGCTCCTGCAGGATCTCGGCACCGGCGGCCTCGGCGCGGGCGAACACCTCGTCCGGGTGGTCGGTCACGACGTAGGCGCCGAACGTGCCGGGGGCCAGCGGCCAGGCGTCGCCGTCCGAGGCCCTGGCCGAGCCGAGCATCACGCCGCCGCCCTCGGGCCAGGCCAGCTCGGCGTGGTGGACCTGGTCGCCGTCCTGGTAGACGACGGTCGCCTCGAAGCCGAAGGCCTCGGTGAGGAAGCGGATCAGGGCGGGGGCGTCGGTCGCCCGGAGGGTGGGCCAGACCTGCGGCGGCGGTGTTGTCTCGGAGGCCGTGGTGGGCGTGGCCGCGGTGTTTGTGGTGTTCGTGGGCTGCGCGGTGGTGGATTCGGTGGTCATGGCGGTCGGCTCCTTTGCGGTCGTCCCCCGGGTCGTCGTTCGCGCCGGCGCCTCCAGGGTCACTCGCCGAGTGCGGCGCCCGATTGGATATTTCGGAACTCCTCGGCCAGCCAGCGGACCGGCGGGCATCCGGCCAGGGCGTTGAACTCGCGGTCCAGGTGGGCCTGGTCGTAGTAGCCGGACTCGACCGCGAGATCCGCCAGACCGAGGCCGCGTGCCGATCCCGATCCCAGGCCTGGTTTGGGACCGCGTCGGTGGTCGGCGTCCGGCCACACATCGATCGGCCCGCTGCGAGCCCGGTCCGTCAGCCGCCGCCGCACCCGGTCGAACCGGATCACCCGGGCCGCGGCCTTGGGCGTGAGCCCGAACTCGGCGGTGAAGCGTCCGGACAGGCGGCGCGCGCTCCAGCCCAGCTCCTCGGCCAGCTCGGCGATCGGCAGCGTGCCGCCCGAGCGGAGAAGCAGGCGCCACGCGTGCGTCAGCTCGGCGGGGATCGCCGTCTCCGCTCGCTCGGCGTTCTTCGCGGCCACCGCGCCGAGCCAGTCGTCCACCGCCGCGAACCGCGCCGGCCAATCCTCGGCAGCCCTGAGCCGGTCGTGGGCGTCCACGATGTCGTGCCCGAGCACGGCGTCCGCCGCCACGTCGATCTCGGCCAACTCCCCGGCCGGCATGCCCAACACCGTGCGCGCAGCCAACGGACTCAGCGCGATCTGCACACCGGACTGCCGTCCGCCGTGCGTGATCAGCGCGGGAGCCGTGTGCAACCCGCCGAGCAGCAGTCGGAAGTCGCCCGGCGCCTGCCCCGGATCCGGATGCGCGAGCACGGTCAGCGGATCGTCGATGGTGAGGATGAGGGTCATGAACGGCGACGGCAGCCCCCGGTGCCGCATCGGCGGAACCCCCGCCTGCCGATACCCCGAATACCAGCCGACCAAAGGGCGCACCGCGTCCCCGGGCGCCGCGCGCACCGATTCGTCGACGACACCCGCACCGCCGGCGGCGGTCTCCGGACCCACGCCACCATTCTGACCGGCCGGAACGCGATCGGCACCAGCGGCGCCCCGCCCGGCCCCGATCCCGACCCCGACCTCAGCCGCGGACCAGCGTCCCGGTCAGGGTCGAGGCGCTGTCGGCCTGGTCCACGGCGGGCACCACGACGGTGACGGTGGCCGACGACGCCGACGACGCCGTGATGACCTGCCGGACCGCCGCGAAGCGGGAGCAGTCCGCATCGCCGCTGAACGACCCTGATATCAGGGTGAGCCGACCGGAGGCGGCCGCGTCGAGATCGTCGGCGAAGGAACAGGTCTGGTCCGAGCTGAGCGAGCCCTCGGCGACAACGGCGCTGCCCGCCCGGGGCTGGTGGATGGTCAGGCGCAGGGTGACGGGCGCGGTCTGCTGCCCGGCGAAGGACACGATGCCGGACCAGCTGCCGATGAAGCCGCTCAGGGCAGCCCCGGCATCGTGGCCGTGAACGTGCCCTGCGACCCGGTCTCCGGACTCTCGAAATCAAGAACCTGCGTAGCCAGCCGCCCCACAGCCTCAGCGATACTCGGCGGCAGCCACCCGCCCTGCTCGCCCGCCCCGAACGCCCCGACGGCCCGCAGGCGCTCGCCGACCTCCCCGAGCCCCGGCCGCCGAGCCGGATCCTTCGCCAGACACGCCAGGACCACCTCGCGGAACGCCTCCGGCAGTCCCGCCAGATCCGGTTCCTCGTGCAGCACCCGATACAGCAGCACCGGCGCTCCGACCTCCTCGCCGAACGGCGCGCGGCCGGTCGCGGCGAACGCCAGCACCGCGCCGAGGGCGAAGACGTCGCTCGCCGGTCCCGCCGGGCGTCCCGCCGCCTGCTCCGGGGACACGTATCCCGGCGACCCGATCAGCATCCCGGTGCGGGTCAGCGCGCTGGTCTCGCCGTCGAGCGCCCGCGCGATGCCGAAGTCGATCAGCCGCGGTCCGTCCAGCGCCAGCAGCACGTTCGGCGGCTTCACGTCGCGGTGGACCAGGCCCAGACCGTGCACCGTCGACAGCGCTTCGGCCAGGCCCGTGCCCAGCGCGCGGATCGTGACCCCGGGCAGCGGCCCGAAGGCGCGAACCGCGCTGCGCAGATCGGGCCCCGCGACGTAGCCCGTCGCGACCCACGGCACCGGCCCCTCGGTGTCGGCGTCGAGCACCGGCACCGATCCCCGCCCGCCGACCCGCCGCGCGGCCGCGACCTCCTGCCGGAACCGCCGCCGGAAGTCCTCATCGGCGGCGTACTCGCGGCGGACCAGCTTGACGGCGACCGTGCGCCCGCCGGCGGTACGCCCCAGAAAGACCTGGCCCATCCCCCCGCCGCCGAGCCGCGCCACCAAGCGGTAGGCGCCGACCCGCCGCGGATCCTGCGGTTCGAGTGCTTCCATCTGCCGGCCTCCCGCGTCGATGGCCGCCACGTTCGCACAACGGCGTTCCGACCACCGCGCAGGACCGCTAATCAGTCTGTGAAGCGCTGCTAACGGATCCAGGGCCCGCACCCGCGGTCAGGCTCTTCTCGAACCAGTGATCCGCATACCGGCTGTCGTTGTACGCCGCGATCTCGCGATAGCCGTACCGCGCGTACATCGCCCGCGCCTCCACCAAGTCGTGCCGCGTGTCCAGCCGGATGACGCTCGCACCCAGCTCCACCGCGGCCCCGTCGGCCGCACCGAGCAGCAGCCGCCCGCCCCCGGCCCGGCGGAACCGCGGCCGGACGTACATCCGGGTCAGCTCCGCCAGATCCGGCGCGAGCATCCGGATCCCGACGCACCCCGCCGGCTCGCCGTCGAGGCTCGCCACGAAGAACACCGCCAGATCGTCGTTGGGCTCGTCGAGCATCACGCCGTCCACCTCGCCGGGCAGGCTCGGCCGTCCCTGGTACCGGCTCACCAACTCGTCGTAGTACGCGTACAACAGCTCGGCCGCGTCGGGCTGCTCAACACCGGCGCGCCGCACCGTCCACACACCTGTCGTCGTCACGACGACCATCATCACGCCGCTGTCATCCGGTTAACGGCCCAGAGCTTGACGGCCCAGAGCTCAACGGCCCAGAGCGCCGACCGACCCCCGCAGATGCGCGGCCGCCATGCCTTCGGAGAGGATTTCCCTGTCCAACGAAAGCCACCAGGAGCTCACCATGCAGCTGACCAAACACGCCCACGCCTGCGTCTCGCTGGTCGGCGACCGGGGCCGCATCGTCATCGACCCGGGGGCGCTCACCCCCGACGCGGACGCCGCGGTGGCCGCCGCCGAGGCCGTCCTGATCACCCACGAGCACTTCGACCACTTCGACGAGGAGCTGATCGCCAAGGCCCTGGAAGCCCGTCCCGAACTGCGGGTCTACGGTCCGGAGAGCGTGGTCGGCCGCTGGACGCAGGCCCGGCGCGGCCAGGTCACCGCGGTCGTGGCCGGCGACGAGTTCACCGTCGGCGGCTTCCAGGTCGCGGTGTTCGGCGATCTGCACGCCCTGATCCACCGCGACATGCCGCGCGTGACGAACGTCGGCTACTTCCTCGACGGCCGCGTCTACCACCCCGGCGACGCCTACCACGTCCCGGACGCGTCGGTGGAGACGCTGCTGCTGCCGACCAGCGGGCCGTGGACCAAGGTCGGCGAGGCCGTGGACTACGTCCGCGAGGTCGCGCCGAAGCAGGCCTTCCAGATCCACGAACTGCTGCTCAGCGAGCTCGGGCAGCAGTACGCGGTCCGCATGCTCGGCCCGGGCGGACTGACCGAGGTCCCGCTGGCGATCATCCCGGTCGGCGACACCGTCACCGTGTGATGGAAGCGGAAACCGCGACTGCCGCAGCAACCGCGACCGCCGCAACAGCCGCAACAACCTCCATCACCACCTGATCGCGCCACGCTGTCGCAGGCACCTCAGTTGCCTGCGACGGCGTCCAACTCCGCCGCGAACACCTGCGCCGGGTCGAACCCCATCCCCGCGAAGTGCCCGGCCAACTCCAGCGACAGAACCCCGTGCAGCCGCGTCCACATGATGACGGCCCGGTGCAGCCGCGGCGGATCGGCGGAGTGCACCCCCGCCCACGCGCTGTGCTCGGCCAGATGCGCCTGCACCGGTGACGCCGGCATCGCGCCGAGGTCGTCGGCGCCGGCGGCCTCGAGCAGCTCCGCCATCACCTCGTTCGCGAGCCGTGTGGTGTCCTCGGGAGCCTCGTAGCCCGGCACCGGGGTCCCGTAAATCAGTAGATAGCGCTGAGGATCCTCCAGCGCCCACGCGCGCAGCGCCTGTCCCAGACCCCTGAGACCGGAGCCGGACGCGGCGGCCGCGTGGATCGCGTCGGCCATGCTCTGGTACGCGTCCCGGATGAGCGCCGTGATCAGCTCGTCGCGATTGGCGTAGTACCGGTACAGCGCCGGCCCGCTCATCCCCATCTGCTTGGCGATGGCGTTCAGCGACAGCGCGGAGGCGCCGGCGCTCGCGATCTGCTCCCACGCGTGCTGCTTGATCTCCTCCTGCACCTGCGCGCGATAGCGCTGGCGGGGTGTCTCGGTCTCTTTCTGAGCCGTCGCCACGATCTTCTCCCTTCGAGTCGGTCCGACGTCGGTGTTGCCTCGCTCTAGTTAGAGGCTATCACTGGCGCGATTGACACTCACGCGAAGAAGCTGTTATAACTTGTAACGAACGCAAGAGCTTCTAGAGAAGGGCCGAGGCCATGACCGATCAGACTCTCGTCCAGGTGGTTCTGCCGGGCATCGTGGAGCCGGAGGACCTGCGGGTCCGGCGGACGGCCCGGCCGGAGCCCGGCGCCGGCCAGATCACCATCGCCATGGAGGCGACCGGGGTCTCCTTCGCCGAGCAGCAGATGCGCCGCGGGCGCTACTACGACCAGCCGCCGTTCCCCTTCGTCCCCGGCTACGACGTGGTCGGCCGGGTCTACGCGGTCGGCGCCGGGGTGGACCCGGCGCTGCTCGGCCGGCGGGTCGCGGTGCTGACCAAGGTCGGCGGCTGGGCCAGCCACGTGCTGGCCGACGCCCGGGACGCGGTCGAGGTCCCCGAGGGCCTGACCGCCGAGCAGGCCGAGACCGTGGTGGTCAACGGCATCACCGCCTGGCAGATGCTGCACCGCAAGGCGCACGTGAAGGCCGGCCAGACCATCCTGGTGCACGGCGCCAGCGGCGGCGTCGGCCAGGTCCTGACCCAGCTCGCGCTGGCCGCCGGGGTCACGGTGATCGGCACCGCCTCGGTCCGGAACCACGACGCCCTGCGCGCCGCCGGGGCGCTGCCGGTCGACCGCACCGCGAACGTGCCCGAGAAGGTCCGCGAACTGGCTCCGGACGGCGTGGACGCCATCTTCGACCACGTCGGCCTGCGCAGCGTCGCCGAGTGCTGGCCGCTGCTCCGGCGCGGCGGCACGCTCGTCTCCTACGGCACCGCCGCGACCCGCGACGACACCGGCTCCAAGCAGCTGCCGGTGCTGAAGATCCTGGCCCGCACCACGCTGTGGACCCTGCTGCCCAACGGCCGCAGCGCCTCCTTCTTCAACATCTGGGCCGGCAAGAAGCTGAACCAGGACCGCTTCCGGGCCCGGCTGCGCGCCGACCTCACCGAGGTCTTCGGGGCGCTGCGGCGCGGCGACATCACCACCTCGGTCGCGGCCACGTTGCCGCTGGCGCAGGCCGGCGAGGCGCTGCGGCTGGCCGAGTCGGGGACGGTCTCCGGGAAGATCGTCCTGACCCCCTGAATCAAGCCCCTGATTTCCGAACCCGAAACCGAAAGGCAGCATCATGAACTTCCGCCTCAAGACCACCCTGATCGCCACCGCCGTCGTCACCGCTCTGGGCGCCACCGCCGCGATGGCCAGCGACAACGGAGACGCGCACCACTCCAAGATCGTCAACAGCTGGGCCGCCGCCTGGAACGGCTCGGACCCGAAGGCGCTCGGCGCGCTGTTCACCGCCGACGCCACCTACACCGACCACGCGATCGGCGTCACCATGACCGGCCAGCAGCAGATCTCCGGCTGGAAGGAGCGCACCGACGCGCTGATCGAGAACGTGCACGTCACCGTCAACCACGCCTACCGCTCCGGCAGCCACATCACGATCGAGGCGGTCTACGCCGGCCACATCAAGGGCGCGCCCAAGCCGTTCGCCGTCGACATGGCCACCCTGCTGGACGTCCAGGGCCACCGCCTCACCGCCGACCAGGACTTCTACAACCTGGGCTCGGTCCTGTCGCAGTCCGGCCTGCCGGCCGACTGGAAGCCGGGTTCCTGATCGCCGCGCCGCCGCGCCGCCGAGCACCACCCGGCATCCGGCGCCCGGCACCGAGCACCCAGCACCGACCACCGCACCAAGCACGCCGAAGCCCCCGGGCCCCGGCGTGCTTCGCGGCGTCAGCCCTCTGTGACTCTCGCCGAGGTGGTCAGCCCGAGCAACGTCCGCCGGAACTCCTGCGCCGCGTGCGGCAGCACCACATCCGTGCGGTGCGCCACCGCGATCGTCCGATGCAGCGCCGGCGGCGCGATCGGCGTCACCCGCAGATTCGGCTCCGCGTTCTGCGCCACCATGCTCGGCACGATCGCCACGCCGAGACCGGCCCGGGCGAACCCCAGCACCGCGTCCATCTCCCCGCCCTCGACCGCGAACACCGGCTCGAAGCCCTCCGCCCGGCACGCCGCCACGGTCAGGTCGCGCAGGTCGTAGCCGTGCCGGAACATGATCAGCTGCTCGTGTTCCAGGTCCGCGATCCGCACCTGCCGACCGTCGCCCGGCGGCGGCACGTTCGGGGCCGAGACCACGACCAGGTCTTCCCGCAGCAGTTCCTCCGTGGTCAGCGCCGGCGAGGGGGACGGCAGCGGCAGCACCACCAACGCCAGGTCCAGAGCGCCGCGCGCCAGGTCCCGGACCAGGTCGTGCGACCCGCTCTCCTGGACCAGCAGCTGGATCCCGGGATACCGCTGGTGGTAGGTCCGCAGGACGTCGGGAAGCAGTCCCGTGCACAGCGACGGCGTCGCCCCGAGCCGCACGTGCCCGCGCCGCAGCTCGGCCAGCTCCTGCACCTCCCGCCGCGCCGCGTCGGCGTCGGCCAGGATCCGGCGGGCCATCGGCAGCAGCGCCTCGCCGGCGTCGGTCAGCGTGATGTTCCCGCGAGCGCGCAGGAACAGGTCCGCGCCGAGTTCGTGTTCCAGGGCTCTGATCTGTTGTGACAGTGAGGGCTGCGTCACATGCAGGGCCTCGGCGGCGCGGGTGAAGTGCCGGGTCTCGGCGACCGTGACGAAGTAACGGAGCTGGTGGAACTGCATGGCGCGTGATCCTTTTCCGGGTCCCCCGCACCATCATAGGCTGTCTCTATCGTCACCAGCTGATCCATGTCTTGGACCAATCGACGACCAGCTCTTAGCGTCGGTCCCATGGTTACCGCAACGTGGACGGACCGGCGTCCGCCTTCCCTGCGCGCGGCTTGGGACAGCTCCGTCGGCAAGAAAGCCGTCATGGCGGTCAGCGGCCTGCTCATGGTGTTCTACCTGCTGGCCCACGCGTTCGGGAACCTCAAGGTCTTCTTCGGACCCGGGCAGTTCGACAGCTACGCGCACTGGCTGCGCACCATGGGCGAGCCGGTCATGCACTACAGCTGGACGCTGTGGGTCATCCGGGTCGTGATGGTGGTGGCCGTGGTCGCCCACGTCGTGTCCGCCTACCAGCTCAGCCGGCGCGACCTCAGGGCCCGGCCGGTGCGCTACGAGCACCGCAAGGCCGGCAGCAGCCACGCGACCCGCACCATGCGCTGGGGCGGGGTCATCCTGCTGCTGTTCCTGATCTGGCACATCCTCGACCTGACCACGGGCACCGTGCACTCGGGGTTCCAGCCGGGCCACCCTTACGCCAACGTCGTCTCGACCTTCGACAACTGGTACGGCGACGTCATCTACATCGTCGCGGTCTGCGCGCTCGGCCTGCACATCCAGCACGGCTTCTGGTCCGCCGCCCAGACGCTCGGCGTGGGCAGCGTGAAGCGCGACCGCCTGATCCGGACCACCGGCAACGTGGTCGCCGTGCTGCTCACGCTCGCCTTCGTGGCGGTGCCGGTGGGCGTGATGAGCGGAGTGGTGAAGTGACCGACCTCGATACCAGCACCGATACCAGTACCGATACCAACGCCGGCAGCGGGCCCGGTTTCGACCCGGCCTCCTACACCGTCGGCGACCCGATCGCCGACACCAAGGCCCCGGGCGGCCCGATCAACGAACGCTGGGACACCCATCGCTTCGAGTCGAAGCTGGTCAACCCGGCCAACCGCCGCAAGCGCACGGTCATCGTCGTCGGCACCGGCCTGGCCGGCGGCTCGGCCGGCGCGACGCTGGCCGAGGCCGGGTACCACGTCGTGCAGTTCTGCTTCCAGGACTCGCCGCGGCGTGCGCACTCCATCGCCGCGCAGGGCGGGATCAACGCCGCGAAGAACTACCGCAACGACGGCGACTCCGTGCACCGGCTGTTCTACGACACCGTCAAGGGCGGCGACTTCCGGTCCCGCGAGTCGAACGTGCACCGGCTGGCGCAGATCTCGGTGGAGATCATCGACCAGTGCGTCGCGCAGGGCGTGCCGTTCGCCCGCGAGTACGGCGGGCTGCTCGACACACGCTCGTTCGGCGGCGTGCAGGTCTCCCGGACCTTCTACGCACGCGGGCAGACCGGGCAGCAGTTGTTGCTCGGCGCGTACCAGGCGATGATGCGGCAGGTCGCCTCCGGCGGCATCGAGCTGCACGCGCGCACCGAGATGCTCGACCTGATCATCGTGGACGGCCGGGCCCGCGGCATCGTCGCCCGTGACCTGCTGACCGGCGAGATCGAGACGTACTTCGCCGACGCGGTGGTCCTGGCCTCGGGCGGCTACGGCAACGTCTACTACCTGTCGACCAACGCCATGAACTCCAACGCGACCGCCATCTGGCGCGCGCACCGCAAGGGCGCCTACTTCGGCAACCCGTGCTTCACGCAGATCCACCCGACCTGCATCCCGCGCACCGGCGACCACCAGTCGAAGCTGACGCTGATGTCCGAGTCGCTGCGCAACGACGGCCGGATCTGGGTGCCGAAGGCCAAGGGCGACGAGCGTTCGCCGGAGAAGATCCCCGAGGACGAGCGCGACTACTACCTGGAGCGCCAGTACCCCTCGTTCGGGAATCTGGTGCCGCGCGACATCGCCTCGCGCGCCGCGAAGAACGTCTGCGACGAGGGTCGCGGCGTGGGGCCCGGCGGGCAGGGCGTCTACCTGGACTTCGCGGACGCGATCAAGCGGCTCGGGCGCAAGGCGGTCGAGGAGAAGTACGGGAACCTCTTCGAGATGTACGAGCGGATCACCGACGAGGATCCGTACCGCGTCCCGATGCGCATCTACCCGGCCGTGCACTACACGATGGGCGGTTTGTGGGTCGACTACGACCTGCAGACCACGATCCCCGGCCTGTTCGCGATCGGCGAGGCCAACTTCTCCGACCACGGGGCCAACCGCCTCGGCGCGTCGGCGCTGATGCAGGGCCTGGCCGACGGCTACTTCGTGCTGCCCGCGACGATCAGCGACTACCTCGCCCGGAACGCCAACGAGCCGACCGTGACCGCCGACCACCCGGCCGCCGTCGAGGCGGTGCGCGAGAC
The DNA here is from genome assembly GCF_041261445.1 of Catenulispora sp. EB89. Lineage (NCBI taxonomy): Bacteria > Bacillati > Actinomycetota > Actinomycetes > Catenulisporales > Catenulisporaceae > Catenulispora > Catenulispora sp. EB89. The sequence continues at coordinate 731,775 of NZ_JBGCCU010000001.1, forward strand.
GCAGGAGCGGCTGGCCGCGATCCTGGCCGTCGACGGCGACCGGACCCCGGACTCCTTCCACCGCGAGCTCGGCGAGCTGATGTGGGAGCTGTGCGGGATGGCGCGCGACGAGGCCGGCCTGCGCAAGGCCCTGGACCGGATTCCCGCCATCCGCGAGGAGTTCTGGCGCCGGATCAAGGTGCCCGGGACCGGCGAGGAGTTCAACCAGTCGCTGGAGAAGGCCAACCGGCTCGTCGACTACTTCGAGCTCGCCGAGCTGATGTGTCTGGACGCGCTGCACCGCGGCGAGTCCTGCGGCGGCCACTTCCGCGTCGAGTCGCAGACCCCTGACGGCGAGGCCGCGCGCAAGGACGAGGAGTTCTCGTACGTGGCGGCCTGGGAGTACACGGGCCTGGGACAGGCGCCGGTGCTGCACAAGGAAGAGCTCGACTTCGAGTACGTCCACCCGGCACAACGGAGTTACGCATGAAGGTCACACTGCGCGTCTGGCGGCAGGAGAACGCGTCCCGGCCGGGCCGGATGCAGCCGTACGAGGTCGACGGCATCAGCCGCGACATGTCGTTCCTGGAGATGCTCGACGTCCTCAACGAGCGGCTGATCCTGGACGGCGAGGACCCGGTCGCCTTCGACCACGACTGCCGCGAGGGCATCTGCGGCGCGTGCTCGCTGATGATCGACGGCGAGGCGCACGGCCCGGAGAAGAAGACCACCACCTGCCAGCTGCACATGCGCAGCTTCCGCGACGGCGCCACCATCGACGTCGAACCGTGGCGTGCGGCGGCCTTCCCGGTGGTCAAGGACCTGGTCGTGGACCGCTCGGCGATGGACCGGGTGATCCAGGCCGGCGGCTACATCACCGCCCCGACCGGGGCGGCCCCCGAGGCGCACGCCACCCCGATCCCGAAGCCCGCGGCGGACCTGGCCTTCGAGAACGCCGAGTGCATCGGCTGCGGCGCCTGCGTCGCGGCCTGCCCGAACGGCTCCGCGAGCCTGTTCACCGCGGCGAAGGTGAACCATCTCAACACCCTGCCGCAGGGGGCGCCGGAGCGGGAGACCCGCGTCGTCGGGATGCTCGCGCAGATGGACGCCGAGGGGTTCGGCGGCTGCACGCTGACCGGGGAGTGCGCGACCGCGTGCCCGAAGGGGATTCCGCTGGCTTCGATCGCTGCGATGAACAAGGAGTGGCTGCGCGCGCAGCGGAAGGCTTCTCGGTAGGGGCTCAACGGCTGCGGGCGTAGCGGAGAGCCTTGCGGTGAGGGCTCAGCGCCCGCGACCGCAGCGGAAAGCCTCGCGGTAAGGGCTCAACAGCCGGGGTTCGCCATCCTCCCGAACCCCGGCGCGGCGTCCGCCTCTTGACGTGCTGCCCGGTGCTGCCTAATCTCCCGCATGGAGTAAGTAAAGTTTACTAACACTCCATCCGGCCGGAGCACAGGTACCACCCCCACACGCCTGGAGGATCCGCATGCCCAAAAACCTTCGCAGGACGCTGATATGTGGCACCGCGGCACTGCTGCCCGCCGCCGCGATCGGCTTCGCCGCGACCGCGAACGCGGCCCCCGCGGCCCACGCCGCCGGGGCCAGCTTCCCCGCGCACTACTCGGCGCCGTATCTGCAGATCTCCTCGTCGGACGCCGGCGACATGGCCAAGGACATGGCCGCCAGCGGCGACAAGTTCTACACGCTGGCGTTCCTCACGCCGAAGTCCGGCTGCACCCCGGAGTGGGAGGACGGCGGCGACTCGGTCGGCGCGTTCACCTCCCAGATCACGGCCCTGCAGAACGCCGGCGGCAACGTCATCATCTCCTTCGGCGGAGCCTCCGGCGGCGAACTCGCGGAGAAGTGCACCTCGGTCTCCAGCCTGGAAGCGGCGTACGCCAAGGTCGTGAGCACGTACCACGTCACGCGCCTCGACTTCGACATCGAGGGCAACGACCTGAACAACAAGACCGCCAACTCCCGCCGCGACCAGGCCCTCGCCGCACTCCAGAAGGCGAACCCGAGCGTGCAGGTCGACTACACCCTCCCCGTCGACCCCACCGGCCTGGAGTCCAACGCCACGACGCTGCTGAAGGACGCCAAGAGCAAGGGCGTCGCGGTGAAGGTCGTCAACATCATGACGATGGACTTCGGCGACGGCGAGAACGCCCTGAACGACGCGGAGTCCGCGGCCAAGGCCACCGCCCCGCAGCTCCAGTCGATCTTCGGCGGCTCCAGCGCCCAGTCCTGGGCCATGCTCGGCCTGACCCCCATCGCCGGCCACAACGACGACAACGAGAACTTCACCCAGTCCAACGCCTCCACCCTGGAGAGCTTCGCCGCCTCGCACGGCGTGCAGGAACTCGCGTTCTGGGAGGTCGACGGGTACGACAAGGGGACCGGGTACGCGTACTCGAAGATCTTCAACAAGATCACGGGTTAGAGCGACTGATCCTCGTGGCCCTCGTCCGGCCGGCTTGAAGAGCGCCGGCCGGGCGGGGACCGGTCGAGAAGGACCCACCGCCCCGTCAACCACAGACCGACGAACCCCTTACCTTCCACCCCACGACGTACCCCGCCCCTCCACCCTCAGCACGGTGACCCGCCCCCGCCCCGGCGCTACGCTGCGGCGATGCAGACAGCCGTGATCAGGCTCAAAGCCGCGGCGTGGTCCGCGGTCCGCCTGCTGCGTGCCCATCCCCAGGCTGTGGACGGCATCGTGGCGGCGGCGATGCTGGCCGTCAGCCTGCTCTGGCTCAGCCGCTACCCCTACGAGTCCGGCCATCGCTTCGTCTACAGCGAGCAGGACAGCCAGCGCACCCCCTTCCACCCCATCACCGCGCTCGGCTACGCCCTGACCGTCGGCTCCAGCGCCGCCCTCGCGTTCCGCCGCCGGCGCCCCACGCCGGTGCTGTGGGCGAGCTGCGCGATGGTCGTCCTCTACGCCGGCCTCGACTACCCGCCGACCACCATCGCGTGGGGGCCGCTCCTCGTCTTCTACACGCTCGCCACGCGCGAGCCGCCGCCGCGTGTCCTGCCGGGTGCGCTCATGGTGTTCGTGGTCTGGCTTCAGTACAGCCTGAAGCTGGTGGTGCTCGGAGTGCTGCTCGCGGTGCTGCAGACGGTGCTCGTCATCGGCGTCACCTGGGTCTTCGGCAACCAGACGCGGCGCCTCGCCGAGCGCAACGAGCGCCTGGCGCTGCTCACCGAGCAGGTGCGCAGGGATCAGGCGGCGCGCGCTCGGGAAGCCGTGGCGGGCGAGCGTGTCCGCATCGCGCGCGAGCTCCACGACGTCGTCGCGCACCACATGTCGGTGATATCCGTGCAGACCGGCCTGGCCCGCTATGTCCTGCACAGCGATCCCGCGACCGCTGGCCAGTCGCTGGGCACCATCGGCGACGCCACCCACGAAGCCATGCGCGAGATGCGCCGCATGCTCGCCGTCCTGCGCCCGGTCCCGGAGGACGGCGCTGCCGAAGCCGCCTACCGTCCCTCGGTCGAGCCGTCCCCCGGGCTGGCGCGGCTCCCGAAGCTGCTGGAGCGGGTGCGGGCGGCCGGGCTCGAGGTCGAGCTCACCGTCGCCGGCACGCCCTTCGCCCTGCACCCGGGCCATGACCTGTGCTGCTACCGCGTCGTCCAGGAGTCGCTGACCAACGTCATGAAGCACGCGCCCGGAGCCGGCGCGCTGGTGGAGCTCGTATATCAGGATCGTGACGTCATCGTCCGCATCGTCGACGACGGCGGGCGTGTACGCTCGCTCACTGAAGGTGGCGGCGTCGTCCCGACCTCCCTGGGACCCGCGGTGGCGGGCTCCGGGAACGGCCTGGTCGGCATGCGGGAACGAGCGCGGATCTACGGCGGGACGCTGCATGCGGGGCCGCGCGCGGCGGGCGGCTTCGAAGTGGTCCTGGTCCTTCCGGGCGAGCAGGGGACCTAGGCCCGGCGCCGCGCCGGCCGTAAGATCGCCGCCGGCGGATCGGTGGACCCGGGGGGTAGCGCGTGATCAAGGTGATAGTCGCGGACGACCAGATACTCGTCCGCGCGGGTCTGGCCGCCCTGCTGCGCGCGGCGCCCGGCCTGGACGTGGTCGGCGAGGCCGAGGACGGCGAGCAGGCGCTGGCCATCGCCGCCGAGCAGGAGGCCGACGTGGTCCTGATGGACGTCCGCATGCCCGGCATGGGCGGCATCGCGGCCACCGAGCAGCTGGTCGCGGCGCGTGAGGCGGACGGCCGCGAGACCCCCCGGGTCTTGATCCTGACCACCTTCGACCTCGACGACTACGTCTACGCCGCCCTCAAAGCAGGCGCCAGCGGCTTCGTCCTGAAGGACACGTCCCCCGAACGCCTCCTGGCCGCCATCACCGTGGTCGCCAACGGCGACATGTTGTTCTCCCCGCCGATCTCCCAGCGCCTGATCGAGGCCTACACGCTGCGCGGCGAGGCGCCCGGCGGCCCGCCGGCCGACCTGGCGGTGCTCACCGCCCGCGAGATCGAGGTGCTGCGGCTGGTCGGCAAGGGGATGACGAACCCTGAGATCGCCGAGCACCTGGTGGTCGGCGAGACCACGGTGAAGACGCACCTGAACCGCACGATGACCAAGCTCAGCCTGTCCACCCGCGCGCAGGCGGTCGTGGTCGCGTACGAGGCCGGGCTGGTGGTACCCGGCGACGGCGCGGGGTCGGCGGCGCGGTAGCCGGTACCGGGCAACAAGCGATCCTCCGACCGGGCATCACCGTGTCAGGCCCCTTCGCTACAGTCCCGGGCACCAGCACCCACCCCCGGGAGTGATCGATGAGTGGCGCCACCACCACGACCGAAGCGTCCACCACGACCGACGCGTCGCCGAGGGACGAAGACACCAACGCGATCCCCGAGGCGATGCGCCGCCTGGTGATTCCCCGCCGTGGCGTCGCTGTGAGCAAGGACCCCACCGCCGCCACGAACGCCGGCCCGGAAGCCGCCGCGTACTACGCCGCATGGCTGGAAGAGAACAGCGCCGCCGTCGCCGTGGTCCTCGACAACCGGCCGACCGACCCCGATCTCACCAGGAAGTACCGCGCCTCCAACGGCGACCTGGCCACCGCGACCCCGCTCGCGGCAGGCATTGCGGCGGCCATCATGATCTCCCCGGACACCCCGGACTACGCCGACCCGGACGGCATCATCGACGCCTGGATCGCCGTACGCGGCCATGCTTTCGCCGCCGCGGCCGCCGTCGAACTGTTCGGCGTGAAGGCCGCGGGCGACTATCACCAGGGGTCGCGGACGTCGGCGTGGCTCTACCGGAAGCACGCCGCGTACGAGGACATGGCCGAATCGGCCAAGTACTTCGACCTCGCCATCCACCTGCGGCGACGGCTGGCGTCGGCGGGAGAGGAGGACTACGCGCAGGCCGCTGAAACCCTTGCCGGACAACGAATCGCGCTCGCGAACCCGACGACCACCGGCAGAGCCTGGTCCCGCATCCTCACGTCCTTCCTGATGCCGGAGCACGTCGACTGGGTCGAGGACGACTTCGCGCTCCTGGAGCGGGCCCACCTCGGCCTGTGGCTGGCGGTCAGCTCGATCACGACCGAGCGCCAAGTAGCCGCCTTCCCGGCGCGGAGCGTCAGCGCGTGGGCCCTCAACCAGGAGCCCGCCGTCCTGTGGACCGCCCTCGACACCCTCGGCGCGGATCTTCTCCCGATCCTCGTCGCGTGGCGCGAGAGCAACCCGGACACCCTCCAGCGGCTGCTCTTCGTCATCGCCTGCACGGCATCGACCGACGCCTTCCACCACCTCCTCGACAACGTCGACAAGAAGTACTACACGGACGCGATCCGGACCGCCGCCGAGAACTTCCCCCGGCGTGCTCTGCGCGTGCTCGCCGAAGCCGCACTCCGCGACACGCCGCGCGGTCTGGCCGCCGCCAACCTGCTGCGCCTGCACGTCCTCGCCAACAACGAGCTCGCCGAGGCCGAGCTGCCGACCCTCCCTCCGGCCGCACGCGAACTCGTCGAGAAGCTGCGCGCCGCCAACGTCCGCGTCCCGGAAGCCGACCCGGCCACGCTGCCGACGCTCCTCGTCAGCCCGCCGTGGCTGACCGACGCCAAGCCGGCCAAGCCCGTCGTCATCACCGGCCTGGTCGCGCCGAGCGAGTCGGCCCTGGTCTGGCAGGACGGGGAGCGCGAACGCCGAGCGCCCCAGCCGATCGTGACCAACCCGCACTGGACGCTCGGAAGCTGGGAGGACATCGCCGCCCGCATCAGCGCCACCAAATCAGCGGGCTGGTACGCCAACAGCCACTTCGCGGTCGAAGCCCCCGAGGACCTGGTGCGCTCGGTCCTCCCGGTCTGGGAGCCCGACTCGTGGCAGGCCGAGACCTGGATCCCGCGGCTCGTCGACCGCTTCGGCGCCGACGCCCTGCCGCCGATCCTGCACCTGGCGCGCAGCGAACCGGCGTCGGGGATCTTCTATCTCGCGCCGTTCGCGGCGTCCGAGGCCGCGCTGCTCGCCTGCGACTGGCTCAGCCGGCTCAAGACCGCCCGGCCGTTCGCGCTGGAGTGGCTGACGCGGCACCCGGCCGTCGCGGCCAGAACCCTGATACCGGTAGCTGTCGGCAAGGCCGGCAAGGCGCGCAACGCCGCCGAGCTGGCCATCCGCACGTTGGCCGCTCGCGGGTTCACCGCCGAGATCACCGAGGCCGCCGCGGCTTACGGCGACGCCGTGGCGCAGGCGGTGGCCGCGATCGTCGCCGACGACGGCACCCTCACCCTGCCCAAGGTGATGCCGGTCGTTCCGGACTGGGCCCATCCGCGATCGCTGCCGCAGATTCTCCTCAAGGGACGACAGGCCGCGCTCCCCGAGCTGTCGGTGCACTACCTGCTGCTCATGTTCGCGGTGTCGAAGCCTTCCGAGCCCTACGCCGGCCTGGAAACGGCGAGGGAGATCTGCGACCCGGCATCGTTGGCCGCCTTCGTGGCGGCGCTGTTCGAGAACTGGCGCGGCGTCGACTATCCGGCCAAGGAGAGCTGGGCTTTCGACGCTTCGCGCTGGTTCGGCGGCGACGACGTCGTGCGGCGCCTGTCCCCGATGATCCGGACGTGGCCTGGCGAGAACGGGCACCAGCGGGCCGTCGCCGGGCTCGACGTCCTGGCCGACATCGGCGGTGACACGGCCCTGATGCACCTCTACGACATCTCGCAGAAGGTCAAGTTCAAGGCGCTCAAGGAGCGCGCCGCGCAGCGCGTCACGGAGATCGCCGACGAGCTCGGGCTCACGCCGGACCAGCTGGGCGACCGTCTCGTCCCGGACCTCGGGCTGGCGCCGTCCGGGACGCTGTCCCTGGACTACGGGCCGCGGCACTTCACCGTCGGGTTCGACGAGCAGCTCAAGCCGTTCGTCGCGGACCAGGGCGGCAAGCGTCTCAAGGCCCTGCCGAAGCCCGGGGCGAAGGACGACGCCGAGCTCGCCCCGGCTGCCTACCAGCGTTTCTCGGCGCTGAAGAAGGACGCGCGGACGCTCGCCACGAGCCAGATCGCGCGCTTCGAGCTCGCCATGGTGGCGCAGCGGCGCTGGACGTCGCAGGAGTTCCGTGAGTACTTCGTCGCGCATCCGCTGCTGCGCCACATCGTCCGGCGCCTGGTGTGGGCCACCTTCAGCGAAGACGGTGTCGAGAGCACGTTCCGCGTCGCGGAGGACCTGACGTTCGCCGATGTCGCAGATGACGAATACCTCGTCGCGGACGACGCGGCGATCGGCATCGCGCATCCCCTGCACCTCGGGGCGGGCGTGAAGGCGTGGTCCGACGTGTTCGCCGACTACGAGATCCTGCAGCCCTTCGAGCAGCTGGGACGGACCGTGTACGCACTCACCGACGCGGAGAAGGCGTCGGGCACGCTCACCCGGTTCGACGGGATGGCGACGCCGGTCGGCAAGGTGCTGGGCCTGGAGCGACGGGGGTGGCGGCGGGGCGCGCCGCAGGACGCCGGGATCCAGGGCTGGATCTCGCGTCCGCTCCCCGACGGCGGCTCGCTCACCGTGGACCTGGACCCCGGCATGACCATCGGCTACGTCAGCGAGTGGGGCGAGGTGCAGCGGTTCCGCGCGGTCTTCCTCAGCCGCCACGAAGACGGCGAGGACTACTACTCGGGGCGGAGCTACCCGGCGTTCGGCCGCCTCGACGCGCTCACGGCCTCCGAACTGCTGCGGGACCTCACCGAGGCGATGACTCAATGAGCTGATACGGCGAAGCCGCCTCCCACATCCGCACCATCGCGGCCTCGTCGCCGCCGCACGCATGCACCACCGCGACCACGGCGTCGCGCGGGATCGGCGACTGCCCGGTGAAATACCGGTGCAGCGCCGACCTGCTGTACGGAACGGCCGACTGGAGCTGGGCGAAGCTCATGCCCGCGCGCACCTTCAGTCGTTCCAGTTCCGACAGCATCCGCTCCTGAGCCCCCGTACTTGCCGTCATGGCAACCCCCGTCTGCTTCTCGGATGAGGCGACGGTATTGCGGGACGACGTGCCGATTCATCCTCCTGGCGACCGATCGGCCGTCAACTTGTGCGGTATCCGTCGGCGGGTTGGGCATCCCAGGTATGACGGGGCGTGCCAGGTGTGACGGCGCGTGCCGGGGACGGCCCGCGAGCCAGATCGGCGTCCTGGGCCGTCTCGCTCCGCCGGTCAGGCGATGTGGTTCGTGATCCTCGGCTCCAGCAACATGCCCGGCAAGAACGCGCTGGCGGTCACGGTGTTCACCCGGAGCCAGGCCGCTTCTTCGGGCCGGGGCAGCGGCACGGCGATGTGCACCGCCCGGATCGTGTGTCAGAGCACGGCGAGCCGGTCCACCAACAGCTCCAGCCGCACTTCGGTGAGCTCCGGCGGCAGCCGTCCGGCTCGGGTCAGGGTGGCCAGCCCGTGGAGTGCCGCCCAGAACAGCTCGGTGAACACTCCTGGATGGACGCCGTCGCCGGCGACCTCTCCAAGGGTCTCCAGCAACGCGGCGAAGGCGTCCTTCAGCGGTGCGGGGGTGTCCTCCTGCGCGAACGCCAGGCCGCCGTCGAGGTTGAACAAGGCGTCGTAGACCGCCGGGTTGTGCTCGGCGTAGTCGAGCCAGGTGCGGGCCAGGGCGGTGACGCGGGCGCGGGCGTCCGCTGGGGAGGCCGCAACGGCCGCAGCGGTCGCCGCCCGGAGTGCCGCGGCCAGCTCGGCGGCGCCTTCGAGGGCGACGGCGCCGATGATCTCGCGTTTGCCGCGGAAGTGGCTGTAGAGGACGGGCTGGCTGTACTCGATGCTCTCGGCGAGCCGGCGGGTGGTGACCGCGTCCCAGCCCTGGTCCTCGGCGAGTTCGCGGGCCGTCGCCACGATCAGGCGCTCGCGCTGCGCCCGTTCCCGGTGCTTGCGTTCCTGTACCGACATGGCTCGATTCTAGCACTGCTAGACAATCGAGCGACAGCAGTGCTAGCGTCGCAACATCAGCTAGCAACGCTAGAAATTCAGGAGGGGACACCATGATCAGCACACTCGAGGTATTCACCACCGTGGCCGTCGGCGTGATGGTGGGGGTGGAGTTCGCCGTCGCCTTCGTCCTCAACCGGATCCTCGACGCGCTCCCCGACGACAGCGACCAACTCGGCCGCGCGCACGGCGGCCGCATGCTCGGCGCCGTGATGCCGTTCTGGTACATCGGCTCGGTCGTCCTCGTCGCGATCTGGGCCGCCGCCCGCTGGCACCACCACGGCACCGGCCTCGTCGTCGCCGGCGGCGCGCTGCTGATCGTGAGCGTGATCATGTCGCTCCTGCTGCTCGTCCCGATCAACAACCAGAACAAGACCTGGACCCCGGAGAACCGGCCGGCGGACTGGAAGGCGCAGATGAACCGCTGGGACCGCTTCCACTACGTCCGCGTCGCCGACATCATCGCCGCCTTCGCCCTGCTGGTCGCCGCGCTCGTCTGACGGATGGCACCCGCGTATCCGCAAGCAGGTCCGCATCAGCCATCTGATGCGGACCCCGATCGTGTGTGCCAGCGGACAGGTCAGCTCTTGGCAGCGTCGATCGCCGCCTGCAACGACGCCATATACGCCTTCGACGTATACGTAGCCCCGCTCACCCCATCAACATGCGCCGACTGCGTCGCGACCGCCTCGCGCCCCAGAATCCCCGCCGCGATCACCGAGCGCGCCCAAGAATCGTCGTTGTCGTGCGGAAGGTTGGTCGCGGCCACGAACACGATCCGCCCGTTCGCCACAGTGATCCGCACCTGCACGATCCCGTGCGTGATCGCGATCGGCGGCCCGGTCACGGTCACGACCGCGCTCGACCCCACCTCGTACGTGCTCTTCGTGGCCGGCGGCTCCTTCGGCGCGAGGCCGTGCGCCGAGGTCTTGGCGGCGAGCAGGCCGCCCATCGCTCCGACCGTGCCGATGACGGAAAACAGAGTTCTGATGTGAGGAATACGCATTGGCGTCCCCTGATTCGACTGAATCGACGAAGGTGCCCCGGGAGAGGGCCCGAGCGAAGCTGAACTCAGAAGTCGAAGATCTCGGTGTGGATCCGCCCCCGGCGCACCCCGGCCCGCCGCAGGTTCCGCACCGCGGCGGAAGCCATGCCGACCGACCCGCAGATGAACACCTCCCGGTCCTCCAGGTCCGGGATCAGGTCCAGCAGTCGTTCGACGGACAGCGGATCGTTCCGGCGGCTGCCGATGGCCGGGATGTAGATGATCCGCCCGGCCGCGTTGAGGGCTTCGAGCTCGCGGGTCAGGATCAGGTCCCCGACCGTCGAGGCCCGCTGGATGAAGACGATGTCGTGCCGGCGGCCGTGCATGGTCTCGACGATCGCGCGCAGCGGCGTCACCCCGATCCCGCCGCCGATCATCACCACGCCGTGCTGACGGCGCAGCACCCCGGTGAAGGCGCCGTACGGCCCGTCCAGGAACACCCGGACGCCCGGCCGCAGCCGCCGCTTCAGCCGCCGGGTGTACCCGCCGACGCACTTGAACGTCAGCCGCAGCGTGTCGGCGTGCGGCGCCGCCGACAGCGAGAACGGATGCGCCTGGTACCACAGGCTCCGGCTCATGAACCGCCACCGGAAGTACTGCCCGGCCTCGGCCCCGAGGTCGGCGACCCGGCGTCCCGTGATGTACACGCTCATCGCGTCGGGCCCGACCTCCTCCACCCGCGTCACCCGGAACCGGTGGTGCCGGTTGTTCAGGAGCGGGATCACGATGCGGTTGCACACGATCGCCGCCGCGACGATCGCGTGCAGTCCCACCCAGACGTCCGCCGCCCACGGGTTCCGCGTGAACTGCGCGCCGAGGCTGATCTGGTGCCAGAACGCGGCCGCCGCGGCCGGGTACATCAGCAGGTGGATCGAGTGCCAGCCCTCGTAACCCAGCCGCCGCCGGATGCTCCGGGCCGAGGTGAAGCCCGCCAGCAGCATCACCAGGAACCCGATGGTCGCGGCGAGGACCCCCGGATAGGTTCGCAGGATGCTGACCAGGACGGTCGACGGCGGCGCGTGCACGCTGACCGAGTACGCCGCGATCACGAACCCCGCGTGCGCAGACAACAGCAACACCAGATAGCCGCCCAGGCTGCGGTGCGCGGACGCGAGCCACGAACCCAGCCGGTGCTCCAGCCACGGCACCCGGGCCATCAGCGCGATCTCGACCAGCAGCAGATACGCGCCGACCAGCCCGGTGATCTGCGCCAGCATGACGAGGTAGTCCGCCTCCGACTGGAGCCGGTCGGTCGGCGTCTGCCGCCACCACAGCGCCAACAGGCCCGCGACCCCCGCCGCGAGCACGCCCAACAGCACGGCCGACAGCGGCCGGCGCGGAAGAAGGGGCAGGCTGTGACGCCAGTCCCGACGGGGTACGACCCAGTCCGGGTCGGACGGCACCTCCACCCCCGCTGACCAACCCTGGACCACGTGAATGCTCCTCACTTCGGGGCACTCAGAATCCACCTCGGCGGCCGTTCGCCGGACACGTTTGTTCTAGCTTTTCTCAACCCTTTTCTGAAGCTTTACGGTAATCGCCGACGCCCCGGGCCTGGCCTGCGAAGTCCTCGCTGACCAGTCAGTTCCCGGCCGCCGGTCAGTTCCCGGCTTCGCCGGCCAGCGAGTCCGCCTCCTGGGACGCGGCCCGAGCCTCGCCGTCGGCGCCGTGCCGAGCGGCGATCGCGGCCAGACCGCGCAGGCTCTCGACGAGTCCGTGCCGGTCCGCGGTCTCCCGCCGCACCTCCACGCCCTCGCGCGCGTACATCAGGGCTCGATCGGTCCGGCCCGCCTTGTCGTGCGCCTCGGCCAGGTTCTCCAGCACCGAGCCGAACCCGGCGTCGCGGTTGCCGGCCGCCCGGTGGATGGCCTCGGCGGCCTCGCCCTCGGCGATCGAGGCGTCGAACTGGTCGAGCAGCAGGTGCAGATAGCCGAGATTGATGTGGATCCGCGCGCGGTTGATGTCTCCCTCGGTCAGCTCCAGGCCTCGGCGCAGGTAGCCGATCGCGGCCTCGGGATCGCCGTTCTGCATCGCCACGATGCCCAGGTTGTTCAACGCCTTCGCGGCGCCCGCGAACTGCCCGGCGGCCTCCCGGATCGCGACGCACACCTCCAGATGCCCGACCGCCTCGGCTTCGCGGCTGGCCGAGGACAACGCGGTCGCCAGGTTGTTGCGCACCGCCGCCTCGGCGTCGTCGCGGCGTCCGGCCACCTTGGCGAGCGCGATCTCGTTGGCCTGGACCCACGCCTCGTGCAGCCGCAGGTGGCGGAACAGGCCCCACATCGCGGTCGGCAGCTGCCACACCGGCCCGGTCAGGTCATGCTCGGCCGCCAGCCGCTGGACGTCCAGCAGGTTCACGATCTCGGTCTCGCCCCACTCGACCGCCTCCGACGCGCTCTCCGGGGCGAAGACCCCGGTGACGCCGGGCAGCGGTTCGTCGATCGCGAAGACGTGGTCCGGGGCCAGGAAGCGTTCCGAGGCGGTCATGCTGTGCACGGCCCAGCCGGCCAGCCGGGCCACCGCCGTGTGCGCGGATTCCGCGTCCTCCTCCTGTGCGGCACGTTCGGCCGCGAACTCGCGGAGCAGGTCGTGCAGCCCGTAGCGGCCGGCGCGCGGCGAGCGGAGCATGTGGACGTCGACAAGGTGCTCCAGGACGCGCTCGGCGTCGGCCAATGGGAGGCCGAGTAGCGAGGCCGCGGCAGGCAGTCCGAGGTCGCCGCCGGGCCACAGGCCGAGCAGGCGGAACGCCCGCGCCGCGCCTTCCGGGGCGCCCTCGGCCGCGGCCAGACCGGTGTAGCCGATCTCGAAGCTGGCCCGGACGTCCTGGCCGCCGTAGCTGAGCTCGTCGAGCCGGTGGCGCGCGGCCGTCAGACGCTCGGCGAGGTCGGCGACACGCCAGGCCGGCCGGGACGCCAGCCGGCCGCCCGCCACGCGGATCGCCAGCGGCAGGTCCGCGCACGCCGTGACGACGGCCTCGGCGGCGTCCGGCTCGGCCGCGATCCGCCGCGCGCCGACGATCTTCGCCAGCAGCTCCCGCGATTCGGCGCGGACCAGGCCGTCCAGGCCCAGCCGGACCGCCCCGGGCAGGCCGATCAGCCGGTTCCGGGCGGTCACCAGCGCGGCGCCGGCCGCGGTGCCCGGCAGCAGCGGCGCGAGCTGGTCGGCGTCGCGGGCGTCGTCGAGCACGATCAGGACCCTGCGTTCGGCGAGCAACGTGCGGAAGAGCGCGGCGCGGTCGGCGGTGCCGCCGGGAACCGCGTCCGCGGCCATGCCGAGCTGGCGCAGGAAGGAGCCCAGGACCTCGCCCGGATCCGCCGGGACGGCGCCGGTGCCGCGCAGGTCGGCGTAGAGCTGGCCGTCGGGGAAGCGGGGGCGGGCCCGGTGCGCGGCGCGCAGGGCCAGTGCGGTCTTGCCGACGCCGCCCATGCCGTCGATCGCGGCGATCGGTGCGGGGCGGACGTCGGGGTCGTCGGGGTAGTCGGTGGCTTCGATGGCTCCGGCGGCTCCGACAGTTTCAGCCGGGACATCGCCGACCGGATCGCCGATCAGCTCCGCGACCAGCAGCTGCACGGCCTCGTCCCGGCCCGTGAAATCGGCCGTGTCCCGAGGCAGCGCCTGCGGTCGCGGCCACAGCGCGAACACATCGACCCGAGCGCCCGGCTCGGCCCCGGCCCCGTCGGCATCCAGAATCGTCTGATGCAGGGCCCTGATCTCGGGCCCGGGCTCGACCCCCAAGTCGGACGACAACGCGGCGGACAACCCCCGAAACACCTCCAGCGCCTCGGTACGCCGCCCCGCCGCGCTCAGCGCCGCCATCAACAGCGCGTGCGCCGTCTCCCGATGCGGGTACTCGGTCGCCAGCTCTCGCAGTGCCGAGGCCGCCTCCGCACTGCGGCCCAGCGCCAGATCGGCGCGCGCACCGAGCTCGACGATCTCGGCCCGCGCCTGCGTCCAGCCCGCCGACTCGTCCCGCAGCAGCCGCTCCGACGCCACGTCGGCCAGCGGCGTCCCGCGCCACAGCGCCAGCGCCGCGGCGGCCTTGTGCGCTACCGTCGGCCAGTCGGCCAGCCGCGCGGCGGCCCGGGCACTGTGACAGAGCTCTGTGAAGATCGCCGAGTCCAGCTCGGTGTTCGGGTCGAGCCGGACGCGGTATCCGGGGGCGGCGGTCTGGATCCGGTCGGCGGCCGCTCCCAGGCAGCGCCGCAGCCGCAGGACGTGGCTGCGCAACGTGATCACCGCGCCGTCCGGCGGCTTGGAGTCCCACAGTGTGTCGATGAGTTCGTCGGCGCTGATCGCGCGGTTCGGGCGGCACAGCAACGCGGCCAACAGGACCCGGGTCTTGGCCGCCGGGATCGTGATCGGCTCCGCGTCGATCCGGACGTCCAGCGGCCCCAGAAGCCCGAACCAGACCGGTGGGTGGGGGTCCTCGCTCGTCGGTGCTTGTGCCGTCACTGGTGAAGACCCCCCCAGGTGAGCGCGTTCAACGCAGATGCAACGCAGGGGTTCGATGCTAACGCCACTACCGCCGCGAAGGGGGGTGTTCCCGTATGAAGAAGATCAAGGTCCGCAAGCTCGACAAGGTCGAGGCGACAGTCCACCCGATCACGTACCCGCCGCTGGGCTGATCCGTCGGGCGGGGTCTCGAGCCCGACGAGGCCCCGCCCCCCACCGTCGTGCGAAAGGAGCCGACGTGCTGCGTCCCCGTCTCAAAGCCGGCCACAAGCCGCAGGTCCGCGCCAACGGCACGGTCTGGTTCGGCCCCTGGGTCCACGGCATGGCCACCGAGCTGGAGGACGAGAGCGGCGTGCTGCAGGCGCTGTGCGAGCGCCTCGACGGCAGCCGGACCCGCGCCGAGCTCCTGGCCGAGGTGGCCGCGCTGTTCCCGGATGAGGCCGACGCGTCCGAGGTCGGGGAGGTGCTGGACTTCCTGATCGGCTCCGGCTGGGTGCAGGACGCGGCCGCGCCGCCGCCGCCCGAGCTGACCGCGCGCGACCTGGAGCGGCACCGCCGCACCATCGAGTACTTCGACACCGTCGACCTGCGTCCGGACACCGACGGCCACCGGCTGCTGGCCCGGCTCAAGGCGAGCCGGGTGACGGTGCTGGGCGTCGGCGGCGTGGGTTCCGCGGTCGCGGCGAGCCTGGCCGCCTCCGGCGTCGGGCACGTGCACTGCGTGGACCACGACGTCGTGGAGCTGTCGAATCTCAGCCGGCAGCTGCTGTTCACCGAGGCCGACCTCGGCCGGAGCAAGGTCGCCGCGACGGTGCGCCGGCTGCGCGAGCTGAACAGCGACATCGTGGTCAGCGGCGAGGAGCGGCGGCTGGACAGCGCCGATTCGGTCGCCGCGGCGGTGGCCGGCTCCGACGCCTTCGTGCTGTGCGCCGACCATCCGCCGGGCCTGATCCGGCGCTGGGCGAACGAGGCCGCGTTCGGCCTGCGGATGCCGTGGCTCAACGCCGCCTACATCGGCCCGGAGACCTCGCTGGTCGCGTTCGTCCCCGGTCGCACGATCTGCATGGACTGCCTGTCGGCGACGTTCACCGACCAGGTGGCCGCGCAGGGCCTGCCGTCGCAGCCGCCGGACGGGACCGACGACTTCCACCCGGTGATAGCGGCCTCGGCGGCCATCGCCGGCCACCACGTCGCGCTGGAGACCATCCATCTGCTGCTCGGCATGCGGGTCCAGACGGCGGGACGGTCGCTTCAGCGTTACCTGATCGACTACGACCAGCAGCACTACATGGAGGGTGCGGCGCGTCCGGACTGCGCGGTCGGCTGCGGGGCGCTGATGGCCGAGGCGGTTCTGGCATGACCGCGGGGCCGGACTCGGTGGTCACGTTTCACGAGTTGGTGACGCGTCGCGAGGACGGCGAGTGGATCGTCGGCCGCGCCGCCACCGGCGAGTTCGTGGAGCTGCCGGAGGAAGCCAAGACGATCATCGACCTGCTGGCCGAGGGCCGGACCGTGGCCGAGGCCAAGCGCGAGGCCGATCGGCGGCACGAGGACGACCTCGACGTCGTCGATTTCGTCGCGGACCTGGTGGAGCTCGGGTTCGTGGCGGCGGTGGGAGGCCGAGACCGGGACCGTCACGGGGGCGGTCCCGGCCCGGCGACCGCACCGCGGCAGGCAAGCCTGGCGTGGCTGCGTCCGGGGCATGTTCGCTGGGTGTTCACACCCCGGGTCGGGCTCGCGGTCACCGCCTTCATCATCGCAGGGCTCGTACAGGGTGTCAGGCATGAGGTACTACCGACGTACCACTCGTTCTTCGCCCTCTCGCACCCCGGGCTCAATGCCCTGATCGCCGTGGTGCTGGTGTGGAGCAACGTGGCCCTGCACGAGTTCTGGCACCTGGCCGCGGCCCGCGCCGCCGGCGTCGACGCCCGGATCGGCTTCGGGACCCGGCTGACGTTCCTGGTGGCCCAGACCAGCGCGCCCGGCCTGTGGGCGGCCGAACGGCGGGCCCGGATGCGTTTCCACCTCGCCGGTATGGCCTCGGACCTGACGGTCGTGGCGGGCTGCCTGCTCGTCGCGTCCTCGACCGCCGCGAGCAGCCTGCCGCACCGGCTGGCCGAACTGCTCACGCTGTCGGTCCTGTTCTCGTTCCTCGCGCAGTTCGCCATCTACATGCGGACCGACGTCTACCTGGTGGTCCAGGAGCTGACGCGCTGCAAGAACCTCTATGGCGACGCCATGGCGCGCATCCGTTGGTACGTCACGAGAATCCGCGCCCGCCGTGGCGGCGACCAGTCGGCCGGGGCCGGGTTGGGGGTCGGGGTCGGGGTCGGGGTCGGACCGGATCCGGTGCTCGCCATACCGCGGCGCGAGCAGCGCACGGTGCGCGTCTACACGGTCGCCGTCGTCATCGGCACGGTGCTGACGCTGGCCCAGTTCGCGGTGCTCCAGCTGCCGATCGTCGCCATGACCGTCTACCGCAGCGCGAAGGAGCTCGCCGCCAGCCTGTCCGCGGGTTCGCTTCCGCAGGCGGCCGACGGCACGCTGGTGTTCGCCGTAGTGGTCGGTGCTCAAGTGCTGTTCGTCAGGACTCTGGTTCACCAACGCAGGCTCGGGGCGCAGGCGGGCTGATCACGCCCCCGGTTGCGCCCCGCACGCGCTACCCGGCCAGCTTCGCCAGGTTGTCCATCTCGTTCGCGCGGCCGGCGGACAGGCGGCCGGTCCACTCCTCGTCGTGCATGGCGTCGGCGGTCATGGTCACCTGCGTGCCGCCGTCGGCGGCGGGCCGCAGTTCGACCTCCGTCAGGAACTCGTACGGCGCCACGCCCGGGATGAAGTCGGCGACGGTGCTGTAGGCCAGGCGCCGGGTGGGCTCGACCTCGGTGAAGGTCTTGGTCGAGGCCGTGCTCAGCGGCAGCCCGGCGCCCTCCATGAACGCGACCTGCTCGGCGCCGGTGGCGGTCATCGTGTAGGCCAGCGTGCCGCCGGGGCGCAGGTCCAGCGCGTCGACGTGGACGGTGAACCCGTCCGGCGCCCACCAGGCCTCGATGCCGGCGGCGGTGGTCCACAGCTCCCAGATCTTCTCGGGGGCGGCGGCGTAGGTGCGCTCGATCTGGATCTTCTGCGTGGTCATGATGGTGGCGCTCCGTTTTCTCGGTCTGCCGTGCTGTCAAAGAGTTGGACGCCGGCCGCTGCGATCTGTCATCGGTCACCGCCGACGGGCCTGTCGGCGGGCAGCGTGAGCGGCAGGCCGAAGGCGGCCACGAGATGCGCCTCGAACGTGGTGATCTCCACGATCCGGCCGCTCTCGATCCGCAGCACGTCGACCATCTGCGCGCGGAACACCGAAGTCCCCGGACGCTGCACGTATCCGGCGACCGCCGGCTGCCGGTTGGCCCCCACCGGCACGTGCCGCCAGCGCCCGAAGTACCCCGCGGACCTGCTGTCGAAGATGGTTCCGAGCTGTTTGAGCAAAGCGTCCCGGCCGGCGAACCAGACCGGGTTCGGCGGCATCGTGACCAGCACGTCCGCGCTGAGCAGGTCGGCCATCATCGACACGTCGGCGCGCTCGGCGGCGACCATGTAGCGCCGCACGATGTCGCGTTCCTGCTGGCTACGGGTGCCGACGGTCCAGTCGACGCGCCGCTGCGGCAGGCGTTCCCGCAGCGTCTGGCGGGCCCGCTGCAACGCGCTGTTGGCGGCGGCGACGCTCATGTCCATCAGCGTCGCGGTTTCCTCCACCGGGCGGCCCAGGACGTCCCGGAAGATCAGGACCGCGCGCTGCCGGGGCGGCAGGTGTTGCAGTGCGGCCAGGAAGACCAGTTCCATGGTCTCCCGCGAGACCGCGGCGGTCTCGGGCTGTTCGTCGTCGGCGCAGACCTCGTCGAGCAGGCGGTCCGGGTAGGGCTGCAACCAGGGCTGACGCTCCGGCGGCTCGGCGCCGCCGGCATCGATGCCGGGGACCGGTTCGTAGCGCTGCGGTCGGCGGCCGGTGCGGCGGAGGTGGTCGATGCAGGCGTTGGTGGCGATGCGGTAGAGCCAGGTCCGCGCTGCTGCCCGGCCCTCGAAGCCGGATCGGTCGCGCCAGGCTTTGAGAAGGGTTTCCTGCACCAGGTCGTCGGCGTCGTCGTAGGAGCCGACCATGCGGTAGCAGTGCAGGTGGAGCCATTTGCGGTGGGGTTCTACGAGTGCTGCGAAGTCTGCTTCGTCGTCCAGGCGCGGCGGGTACTCCGCTGTTTCCGCTGTTTTCGTCACAGGTTCCGGCGTGACGTTTTGGGCCATGCGCCGGAGGACTCGCGCTGCTGCCGCCAACGCCTCGGCATCGGCTCGGAACACCTGCGGAGGGCCCAAAGCCAGTGTCCTGACCTGGCGCTCGATGTCCGCGAGGACGTCGGCGGCGGTCTGGTCCGCCTTGGTGTGCCGGCGGCGGTAGGCGCGTTGCCTACACGCCGCCGAGCAGTACACCGAGGTTCGGCCCCGGCCGTGTTCCGGGAGCGCGGCTCCGCAGATCCGGCAGCTTTGCGTCTTCATGGTGGCCCCAGCTTTTCGTCACCGACATTCGGCGTGACGAAAACCGACTCTAGAGGCTGGTCGCGGTGATGTCGCCGTGCGATGTGGTCGCCTTGACGGCCAGGCCGGCGCCGGCGCCCTCGGAGTTCCGCATCGCGTTGGTGACGCGGCCGTAGGCGGTGCCGGCGTCCAGGGTGCCGGAGACGCCGTGAGCGGCGGCGATCGTCAGGTTGCCGGCGTCGGTGCGCAGCTCGACCGAGCCCGCGACGGCCTCGGCGACGCTGATGTCGCCCTTGCCGTTGCGGAGGTGCGCCGAACCGGTCAGCTTCGCGATCGAGAGGTCACCCATGTGCATCCGGATGGTGCCGCCGGCGATCTCGTCGAGCTCGACGGTGCGGTAGGCGCCGTCGAAGCTCACCGTGCCGAGCCGCCCGCTGCTGGAGAGCTCCGCGGCGCCGGCCTTGCCCTCGATCCGAGAGCCGGCCGGCAGCGCGATGGTCACGTCCAGCGAACCGGAGCTGCCGAGGACCTTGTTCGGGTCGGCGGTCGCTATGCGCAGCACGCCGTCGGCGAACTCGACCGTCGTCTGCTCCGCGGCCTTCACGTCGCGCCGCTTCGAAGCCTCCGACGGCAGCACCTCGACGGTGGCGTCGGCGCGCTCGGTCGCCACCAGCCGGATCTGCCCCGCCGGGATGTCCAGGACGACGGTGACCGGGCTCGGGGTCTGGAACGTCTGCATCATGCTCTCCTAGGTCGTGGTGTCTGCGAGTCCGGGTGGCCCGCTGTCACGTCTTCGACTTTCGAGGGCTGTGCTGACACGGACCTGACGTCGTCCTGACAGGGGCGCTGACAGCGCGGGATCAGCGTGCCGGCGACGTCGGAACCTGCGCGGACGCCGCGATGGCGATCTCGTGGTCGACGTCGGAGGACGGTGCGCCGGAGACGCCGAGCGCGCCGATCACCCGGCCGTCGGCGTGGATGAGGACGCCACCGCCGTAGGGCACCAGCGAGCGCGATCCGGCCAGGACGAGGCCGGTGCCGAACAGCGGACCGCCGGGCTGGATGGCCGGGGTGAGGTTGGTGGTGTCCCCGCCGATGCTGACGGCGGTGAAGGCCTTGCCGATCGCGGTGTCGATGGTGATCAGGTTCGCGCCGTCGGTGCGGGCGAAGGCGACCAGGTTGCCGCCGGTGTCCACGACGGCGAAGGCGGCGGCGACGCCGCGCTCGTCGGCCAGGCCGCGGGCAGCGGCGGTGAGGGCTTCGGCCTGGGTGAGGCTGATGTTCGCGGTGACGTTCACGGAGAGGGTCCCCCTGCTGAGTCGCGGCATGCCCGGTGGCGGTCCGCGTGGTGACTTCAGCGTGGCGCGAGCGGTGAGGACGTGGGGAGAGCGTGCTTGACCTGGTGTCAGCGCCACCAGGATCGGACGCGGTTCCTAAGAACGCCGCCGAGGCGTATCGCGCGTCCCGTACTTCCAGCCGGTCATACACACCTCAAGCTGCTCGTCGTCCAGCGGCTCGGGGGCGAGTGAGAACGTGTCCCCGGCGGCCCGTGCGCGCAGCCCGTCCAGCATCACCGCCAGGTGCCGGCGCCAGACCTCCGGGTCGGCCGGGGCGGTGAAGTCGACCACGCCGACGGCCGAGATCAGCAGCACGCCGACATCGGTCGCGACCACGTCCGGACGGAGGTCGCCCTCGATCTTGGCGCGGTCGATCATCTCGTAGAGCGCGGGCTCCACGGTCTCCCGGACGACCTCCTCCTTGTCCAACTCGCACTCTTCGAGGTACTTCTGCCGCGACAGCATCAGGTCGCGCAGGGCCTTGTCGCGGCCCTGGGACTCCAGCATCGCCGTCATGAAGTGGACCAGGCCGTCCCAGGCGCGGGGCAGGGACATCGATTCGGCGACGATGCGCTCGATGGAGGTGAGCATGTCGGCGAACAGGGCGTCGATCAGGGCGTCGCGGTTCGGGAAGCGGCGGTAGACGGTGCCGACGCCCAGGCCCGCCTCGTGCGCCACCTCATCGAGTGACGCCTCCAGGCCGCGGTGGGCGAAGACGGTCTTCGCGGTGTCCAGGATGAGCTGCCGGTTACGTTCGGCGTCCCTGCGCAGCGGACGGCTCGCGGGCGGGCCCGGCACCCCGGCGGGTGTCGCCACCTCGGTCTTCGCGTTCGTCACGGCTTGCTCCTGCCCATGGCGGCACCTCCGGACGGAGGGCCAGGTGAATCTTAGACGCAGTTAAATGGAACACCCCTCTCCATGTGGAGGCAAGTCCTCCACATTGCTGGTACAGTCGATCCGGTAAGTGGAAGAGGCACCTCCGGATGCAGGGGACGAGAACCATGGCAGATGTCACGACGACGGGAGCGGGTGCGCAGACAGCCGACGCCCCACCTTCCGTCTCCACCGACCCCCACCACGCCAGGCGCTGGTTCATTCTGGGGATCATCGGTCTGGCCCAGCTGATGATCGTGCTCGACGTGACCATCGTGAACATCGCGCTGCCGGACGCGCAGAAGGCGCTGGGCTTCTCCAACGGCGACCGGCAGTGGATCGTCACCGCCTACTCCCTGGCCTTCGGCAGCCTCCTGCTGCTGTTCGGCCGCGTGTCCGACGTCATCGGCCGGCGCGCCATGTTCCTGATCGGCCTGGTCGGCTTCGCCGCGGCCTCCGCGCTGGGCGGCGCCGCACCGAACTTCGAGATCCTGGTGCTCGCGCGGGCGCTGCAGGGTGTCGCAGGAGCCATGCTCGCCCCGGCCGCGCTGTCGCTGCTGTCCACGACCTTCACCGAGGCCAAGGAGCGCGCCACCGCGTTCGCCGTGTTCGGCGGCATCGCCGGGTCCGGCGCCGCGATCGGCATGCTGCTCGGCGGGGTGCTGACCGAGTTCCTGAACTGGCGCTGGACGCTGTTCGTCAACGTCGGCATCAGCGTGATCGCGATCGCCGGCGCCGCCGTCCTGATCCCGCGGCACGCGCGCAGCGCCGACCGGCCCTCGCTTGACATCCCCGGCACGGTCCTGGTCTCGGCCGGCCTGTTCGGCATCGTCTACGGCTTCGCCAACGCCGAGTCCCACCCGTGGAGCGCCCCGGGCACGTGGGGCTTCCTGGCCGCCGGCGTGATCCTGCTGGTCGCGTTCACCGTCTGGCAGACCCGCACCAAGCACCCGCTGCTCCCGCTGCGCGTCATCCTGGAGCGCAACCGCGGCGGCTCCTACCTGGCGATGTTCCTGACCGGCATCGGCATGTTCGGCGTCTTCCTGTTCCTGAACTACTACCTGCAGGAGATCCTGAAGTACTCCCCGGTGATGACCGGCGTCGCCTTCCTGCCGATGGTCGCCGCCCTGATGATCACCGCGACGATCAGCACCACCCAGCTCTACCCGCGGATCGGCGCGAAGATCCTGGTCTTCGTCGGCATGCTGATGGCCGGCGGCGGCATGGTCTGGCTCACCGGTATCAGCCTGAGCTCCAGCTACGTCTCGAACATCCTCGGCCCGATCGTGGTCATCGGCATCGGCATGGGCGCCATCTTCGCCCCGGCGATGAACGCCGCCACCTCCGGCGTCGAGGCCCGCGACGCGGGCGTCGCCTCGGCGATGGTGAACACCGCGCAGCAGATCGGCGGCTCGATCGGCACCGCGCTGCTCAACTCGCTGGCCGCCACCGCGCTGACCAACTACCTGGTCGGCAAGAACGCCGGTAGCCCGGTGGTGCAGGCGAACGCCGCGATCCACAGCTACGTGGTCGCGTTCTGGTGGGCCGCTGCGATCTTCGGCGTCGGCGCCTTCATCTGCGGCCTGATCCTGAAGTCCGGCAAGCCCGACCCGGCGGACCCGGACGCGGCTCCGGCGATCCACGCTTAGTGGTTCGGGACGTGGTTCGGGACGTGTAGCAGTACAGCAGTACGCGAACGCAAGGCGCGGTCAGGCGGTGTTCACCGCCTGACCGCGCCTTCTGCTGTGCGTGGGGGAGTTCCTTGCTGTGCCCGGCTTGCTACCCGCCTAGCCGGCGACCTTCGGGCCGAGGGTGTTCAGCGCCTTCTGCACCAGAGCCTGCGCGTTGTTGCTCAGGTTGGCGTTGGTGCCGTTCACGACCCACGACGAACCGGAGAAGATCACGACGGTCACGCCGTTGTCCACGCCGCCGGTCGTGCCGCTGCTCGGGATGCCGAGCAGCGAGGCCGCCTTCACCGACGCCTCGCCGAGCTCGCGCGAGTCGTTGCTCGAGGTGGTCTGGTCGTTCCCGGTCTGGGTGTCACCGAAGATCGCGCCGATGACCTTGCTCTTGTAGAAGACCAGCGCGAACTGGCGGCCCGAGATGCCGTGCTCCTTGTAGAAGAAGTGCGGGCACGGGGACTTCTTGTCCCAGCAGTCGTCGCCCAGAACGTAGAACGGCACGTGGTGCGCAGCGAGCTGCTTGCCGTTGCTGTCCTGGAACGTCGTGTCGCCCTGGTGGTCCGGATCCGGGTCCGGGTCGCTGCCGTCGTCGTCGATGGCCATGCTCGAGGAGTAGGCGTAGACGCCGGTCGCGACCTGGTACACGTTCACGTTCATGGCCCGCGTCATCGTGTTGATGTGGGGCTTGGTGTTGACCTTCGTCGAGGTCGTCGAGTGGGTCTTGACACCGGCCAGGACCTGGGCGGCCGTGTAGTTGGTGCTCGCCGCGGCGGCCGGCGCCACGACACTGTGGGTGGTCGCGGCGGCGTGGGGGACCGCGGCGTGTGCGTTCGCGACAGCGAACTGGGTGGCGAGCGCGAGAGCTCCGGCGGATGCCAGAGCTATGCGCATTCGGGTCGACGACATGGGGTGGTGGCCCTCCGCTTCTCGTCAGTAAAGTTTCCTAACGAGAATCGAAGCACCGTCGCACCCCGTTGCGCAATCATCCGCCACTTGATCATCTTTAATTTACTTTTATTTGGTGTAGGCGGGCATTTCTTGATCTTGCCGGGAAGACGATCTTCACTGAACGTCGGTCAAGCCTCGGCCCGGGGGGCCGTCGACGTCTCGCGGCCCGCGCTGATCACGCGGACCACTGTCGAAGTGGTTCTCAGTGTTCTGAGCTGACCTCGCGGCCCAGTTGGCCGCCGGCGCGCATGACCGGTATCGGCCAAGCGAATCAGAGGTTTTACCCCGACTTTGCCGACGTGTCCGAAAGCCGGGTGCCACACTCCGGGAGGTATAGACCAACAGGTCTATACCTCCTTTGGCCGTCATCCCCGGCCAGGGCGAAACGCACAAGAACCCCCAGCTCATCCACAGTTAGGGAGGCATCCATGCGTTCATCAAGGCTCTTCGGTTTCCTCGCGGTGGTCGCGCTCGCCGTCACGACCGGCATCGGGAGCGCGCAGGCCGCGACGCCAGCGCACATCCGCCACACCGGCCGGGCCCACCCCGTCAGCGCGGTCAGCCTGCCGGCCAAGCAGCTCCAGCACTTCTCGCATCTGCTGCATTCGCAGAAGCCTGCAAAGGGCGTCCACCCGGACAACCAGACCAGCACCAACTGGGCCGGCTACGCCGCCGACAACGGGACGTTCACCACCGTCACCTCCAGCTGGGTCGAGCCCGACGTCTCGTGCACGTCCGGCGGCATCGTCGCGTTCTGGATCGGCCTGGACGGCTGGGGCAGCGACTCGGTCGAGCAGGACGGCACCGGCGTGGACTGCTCCAGCGGCTCGCCGCAGCAGTTCGCCTGGTGGGAGACGTACCCCGCGAACAGCATCCAGGAGTACGGCGACCCGGTGGCCGCCGGCGACTCGCTCACCTCGACGGTGGCCGACACCGGGGGCGGGCAGTACCAGATGGTGCTGACCGACAACAGCCAGGGCTGGACCGAGAACCAGACCGTCGGCGCCTCCGGCTCCGACGCCAGCGCCGAGGTCATCGCCGAAGCGGTGACCTCCGGCAGCGACGTCACGCCGCTCCCGAACTTCTCCTCGGTGAACTTCACCGGCTCGACGTTCAACAACGGGTCCATGTCCGGCGCCGGCGCGCAGGGCATCGACATGACGGACAGCAGCGGAAACGTGATCGCCACGACCGGTCCGGACGACGGCAACGGGGACTTCACCGTCACGTACGGCGGCTAGTGGCTGAATCATTCTCGCCCAGCAGGGACTGCGGGTGGCGGACCTTCGGGAGGTCCGCCACCCGCAGCGTTCTTATGCGGATGCGCTGCGGTTCTAACGGAAGCCGGCTACGTAGCGGCGCTGCCACGGCGTCTCGACGGCGTGCCGGTCATAGTGTTCGCGCACGTAGGCGACGGCCGATTCCGGCGGTATGCCATTGAGCACTGCGATACACGCCAGTGCGGTCCCGGTGCGTCCGCGTCCGCCGGCACACGCAACCTCGACGCGTTCGGTCTCGCAGCGTTGCCAGGCTTCCACGAATCCCTCGCGCGCCGCTGTCCGATCTGCCGGGAGACGGAAATCGGGCCAGCGGATCCACCGGCTCTCCCACGCGACCTCCGGCGGGCTTTTGCCCAGCAGATACAACGCGAGAGTCGGCTCCGGGCCTTCGGGTATCGGGTGGCTCAGGCCGCGTCCGCGGAGCAGTCGGCCGGATGGCAGGCGGAGTACGCCGTCGGCTGTCGGATCCCAGGGTTCTGCCATAGTGCGATGTTAGGAGAACTCGTCGTCGGTATTGGTGTAGGCGACCGTCACGATTCCCGGTGTGCTGACCAGTTGCTCGGTCAGCGCGTTGGCGTTCCCGCGTCCGTGCAGCGTGAGCACGACCTCCACGGTGTGCGGACGCCCGGCTTGGTCACGCGTGCCGTCCCGGTCGTTCCGGTCGTCCCGGTCCGTACGGCCGTCACGCCCCGCGCCGCTGAACGACGCGACGAAGAAGCCGGCGCCGGTGCACACGTCGAGCACCGTGCGCAGCAAGCCTCTGCCGTCGAGGTACTCGATACGGTAGGTCACCGGTGGTGTACGGAGCGCTGGCATCCAGTGCGTCAGCGGGCGCAAGCCGTAGCACACCACGAAGTAGGCGACGGTCGTGAGCAGCGCGAGCAGGCCCAGGCCGGCTCCCGCCGCGGCGCCGACGCCGGCCGTCAGCCACATCCCGGCCGCCGTGGTCAGCCCGCGGACGGCGTCGCGCCGCATGAAGATCACGCCGCCGCCGATGAAGCCCAGGCCGGAGACGATCTGCGCGGCGACCCGCGAGGGGTCCAGCATGACCCGTCCTGGTTGGATGACGTCGGTGAAGCCGTATTTGCTCACCAGCACGAACAGCGCGGCTCCCAGGCCGATGATCGTATACGTGCGCAGTCCTGCGGCCTTCTGGCGGATCTCGCGCTCCAGTCCGATCGCCGAGGACAGCACCAGCGCCACCACCAGCTCTCCGACCTGCGTCCAGCCCTGGCCCGTCGGTTCCTCCCACAAGATCGATGTGCTCATTCCGCCATCATGCCCGGTGTGCCGGTGCTCACATGTGAGCGTCAGGCCTCGAATAATGAACAAGGTTCACGTATGGTGGATTCTTTGTGTGCCGTCGGGCTCTCGGCGGCCGATGTACGGGGAGGTGTGGCCGCCCTGAAAGCGCTGAAGAAACCGGAGCGCCATGCGGCCCGGCAGGCCTGGAGGCTGCCCGGCAGCGATCTGGACCGGATGTTCACGCTGGTGCGCGAGGTCGGGCAGGTGGAGCTGAAGTTCACCGTGGCCGAGGAGTCGCATGACGCCGTGCGCGCATTGCTCGGTATCGGAGTCGAGCGTGTACGGAACGTGTACTACCTCGACACGCCCGACCTGACGCTGCGCCGGCACGGAGTGCTGGCGCGTGTACGCGGCGGCGAGCGGCCCAACGACTCCGTGGTCAAGCTGCGGCCGATAGACCCCGACCGGGTCCCGACCGCAATGCGGCGCTGCGAGGACTTCAGCGTCGAGGTGGACGTGACGCCGGACAGCTTCGTCTGCTCCGGGGCGCTCAAGCTGCGCCTGGGCCGGAACTCCGTCGAACGCGCCGTGGAGGACCGCAGCCGGCTGCGGACGCTGTTCTCCGACGACCAGATCGCGCTGATGGACAGCCGGCTGGCCGGCCGCGTCACCATCGACGAGCTGGACGCGCTGGGCCCGGTCGAGGTGCACCGCACCCGGCCGCGCGACGGCGAACCGGGTGACGGTCTGGAGCTTCAGGAGTGGATGTACCCGGACGATTCGCGGCTGCTCGAGGTGTCGACGCGTTGCACGTCGACGGACCTGCTGCAGACCGCGCTGGACGCGAAGGCGCTGCTGGACCTGCACCGGATCACGCAGTCGGGGCCGTGCCCGACCAAGGCCGACACGACGTTGGACTACTTCACGCGGCAGTGAGGCGCTTGGTGCGGCGCCGGAATGGCAGCGCTTGCCGCGGAACCGGCGCTGGCACCCGAACCGGCGCCAGCACCGCGATCGCCGGCCTCGCCACCCTCACCGGTGCACCTTCGGCAGCGCCAGCGTCGCCAGCGTTGTGGCCGCCAGCAGCGCCACCGCGATCAGCAGGCTGAGGTGCATCCCGGTCACGAAGCCGCCGTGCTGCGCGACCAGCGCGCCGAAGCCGGCCACCGCGAGCGCCCCGCCGGTCTGCCGGAACGAGTTGAGCACGCCGCCGGCCAGGCCGGCCCGCTCCGGCGCGATCCCGCCGAGCATCATCGCGGTCAGCGAGGGCACCGCGAAGCCGAGGCCGCCGGCCAGCGGCAGCAGCAACAGCGCGAGGGCCGTGGCGCTCGTGTGGCCGTTCACCACCAGCAGCATCAGCAGTCCGGCCGCGCAGGCGAGCTGTCCGACGAGGACCGGCGTGCGCGCGCCCCAGCGGGCGGCGGCCCGGGCGGAGAGCAGGTTGGTGACCGTGCACAGGACGGCGGTCGGCACGAAGACCAGCCCGGCGCCGACCGCGGAGCGTCCCAGAACGTCCTGCGCGAACAGCCCGAAGACGAAGATCAGGCCCTGGTACGCGGCGTTGATGACGAAGCCGACTGCCAGGCAGACCGCGACGACCCGGTCGCGCAGCAGCCCCAGCGGCAGCATCGGCTCCTTCGTCCGGCGCTCGACCGCCACGAACGCGCTCATGGACACCAGCGCCACCAGCAGACTCCCCCAGGACTGCGGCCGGCCGAATCCGGAGGCGCCCCCGGAGATGACGCCGTAGGTCAGGGTGGCCAGGCCCAGGATCGCGGTGACCTGGCCCGGCAGGTCGAGCGGGGCCGGACGCCGCACGGAGCGCTCCGTGCGGCGCATCGCGGCCAGGATCACCAGACCCACCGGCAGGTTCAGGAAGAAGATCGAGCGCCAGCTCACCGAGCTGGTCAGGGCACCGCCCAGGACCGGGCCGACCGCGGTGGCGGCGGCGCCGGCCATCGTCCACTGCGCGATGGCGGTGGCGCGGGCCTTCGCGTCCGGGAACGCCTGGCGCACCAGCGCCAGCGAGGACGGCAGCATCAGCGCCGCGGCGCTGCCCTGTACGAGGCGGGCGGCGATCAGGAAGCCGAGATCCGGGGCCAGGCCGCAGGCCGCGGAGGCCAGGGTGAAGGCCGCCGCGCCGCCGGCGTACAGGCGGCTGGCGCCGAGCCGGTCGGAGAAGGCGCCGGCGGACAGCAGGAGCGCGGCGAACATCAGCGTGTAGGCGTCGACGATCCACTGGAGTCCGGCCGTCGAGCCGCCGAGGCCGCGGCCGACGGCCGGCAGGCCGACGTTCACCGCGGAGGTGTCGACGGCGATCATGACGAAGCCGAGGAGCGCGGCGAAGAGGGTGAGTTTCGGTGAGGTGGTGCGGGGTGAGGTGGTGCGGGGTGTGGCGTTGTCCGTCTGGCTCCGATCGTGCGGGCGGTCCGTGTCCTGCGCGCGCTGCGCACGCTGCACGTCCTGCGTGGTGTCGGCGATAGGCATTGGTGGCCCCTCCCTCGCGGCCGGCCGGTCTGACCGCCGCGGAATCACCGTCGCAGGACCCGTGCGCGGCAGGCAGACCGCGCTGTTCCGGGGTGTGACAGCGGGGGGTGCGACAGGGCCCCTCTCGCGCCTTCCCTTCGTGCGGCGGCCTTCGGCACACTCGGGATCATGACCGAGCAGCCCCCCGAACTCGGCAGATTCCTGCGCGCCCGAAGGGCCGGCGTCGCCCCGGCCGACCTCGGCCTGCCGCTCGGCGCGGGCACCCGCCGCACCCCCGGCCTGCGCCGCGAGGAGCTCGCGGCGCTCGCAGGCGTCAGCATCGACTACTACATCCGCCTAGAGCGCGGCAAGGAGACCCGGCCGAGCCCCGCCGTCGTCGACGCGCTGGGGCGCGCCCTGCGTCTGGACGCCGAGGAGCTGGCATTCCTGCGCGAGCTGGCGGCCCAAGCCGCACGCGGCGGCGCGCACCCCCGTCCTGCGGCGTCGACCTCGCGCACGGTCCGCCCGACCCTGCGCCGGCTGCTCGAAACGGTCCGTCCCTGCCCGGCCTACGTCCTGAGCCGCACGAACGACATGCTCGCGGCGAACCCGAGCGGTCTGGCCCTGACCCCCGGCATGATCGACTACCCCGAGAAGCAGCGCAACACCATCCGCTACACCTTCCTCCACCCCCAGGCCCGCTCCCTCTGGCCGGATTGGGAGGTCAAGGCCCGAAGCTGCGTCGCGCACCTGCGCGCCGTGGCGGGCAGCGACCCCGACGACCCCGAGCTGGCCGCCATCGTCGGCGAACTCGCGGTCAAGAGCCCGGAGTTCAGCCGCATGTGGGAGCGCTACGACGTGCGCCGCGTCGGCAACGGCCAGAAGACCTTCCTGCATCCCACGGTCGGCACCATGACGCTGAGCCACGAGGTGATGGAGATCAACCGCATGGAAGGCGGCCGCATCGTGGTGTACAGCGCCGAGCCGGGCACCGCCGACTACGACGCGATGGTGCTGCTGGACATGGAGGGCGCCGGCCTGCTTGAGGGCTCCTGCGGCGCGCGGGTTTTGACCGTCGACGCGGAGCAGGATGCTGATGTCGAGCACGGCCGGAGCCTGTGACGGCCGGACCGTTTTCCTGAACTGGAACAAGCGGTTCCCACCGTGCCGACCGCGCGTCAACATGCTGCCGTTCCACCACGCTTGACCTCGGCGGGATACTGCTATCCATGGAGCCCGCTCGCTTGGGACCGCTACACCGTGACCTGGCCCATGCGGTGCGCATGGGACCCTTCTCCGCGACGTTGCACCTGGCCATCGAGGCCAGTGGGCTGACGCTCGATCAGGTGCGTGCGGAGCTCGCCTCGCGGGGAGCTTTCGTGTCGATGGCGACTTTGAGTTATTGGCGGCGGGGGCTGAGTCGGCCGGAGCGGCCGGAGTCGTTGAACGCTGTGCGGTTGCTGGAGGAGGTTCTGGGGCTTTCGGCCGGCGCTCTGAGCGGGCAGTTGGGGCCGCGGCGGCCTCGGGGGCGGTCGGCGGTGCAGCGGGAATCAGGGCTCGATGTCGTCGACGCGTGGGGTGCGCACCGGGAGTACGACGACCTGCTGCGCGGTCTCGATCCCGCCGGGCGGCTGGAGCTCACGCGGCTGTCCACGCTCGACCGCTACAGCCTCGGGTCGGATCGGCGGGAGCTTTCGTTGTCGACGTGCCAGGTCCTGCGCGCCGAGGTCGATGACCTGAGCCGGATGACAGTGCTCTACCGCACCTACGACCCGCCTTCGCCGTCGCCGGTCCTGACCGCGCTGCACGGTTGTCGCGTCGGGCGCGTCCGCATCGCCGCCGACAGCGGTTTCGTCGCCGCCGAGCTGCTTTTCGACCGGGTGCTGCGCCGGGGCGACACCGCCGTCGTGGACTACGAGCTGACCGGCCTGTCCCCGACGCCGCCGACCGAAACTGACTTCTACCAGCGCTTCTTCCCCTACGCCACCGCGATGTACGTGCTGCGCGTCCAGTTCGACCCGGCGACCGTGCCGGCGCGCTGTGTGCGGTACGAGCGGCGCACGGAAGCCGCGCCCGACCAGGGCGTCCGCGAGGTGTGGGTGGGTGCGACCGGGCAGGCTCACGTCATGGCGACCGACGTCCCGCCGGGCGTCGTCGGCCTGCGCTGGGACTGGGGAGCGGGCCTGAACGACGCACCGTCGATACGTCGTGCAGACCCGCCTGGTCAGTGACCTCCGGTCCTATCCCGCAGCAGGGCGGCTCCGCAGTGCCCTGAGACAGGTACCGTCAGGGCACATCAGAATCCGTACACGGTGTCTCCAAACGTCGTGGTGCCCGAACCGCCGCCGGAATCGGTGGCGGTGACGGTCACCTGGTAGGTGCCCGCCGTCGTGGGGGTGCCGGAGATGTCGCCGGACGAGCTGATGCGCAGCCCCGGCGGCAGGCCCTTGGCGCTGAACGTCAGCGGCAGGCTCTTGCTGTCCGAGGCCTGGATCTGCAGGTCCGGGGACTGGAATCCGACGAACCCGAACTGGTTGCCGGGATTCGACACCGTGACCGTCCCGCCGCCCCCGGAGCCCTTGACGGTCAGCGAGTACGTCGCCGAGTGCGTCGTGCTCCCGGCGGTCCCGGTCACGGTCACCGAGTACGTCCCGCCGGGCGTGGAGGCCGAGGTGCTGATCGTCAGCGTCGAGCTGTTCCCGGCGCTGACCGAAGCCGGGCTGAAGCTCGCCGAGGCGCCCGACGGCAGGCCCGACGCGGACAGCTGCACCGTCACCGCCGAACCGGCGGTGACCTTCGTCCCGACCGTGGCCGTGGCCGAGGACCCCTGGTTCACCGAACCCGACGTCGGGCTCAGCGACACCGAGAAGTCGTTGCTCGGGGGTGGCGGGGTGCTGCCCGAAGCGAAGCCGGCGACACCGTTTGGCGTGCCGACGCCGGTCGGGCCGTCCCAGCCGGTGCCCGCGTTGCAGATGACCGTGCCGCACGAGCCGTTGCTGCCGGACGTGACGTCGTTGAACTTCGCCTCGTTGGCGTACACGTACGACACGCCGTTGTCGCCGGAGGCCGGAGCCCCGGCCTGCGCCCACATCGCCGAGATCAGCGGCGTGGCCAGCGACGTGCCGCCGTACTCCAGCCAGCCGGACTGGCCGTACGTGTCGTAGACCGCCAGGCCGGTGTTCGGGTTCGCGTCGGCCGAGACGTCGGCGCTGGCCCGGTTGTCGCAGCCGGTCGTGACGTTCTGCTGGTACGCGGGCTTGGCGAACAGCGAGGAGCAGCCCGACCCCCCGCTGCTCCACACCGACTCCGACCAGCCGCGTGAGCTCGAGTCCTTGCTCAGCGAGGTCCCGCCGACCGCCACCACGCTCGGGAAGGTCGCCGGGAACTGGGCGTTGGACCCGGACTGGGTCCCGTTGTCGCCGGTCGCCGCCGCGATCATCACGCCGGGGTGGTTGTAGTGCGTGTCCAGGCCGGTGCTGAAGTTGCTCTCGGCGTCGGAGTAGCTGTTGGACACGAACTTCGCACCGAGCTTCACCGCCTCGTCGACGGCGGCCCCCAGATCGGTGTCGTTGTTGGAGTTCGCCTCCACCAGCAGCACGTGGCATCCGGGGCATGCGGCGCTGACCGCGTCCAGGTCCAGCGTGATCTCCACACCCCAGCCGGAGTCCCCGGTGGGGTAGTTGCTGCCGCCGCTCTGGTCCACCTTCGTGAAGCACCCGTTCGCCGTGGTGCACGCTGGCAGACCCCACTGCGAGCGGTACGTCCCCAGGTCGCTCTCGGCGTTGGGGTCGTCGTAGGCGTCGACGATGGCGACCGTCTGCCCGCTGCCCGGATTGTTCCCCAGGTTGTACGCCGACTGGATGTCACTGGGCCCGAAGCCGGTCGGAGCCGCCGGCCGCGCCGCCGACCGCGCTCCGCCGCGCACCAGCTGAAGCGCGTTGCAGTGCGCGTGCCCGGCGGGAGCACTGGTACAGGCGGCGGGAACGATCTGCGGCGCCGACGCCGCTTCGGCCGGTGCCCCATAAGCCATGGCCACGGCGGTGGACACGGCCGACAGCATGGCGCCGGCCAGGAGTATCCGCCTCATGTGTTCTCCTCTCGCACCCCGCCGGCCGCGTTGTTCGCAGCCTGATTCCGGGGGTTGAGAGGGAGTGTGGAGAAGGGTCGGGGCGGCTGATAGACCGGTTCACAGTGCCTCTGGCGGACGGTTTCAATTCCTTGAATTGAGATTGAAAACGAGCACCGCGCTCACGACGCCTGCCGTGCGGCCCGCTCCTGCACCAGCTCCTCGACAGCGCTGGGCAGCGTGGTCTCGAAGTCGATCAGCTTCACCCACGTCGGGGTCACGACGATGCGCACCATCCCGTCGTAGAGCGAGCGCACCTCGGCCTCCCACTCGACGCGCTGCTCGGGCGTCATCTCGTAGCTGCCGTTCATCTGCAGGTACTCCTCGGGGATGCCGTGGACGACGTCCAGCTCGACGGTCCCGCGGACCAGCAGGATCTTCGGCGGGTGCGACTCGGTGTCGACGGTCAGCGCCACCTGCGGGTTCCGGCGCAGCGAGGGCAGCTTCGGGGCGTTCTTCGTCGTGCACATCACGATCTGCGACCCGTTCCAGGTGAACGCGATCGGCACGTTGCGAGGCGTCCCGTCCTTGGCGACGTAGGCCAGGCGGGTCAGGTCGCGCGCCAGCAGCTCCTGGCTGAGCGGGCGGTTCAGGATCTCGGTGATCTCGTGCTGCTCCATGGTCGTGCGCTCCTCTGTGCCGATGTACAGATGTACCGATGTACGGATGTCGTCGAGCCGGCCGGTCGGCTGCTCGCACCCCGGGGACGGAGCCGACAGGCCGGTCTCGACAACAAACGACAACAGACGGCGAGAAGTTTTCTAGATCTTTTCGGCCGCCCCGCCGATGAACTCCAGGAACTCCATGAACGCCTGACAGACCGGCCCGGTAGCCTGGCGCCGCTGCCGCGACCGCCGAGAGGGGGAGGTCCCCACGCCCAGACGACAAGCGTTCACCAACTCCTCCGGTGTGAAAGCCGTCCTCGGCGCGGCCGCGGAGGCCGAAGCCGTCATCGGCGAGATGCACGCGGGCGAGGAACGCCGCCACCAAGACGTGCGCGAGGCCTATCAGGCCTCGCACGCGGTCGCCGTCCTCGGCCGCCTCCGCGCCATACCGATCGAGCGCCTCAGGGACGTCACCGGCGCGCGCCTCCCGGTGACGAAGCTGGAGGAGGCCGGCTACAAGTCGATCGCGGACCTGCTGGAAGCGACGCCGGAGCAGCTGCAGCAGGTGCCGGGCATCGGGACCAAGGGCGCCGAGCGCACCGTGGACGCCGCCCGCCGCGTCTCCGACGCCGCGATGTCCAACACCCACGTCACCGCCGACATGGACCTGCGGGTCAACGACGCCGCCGCGCTGCTGGCCGCGCTCTACCGCGTGCAGACCGCCGACCGGGTGTTGGTCAAGGTCCGCGAGCCGGCCAAGCGGATCGGCGGGGCGCTGTCGACGCTGGCGACCGCCGCCAAACCGCTGAGCAGCCGGATGCGCCGGGCCCTGACCGGCCGCACGCGCCGGGAGCAGGCGCAGGACGCCGTCGACCGGCTGGCCGGGCTGCTCGCCGATCCGCAGACGAACCAGGACCTGGACCGGATCAGGGCGGCGAACGAGAAGCTGCGCGGGGTGAAGCCGCCGCGGCGCAGCACCGTCCGCACCGACTTCGAGAAGCGCTCCGCCGACTACTTCAGCACCCTGAGCCGCATCGCCGGCGCGCGGGTGAACGGCGAGGCGGCGCGCGGGTTCCTGCCGACCAGCCTGGCCGACCGGATCGCCGTGCAGAAGCTGGACGAGACGCATCTGCGCGTCTCGCTGCGGGCCTACCAGGCGTTCGGGGCCCGGTTCGTGCTGGCCCAGGAGCGCGTCGTGATCGGCGACGAGATGGGCTGCGGCAAGACCGTCGAGGCGATAGCCGCGCTGGCGCATCTGCGGGCCGAGGGCGCCAAGCACTTCCTGGTGGTCGTGCCCGCCAGTGTGCTGATCAACTGGCTGCGGGAGGTGCGCTCGCACAGCGCGCTGCGTCCGTACCGGCTGCACGGACCGGATCAGGAAGCTGCGAAACGGTCCTGGCTGTCCGGCGGCGGCGTCGGCGTCACCACCTTCGAAGCCCTCCCCAACCTGGATCTGCCGCCCCGGACGAAGATCTCGATGCTCGTCGTCGACGAGGCGCACTACGTCAAGAACCCCGGCACGCTGCGTTCGCAGGCCGTGCGCGCCTGGACGGACCGCGTGGACCGGGTCCTGTTCCTGACCGGCACGCCGATGGAGAACCGCGTCGAGGAGTTCCGCAACCTGGTCGGCTACCTGCAACCGGAGCTGGTCGGCTCGGTCGGCGAGATCGACGCGGTCGCCGGATCGGAGGCGTTCCGCAAGGCCGTCGCCCCGGCCTACCTGCGCCGGAACCAGGAGGACGTGCTCTCCGAGCTGCCCGAGATGGTGCAGATCGAGGAGTGGGAGGAGTTCGGCGCCGAGGAGGAGGCGATATACCGGGAGGCCGTCGCCGCGCGGAACTTCATGGCGATGCGCCGGGCCGCCTACGCCTCGGGCGACGCGGCCACGTCGGCGAAGCTGCGGCGCCTGGTGGAGATCGTCGACGAAGCCGAGGCGAACGGCCGGAAAGTGGTGGTCTTCTCGTACTTCCGGGACGTCCTCGACACCGTGTGCCGGGCTCTCGGCGACCGCGCCATCGGGCCGCTGACCGGCTCCATGCAGCCGCAACAGCGGCAGGAGTTGGTCGACGAGTTCAGCGCCGCCAAGAAGCACGCGGTGCTGGTCAGCCAGATCCAGGCCGGCGGCGTCGGGCTCAACATGCAGGCCGCGTCGGTGGTCATCCTGTGCGAGCCGCAGGTGAAGCCCACGCTGGAGACGCAGGCGATCGCCCGGGCGCACCGCATGGGCCAGATCCGCCGGGTCCAGGTGCACCGGTTGCTGGTCGCCGACAGTGTCGACCAGCGGATGCTGGAGATCCTGGACGCCAAGTCAGGGCTCTTCGACGCCTACGCGCGGCGCAGCGAGACGGCCGAGACGATGCCGGAGGCCCGGGACCTGTCCGACGCCACGACGCGGGGACGGCTCATCGACGCCGAGCAGAAGCGGCTCGGGCTGACGGAGGCGAAATAGCCGACTCGCAGCCGACGCTGTCGCTCAAAATCGACATGGCGACGATAAAAATCGACACAGTGTAGACTTTCTCGCGAGAGGGCGCGCCGGCCCTCATCGTGAGGAGCAGCAATGCAACAGCAGAATTGGCTGATCACCGGGGTCAGCAGCGGTCTCGGGCGCGCGTTCGCCCAGGCAGCGCTGGATGCCGGGCACACCGTGGTCGGTACCGTCCGCTCCACCAAGGACCTGGGCGACTTCGAAGCACTGAAGCCCGGACACGCTCACGCCCGCGTCCTGGACGTCACCGACGACGCCGCCGTCCCGCGGGTGATCGACGAGGTCGAGCGGAGCGTCGGGCCGCTGGACGTGGTGATCGCCAACGCCGGGTACGGCCTGGAGGGCGTCTTCGAGGAGACGCCGCTGGCCGAGGTGCGGCGGCAGTTCGAGGTCAACGTCTTCGGCGCGATGGCCACGTTGCAGGCCGCGCTCCCGCACATGCGCCGGCGGCGCCGCGGGCACCTGATGGCCGTCACGTCGATGGGCGGGCTCATGGCCGTGCCGGGCATGTCCGCGTACTGCGGCAGCAAGTTCGCCCTGGAAGGGGTCCTGGAAGCGCTGGGCAAGGAGGTCGCGCAGTTCGGGATCCACGTGACCGCGATCGAGCCCGGCTCGTTCCGCACCGACTGGGCCGGCCGGTCCATGACCCGCGCGGACCGGACGATCGAGGACTACGACGAGCTGTTCGCCCCGATCCGCGACGCGCGGCAGAAGGCCAGCGGCAACCAGCTGGGGAACCCGGCCAAGGCCGGCGAGGCCGTCGTCCACATCGCGTCGCTCGCCGAGCCGCCGCACCACCTCGTGCTCGGCTCGGACGCGCTGCGGCTCGTCAACGCCGCCCGCACGGCTGTGGACGCGGACATCCGCACCTGGGACGAGCTCTCGCGGACGACCGACTTCGTGCAAGGCGCGCAGCTCTGATGCCCGGCCAGCACGCGCCGAGCCGCCGCGCCGCCGAGAGCAAGGGCGACCTGCGGGAGCGCGCGATCCTGGACACCTGCGAGGCGCTGCTGGCGGACAAGGGCTACGACGCCATGACCGTCGGCGACATCGCCCAGGGCGCCGGCATCACCCGCGGGGCGCTGTACTTCTACTTCGGCTCCAAGCAGGAAGTGGTCACGGGGCTCGTGGCCCGGACCGTCGAGCACCTGTGGGAGCGGTCCCGCGCCACCGCCGAGGCCGCCGAGCCGCGCGAAGCCATCGCCTCGGCGATGCGGCGCACCGTCGAGCTGTGGAACGAGCACGGCCTGGTCATGAGGACGGCGATCGACCTGTCGTTGACCGTGCCGGAGATCGGCGCGCTGTGGAACCGCACGGCGGACTTGTTCATCGGCGCGATCACCGCGGTGCTGGAGCGAGCCGGCGTCCAACCCGGCGGCGAACCGGAGCAGGCTTCGGCGATGGCTCGCGCTCTGTGCTGGATGATCGAGCGGAACTTCTACCACGCTTCGCAGGAGTCCCGGGAAGCCCTGCAGAACGCGTCCGCGACCTGCGAGCACATCTGGCTGATCAGCGCGGGGCTGATTTAGGCGTCTTCAGCTGTCACAGATCACCTCCGGCCGGCGTCTCTTGCCGTCAACAACCCACTGGAGGACCCCATGACGATCCGCGTTCCCCGAGCCGACCTGCCGGCCGAGCTCCAGGAAGCCCTCATCGCGCAGCTCGGCTCGGTGCCCGAGCCGCTGGCGGTGATCCACAACAACCCCGCCGTGGCCGAGGCCAACCAGGGCTTCGCCGCCAAGCTGGGCACCTGGGACGCCGTCGACGACAGCCTGAAGACCTTCGCGCACATGGCCGTCGCGGCGCAGATCGGCTGCAGCTGGTGCCTGGACATCAACTACTTCCTCGCCATCAGCCGGGACCTGGACGCCACCAAGGCGAGCCAGGTCCCGCGCTGGCGCGAGGCGGACGTCTTCTCCCCGCTGGAGCGCGATGTCCTGGAGTACGCCGAGGCCATGACCACCACCCCGACCACCGTCACCGACGAGCTGGCGGCGCGCCTGCTCGACCGACTCGGCGCCGCCGGGCTGGTCGAGCTGACCGCCTACATCGGCTTCGCCAACATGGCCGGCCGGGTGAACACCGCGCACGGCATCACGTCGCAGGGCTACTCCGAGTCCTGCGACATCCCGCTGGCCGACGTCCGTAAAGTGGGTTAGATGAACGGCGACGTGGTGGACTTCCAGCAGATCGACCGCACCCAGGTCGCAGCCGTCGGCGGCAAAGGCGCCGCGCTGGGGGAGCTGTCGCGCGTCGACGGCGTCCCCGTCCCGGCCGGCTTCTGCGTCACCACGGACGCCTTCCGGCGGGTCCTGGCCGCGGCGCCGTCGCTCGACGGCCGCCTCGACCGGCTGGCACGCCTGAAACCCGAGGACCGCACGGCGATCGGCGCCCTGAGCGCGGAAGTCCGCCGGATCATCGAGGGCATCGCGCTCCCCGACGATCTGGTGGCGTCGATCGCCGACGCGCTCGCTGCCCACGGTGCGGGCTCCGCCTATGCGGTCCGGTCGAGTGCGACCGCGGAGGACCTGCCGACGGCTTCTTTCGCCGGTCAGCAGGACTCGTATCTCGACGTCGTAGGGCTGCCGGAGATCCTTCGGCACATCAGCCGGTGCTGGGCCTCGCTGTTCACCGAGCGGGCCGTGACCTACCGGCTGCAGAACGGCTTCGACCAGCAGAAGGTTCACATGGCTGTGGTCGTACAGCGCATGGTCTTCCCGGAGGCGGCCGGCATTCTGTTCACGGCCGACCCGATCACCGGGAACCGGAAGGTCGCTTCGGTGGAGGCCGTGTTCGGCCTCGGCGAAGCGCTGGTCTCCGGGCTGGTCAACGCTGACATCTACAAGGTGCGCGACGGTGCGATCGCGGAGAAGGCCATTGTGGCGAAGCCGGCGCTGACCGACGCGCAGGTCGTGCGCCTGGTCGAGCTGGGACGACGGATCGAGGCGCATTTCGGCCGTCCTCAGGACATCGAGTGGTGCCTGTCCGAAGACGGGTTCCAGATCGTCCAGAGCCGGCCGATCACGACGTTGTTCCCGGTCCCCGACGTCGGCGACGACGAGAACCACGTCTACGTGTCCGTCGGCCACCCGCAGATGATGACCGACCCGATGAAGCCGCTCGGGCTCTCGATGTGGCGGCTGACGACGCGCCGGCCGATGCTCGAAGCCGCGGGGAGGTTGTTCGTCGACGTCACCCGGGAGCTGTCGTCGCCGACGCGGCGCGCGGCGCTCGTGAAGGTCATGGGGCAGGGCGATCCGCTGACCGGGGACGCGTTGCAGAATGTCATCGATCGCGGCGACTTCATCCCGACGGTTCCTGACGAGGCCCCCGACGACGCTTCCGCCTCGGCGCCGAGGCCGGCCGCGGCGTCCGCCCGCGCGCCGATCGAGACCAATCCGGCCGTCGTCGCCGAGCTGATCGAGCGCAGCCAGGCCTCGATCGCGACGCTGAAGCAGGACATCGCCACGAAGCGCGGGCCGGAACTGCTCGACTTCATCCAGGCCGACATCGGCGAGTTGCAGCGCATCCTGTTCGATCCGCGCAGCACGCAGGTCTTCATGACCGCGATGGACGCCACCGCGTGGCTCAACGAGCACGTGCAGACGTGGCTCGACGAGACGAACGTGGCGGACACGCTCACGCAGTCCGTGCCCGACAACGTCACGTCGGAGATGGGGCTGGCGCTGCTGGAGGTCGCGGACGTGATCCGTCCGTACCCGGACGCCGTGGCGTTCCTGGCGAAGGCTGAGGACGACGGCTTTCTGGACGAGCTGCCGGCGGTCGTCGGAGGACGCGAGGCACAACAAGCGATCCGCGGCTTCCTCGACAAGTACGGAATGCGCTGCGCCGGTGAGATCGACATCACCCGACCGCGGTGGAGCGAGCAGCCGGCCATGCTGCTGCCGATCATCCTCGGGAACGTCAAGAACTTCGGGCCCGGCGCTGGAGACCAGCGGTTCGAGCAGGGGCGGCTGGAGGCTGTCGCGAAGGAGCGGGAGCTGCTGGAGCGCTTGCGGCTGCTGCCCGACGGCGAGCAGAAGGCCGACGAGACCAAGCGGACGATCGATCGGGTCCGGACGTTCATCGGGTACCGCGAGTATCCGAAGTACGGGATGGTCAGCCGCTATTTCGTCTACAAGCTGGCGCTGCTGGAAGAAGCCGACCGGCTTGTCGGCGCCGGCGTGATCGGCGAGAGGGAGGACGTCTTCTATCTCACGTTCCAGGAGCTCGGTGAGGTCGTGCGCACGCAGCGGGCCGATGCGGAGTTGATCGGGCAGCGCAGGGAGGCGTTCAGATCGTACGAGTCGCTGACGCCGCCGCGGGTGCTCACGTCGGACGGGGAGGCGGTCTCCGGGGCGTACCGGCGTTCTGGGCTTCCGGATGGTGCGCTGGTCGGCTTGGCTGTTTCGAGCGGCACTGTCGAGGGCCGGGCACGTGTCGTCGTCGATATGGCGCAGGCCGATCTGGGGGCCGACGACATTCTCGTCACCGCGTATACCGATCCGAGTTGGACGCCGCTTTTCGTGACGATCAAGGGCTTGGTCACGGAAGTCGGGGGCCTTATGACGCACGGCGCTGTGGTCGCGCGAGAGTACGGCCTGCCAGCGGTCGTCGGGGTAGAGAACGCTACTCGGCTGATCAGGGACGGACAGCAGATCCGTGTGAATGGAACGGACGGGTACATCGAGATTCTGGATGAGGCCGGCGATCAGACCGAAGAGCGGGCCGACGACATCGCCGCTCGGCTCGGCCTGGTGCCGTTGCCGGCCG
Organism: Catenulispora sp. EB89; assembly: GCF_041261445.1. NCBI lineage: Bacteria > Bacillati > Actinomycetota > Actinomycetes > Catenulisporales > Catenulisporaceae > Catenulispora > Catenulispora sp. EB89. The sequence goes on from NZ_JBGCCU010000001.1 coordinate 773,021, forward strand.
AGGGCGGCCGGTTCCGGAGTACGTGGTCGGGTCCGGTGGATGCGAGCGGACGTCCGGCCGGCACGGCGATTCTGATGCTGCTGTCCAACGACCCCGATGGGTTCTCGGCGATGCACCGGCTGCCTATCGACGAGGTCTGGCACTTCTACCGCGGCGACCCGATGGAGTTGTTGCTGCTGCATCCCGATGGCCAGGCTGAGGTGCGGCTGCTCGGTGGCGGTGAGCTGGTGCAGACGGTCGTGCCGGCGGGATGCTGGATGGGCGCTCGCGTCGCGGGGGACGGGGCGTGGTCGCTGATCGGGACGACGATGGCGCCCGGCTTCGTCCCGGCCGACTATGAGGGCGGCGATGTCGAGGAGTTGTGTCGGCGCTATCCCGAGCGTGAGGGCATGATCAGGGCTCTGTGTCGGGTCGATGCTCCGAGTCGCATGCCTGATTCGGTGCCTGATTCGATGCCTGATTCGCTCGACGAGCGCGAGTCGCCCGGCGAGAGCGCGGCGGCCACCCGATGACCCGCACCGACCCCGGCCTGCCGGATCTGACCGGCACCACCGCGCTCGTCACCGGCGCCAGCGGCGGCATCGGCGCCGGCATCGCGAGCCGGTTCGCCGCCGCCGGGGCCGCGGTCGTGCTGCACCACGGCCGCAACCGTGACGCCGCCGAAGCCCTGGCCGACCACCTGCGCGCCGACGGCGCGCAGGTGCTGGTCCTGGGCGCCGACCTGACCGTAGAGACCGCGTGTCACGACCTCGTCGAGCGGGCCGCCGCCTGGCGCGGACAGCTTGACGTCCTGGTCAACAACGCCGGTGTCCAACCGGTCCTGCCGCTGGAGCAGATGACGGCCGCCGACTGGCGTCAGGTGATGGACGCCAACGTCACCAGCGCCCTGAGCTGCACGCAGGCCGCCGCGCGCAGCATGGCGGCCGGCGCCTCGATCACCCACATCGCCTCGATCGAAGGCCGCCAGCCGGCCGCCGGTCATGCGCACTACAGCGCCTCCAAGGCAGCGCTGATCATGTTCGCGCGCTCCGCAGCCCTCGAATACGGACCGCGCGGGATCCGCGTCAACACCGTCTCCCCGGGTCTGATCCACAACGCCGGCATCGAGCAGGCCTGGCCGTCCGGCGTGGCCCGCTGGCACGCCGCCGCGCCGTTGCACCGCCTCGGCCGGCCCGGGGACGTCGGCGACGCCTGCGTGTTCCTGGCCTCGCCGATGGCGTCCTGGATCACCGGGCAGGACCTGGTCGTCGACGGCGGGGTGAGCGCGCGTCCGACGTGGTGAGCGCGGGTGGGCCGGCGCCGTGGCGCGGTGGAGCGGAATTCCGTGGCGCCGTCGGCGGTTCGTGCTGCCGTGAAGATCGGTGACATCGAGGTTCTTGCTGTTCGGGACGGGGTCGGCACGGAGGTCGCCGTCGACATCCTCAGTGTCGGGCCGTTCGACGACGGCAAGTACCGCGGCGGACGGCTGCTCGACTCGCTTGTTGAGGCCGGTGTCAGTCCGGGCGACGTGACCGATGTGGTGTTCACGCATCTGCACTTCGACCACATCGGCTGGGCCAGCGTCGACGACAAGCCGATGTTCCCGCGCGCGACCTGCCGTGCGCACCGCGCGGACTGGGAGCACTTCGTCAGCGGCGAGCACGCCGACCCCGCCGCGGTCGCCGAGCTCACTCCGCTCGCTGACGGTGACCGGCTGGAGCTCTTCGACGGGGACTTCACCCTCGCTCCGGGCATCGATGCCCTGCACCTTCCCGGGCACACTCCCGGCACAACGGTCTACGTCGTTTCCGTCGCCGGCCGTCGCGTGCTGCTGGGGGACGTGGCGCACTCGCTGGTCCAGTTCAGCGAGCGCGACTGGCAGGTGATCTGGGACGTGGATCCGGCCGCGGCCTCCGCGGTCCGCAACCGCATCGCCGACGAGGCTGCCGACACAGACGACCTGCTTGTCGCCGCTCACTTTCGCGACATGCGCTTAGCTTGCCGTTTAACCCCAGAAGGCTATCAAGGCTCTGATGCTGTTTCGGAACCAGGTTGAGCGCGTGTTCCTGTTCTTCGAGACAGCGACGGGTTG
>NZ_JBGCCU010000002.1:600000-750990 GCF_041261445.1 Catenulispora sp. EB89
GTGACGGCCCTGATAATGACCGCCTGCTCGTCCAACGGCTCCAGCGGCTCGTCCAACGGATCCACCGGCGGTGCGGCGGCCGGCACGACGTCCGGCGCGCAGGCGGCGCCGAGCACGGCGGCCGCGGCCGACTGGTCGCGCAACCCGGACCAGACCTCGACCGCGCTCAAGGCCGGCCTGCCGATGCTCGGCAGCGAGATGCTGCAGGTCCACTACCACGCGCACCTCGACGTGATCGTCGACGGCAAGGCGGTCACCGTGCCGCAGTACGTCGGCATCGACGAGAACGCCCAGACCATCACCGCGCTGCACACCCACGACACCAGCGGCGTGATGCACATCGAGTCCGCCAAGGACACCCCCTTCAAGCTCGGCCAGTTCTTCACCGAGTGGGGCCAGCCGCTCAGCGCCACCCAGGTCGGCCCGGTCGCGATCGGCGGCACCGAGGCGCTGCACGTGATCGTGAACGGCAAGGAGCTCACCGGCGACCCGGCGCAGTACGTGCTGAAGGCGCACGACGAGATCGCGGTCTGGGTCGGCGCGAAGGGCCAGACCCCGCAGGTCCCGTCCTCCTACAACTTCCCGCCCGGCCTGTAGCAGAAGCGGGACGCGCCCGACAGCGTGATTCGCGGGCGACTCAGAACTCTGCGGTGCACACCGGGTCAGGCCCTGGTCGGACAGGGTCCTGATCCGGTGTGACATTCAGCACTCGGCACAACGGGATAACGGAACACCGAACCTCTGTGCCGGGTGGTGCGCGATGCGCTACCTTCTAAGGGTGGCGATGTCTCAGGCGAGCGGTTCGACGGCGGGTCCGATGACTCCGCCGCGGCGCGTCGGTGTGCCGCCGCTGAACCTGGGCAACCAGGCTGTGGCCGACCGGCTCGACCGGCATTTCGCGGCGATCGTGGACGCGCCGGCGGCGCTGGACGACGACAACGCCACCGAAGCCCTGGAAACCATGATCGCGGTGCTGCCCCGCACCGGCGGCGCCCGGCGTTCCGAGCGGGCGCTGTGGCTGCGCGCGCCGTTCCGGCGGCTGAAGCGCCTGATCGGGCTGTAGCAGCCCGCCACCGAACTGCGCCGCTTTGCGCGGCGGCATACGGTTGTCCCATGGCTGACACCACCAACGACGCCGGGATCGGCGCGCGCATCAAGGAACTGGTCGCGGAAGAGCATCGGCTGCGTTCGCACCCCAATCCCACCGACCAGGACCTCACCGCGCTCAAGAGCGCGGAGATCGAGCTGGACCAGTGCTGGGACCTGCTCCGGCAGCGCCGGGCCAAGCAGGAGACCGGCGGGAACCCGGGGGACGCGAAGGCCCGGGCGGTCGGCGAGGTCGAGGGGTACCTCCAGTAGGACCGAGGACATCGGGGCGGCCCGGCGCTGATGCGCCGGGCCGCCCTTGTGGTTCCCCCGCTTCCCCGTTCCCTGTCCCCCGATCCCGTTTCCCCGCGTCCCGCTTCCCCCGTGCCCCGTCCCCCGCAGCCGGGCAGCTCCCCTCTCAGGCCTCCGTGATCGCCGCGGCGACCGTCTGCCGTGCCGCCCGGCGAGCCGGGATCACCGCGGCCAGGACGCCGGCCAGGGCGCCCGCCACGACGTAGATCAGCAGCTGCGTGTACGGGATCGCCAGGCTCCCCACGCCGGTGGCCTTCGCCACCAGGTGCACCAGCGCCCAGCCGAAGCCGCCGCCCATCACGATCCCGAGGCTGACCCCCAGGACCGCCATCAGCATGGCCTCGAGCATCAGCATCCGGCGCAGCTGCTGCTTGGTCAGGCCCAGGGCGCGCAGCAGCGCGCTCTCGCGGGTGCGCTCCAGGACCGACAGCGACAGGGTGTTGGCGATGCCGATCAGCGCGATCAGGATCGCCAGCCCCAGCATCGCGGTGAACAGGGCCAGGATCTGGTTCAGGCTGCTGTTCAGCTGGTTCTTGTAGTCCGCGACGCTGTTCACGGTCAGCAGCGGGTCGTTCTCGACCGCGGCCTCGACCGCGGAACGCGTCGCGGCCAGCGTCACGCCCGGCTTGGCCAGCATGGTCACCGTGCCCGGGCCCTGAGAAGGCAGCAGCTTCTGGAAGTCCGGGACCGACAACGCGGTCTCCGGCATGCCGATCCCGCTGTCCTCGTAGGTGGCCACGACCTTCAGCGAGACGGTGCGGCCGTCGGCGGCGGTGGCCGTGACCGTCTGCCCGACGGCCGTGTGCAGGGCGGCGAGCTGGTTGTCCGGCACGGCCACGGTGCCCGGGACCACGTCGCTGATCGAGCCCTGCTTCATGATCGGGTTGATCAGCGTGTGGTAGCCGACCGCGTCGATGGCGCCGGCGTGCTCGGTGCTGCCGTTCACGGTGACCTTGCCGTCGTACTCCGCGGCGACCGTGCCCAGCTCCGGCAGGGCCTTGAGCTTCGCCACGGCGTCCGCCGGGACGGACCGGCCGGGGTCGGCGACCACCTGGTAGTCGAACGGGAAGTGCTGCCTGATGGAGTCCGTGGCCGAGGCCTTGATGGAGGCGGTGACCACGGTGAACATCGTCACCAGCGTGATGCCGATGGTGAGCGCGGCGGTGGTGGCGGCGACCCGGCGCGGGTTGCGGCCGGCGTTGGCGGTCGCCAGACGTGCCGTCGGGCCCAGCGCCCTGCCCGGCAGCCAGCCCAGCACCCGGATCACCGGCGAGGCGATCACCGGCCCCAGGGCCAGCACGCCGACGAAGGTCACCATGGCGCCGACGGTGAGGATCATGAAGCCCCGGCTGCGGTCCTGGGTCTGCATCCCCAGGTAGCCGACCGCGATGCCGGCGGCCGCCAGCAGCAGCCCGACGGTCACGCGGACCCGGCCGGCCTTGCGGGTCACCCGGGTCTCGCCGAGCTGCGCGGACAGCGCCTGCACCGGCGCCACGCGGGTGGCGGCGCGCGCCGGCAGCACCGCGGAGCCGACGGTCAGCAGCAGGCCGAGGCCGATCGAGTACAGCGCCGCGTCCGCGTTGACCACCAGGTGGTCGGTGGGCATGTTCAGCCCGGCGGCGTTGAGCAGCGCGGACAGGCCCTTGGACAGCCCGATGCCGGTGAAGAACCCGGCGACGGAGGCCAGCGTCCCGAAGACGAGGGCTTCGATGAGGGTGCTGCCGAAGACCTGGCGGCGGGTCGCTCCGACACAGCGCAGCAGGGCCAGCTCGCGGGCCCGCTGCGCGACCAGGATCTGGAAGGTGTTCTGGATGACGAGTGCCGACACCAGCGCCGCGATAATGGCGAAGACGAGCAGAAACGTGCCGAAGCCGCTGGTGTAGCCGGTGGCCTGGTTGGCCAGTTCGGTCTGGAGCTGCGCGCCGGTGTAGAAGGTGGCGCCGCTGCCGTCCAGGACCGGCAGGTCCTTGAGCTCGGTGACCAGGTGGTCCTGGCTCACGCCGGACTTGGCGCGCACGGCGATCTGGTCGTAGCCGGCGCTGCCGGTGACCCGCAGCGCGGTCGCGGTGTCGAAGCCGACCACCGACTCCCCGGCATACGTCTTGTCGGTGCTGGTGTCGAAGATGCCGACCAGGCGGAAGGTCTCGCGCCGGTCGCCGTGGTCGATCACGGTCACCTGGTCGCCGAGCGCGAAGTGCCGGTCGTCGGCGGTGGCCTTGTCCAGCGCGACGTCGGTCGCGGCCGCCGGGGCGTGGCCGGCGGCGAAGTCGAAGTAGCCGAGCTTGGCGTCGGTCGGGAAGGCGACGCCGACCCCGATGCCGCCGCTGCCCTTGACCACCTTCCCGGCCTTGTCCAGCACCGGCGCCGGGCCCAGGACCCGGCCCTCGGCCGAGGCGACGTCGGGCAGGTTCCGGACGGCGTCCAGGGCCGCCGGGTCGACCGTCTTCTTGTCCTGCTGGTTCTCGATGCTGGCGACCTGCAGGCCGCCGGCCGGGGTGACGGCGGCGTCGACGTTCTTGGCCTGCCGGGCGAAGCTGTCGAAGAAGGACTGCTTGATGGAGTCGGTGAAGATCAGCGTGCCGGCGACGAAGCCGACGCCGAGCAGCACGGTGATCGAGGACAGGAGCATGCGGGCCTTGTGGGCCCTCAGGTTCGCCAGCGCGGTCTTGAACATCGCCGGGTCACTCCCCCGCCGCGACGCGCTCGGGCCGGATCATGCGCAGCTGCGCGGTCACCGAGTCCGGCGTCGGGGAGAGCAGGTCGCCGCGCATGACACCGTCGGCCAGGAACACTACGCGGTCCGCTGCGCAGGCCGCGGTGGTGTCGTGGGTGACCATCACGACGGTCTGGCCCAGCTCGCGCACGCTCATCCGCAGGAACGCCAGCACCTCCGAGCCGGCCCGGGAGTCCAGGTTCCCGGTCGGCTCGTCCGCGAACACCACCTCCGGGCGGCTCATCAGGGCCCGGGCACAGGCCACGCGCTGCTGCTGGCCGCCGGAGAGCTCGCCGGGGCGGTGCTTGAGCCTCCCCTGGAGGTCCAGGACCCCGATCACCTGATCCCACCACTGCTTCGGCGGCTTCAGACCGGCCAGGTCCAGCGGGAGCAGGATGTTCTGCTCGGCGGTGAGGGTGGGGAGCAGGTTGAACGACTGGAAGATGAAGCCGATCCGGCGGCGCCGCAGCAGCGTCAGGGCCTTGTCGTTCAGCTTGGTCAGCTCCACCCCGCCGATCTGCACCGAGCCGGAGGTGGCGGTGTCCAGGCCCGCCAGGCAGTGCATCAGCGTGGACTTGCCGGACCCGGACGGGCCCATGATCGCGGTGAACTCGCCCTGGCCGAACCCGACGGTGACGCCGTCGAGGGCGCGGACCGCGGTGGCACCGGAACCGTAGGTCTTGACGAGGTCGCGGGCGAGGACCGCGTAGCCGCTCGCGGTCGGCTCTCGGGTGGTGGCGGACATGGGAACCCCTCCGGAAAACGTGGTGGTGGTGGCGCTGGGATGTACGTGGGCCGGGCCCGTCAGGCCCAAGAAAAAGGTAAGAACTACCAGGGGTCCGGGTCGTCGGCCGACGGGCTCGTCCCCGAGTAGTCGCCTGGCGGTGGTCGGGGTGCTCGGCGTACGACTCCAGGCTGGGGGGCCGCTGCGACTGAAGTCGTGCCCCAGGCGGAGGCGACACACCTGACCTGCGAAGACGCGCGGGTCTTCCAGGGCGGCCGGCAGAGGCGGAATCCACGGGCAATCGCCACTCGTTGGAGTGATCTCCTGCGCGAACCCGCTGATCACCTCGCTCTCGCGGCTTACGCTCTAGGACGCTGCCGACTGGCGGGAGGGACGATGCGACGGTGTCAGCATTCCTGCGGCTGCGAGGGGAACTCGGTCGGGCGTGACCCCGAGAGCGGTCTGTTGTTGTGTGCCGCTTGCCTGGGGCGCTCGATCCTCGGGACCGACTGCTCGCGGGCCCGCAAGTACTTCGGGCATGTGCCGGTGCGGTTCGTGAGCGCGGCGTGGAGCGAGCCGGTGCCGCTGCGGAACGGGGATCGGTCGGTGGTGCCGGACGGGTTCGATTCTTTTCTGACGGTACGGACCGAGCCGGGGGCGACGGCTTGGGACTTCCTGCCGCTGGCTGCGGTCGGGGGCGGAACCAAGTCCGGGGATAGGGCCGGGGCTGGGGCTGCGGCTGGGGCCGAAGCCGGGGCGGGGGCCGAGGCCGGCGTCGCCGCGAGAGTGGTGGCGGGCGTCGAGGTCCGGGTCCGGTCCGGAGTCGGCTTCGGTTTCCGGTTCGGGACCGGGTCGGCGACGAATCCGCAGCGCCCGCCGAAGGATCCGCCGTCGGGGCCGCTGCCGCCGCCCCCCGCACGCCCGGTGCAGCCGAACCCGCCGCGCCGATGAGCCGATGGCGACTGTCCGCGACGCGCTGACCGCACCGTGTGCTCCGACACCTGTTCGGCCGGGCCCCGGACGGCTAGCCTGGCGGGGAATCAAGGCTCACATTCGCAGGGGTGGACGTGACGAGCGGCTCGGGCGGCTTCGGTTTCGGGTCCGGCGGCCGGCACCGCGGCCGGTTCTCCGAGAGCGCCAAATCGGTGGCGGCCATCCTGACCGGGATCGCGGCGCTGCTCGTCGCGGTCGCGGGGATGATCACGCTGGTGTGCTCCGATCCCGAGGGGAATCCGGCTTCCGCGGTGACGACGACGGCGATCGGCGTGGGAGACGCCCCGGGCGGCGGGGACGGCGGCGCGTCGGTGTCCGGCGCGGGTTCGAGTATGGGTTCTGGTTCGAGCTCTGGTTCGAGTTCTGGTTCGAGTTCAGGTTCCGGCTCGGCGACGTCAGCCACTTCGGACCTTTCGGCTACTTCGGGCAGCAGTGGCGATCCGCCGGAGCCGCCTTCCGCCTCATCGCCGTCGTCGCTGCCGTCGTCCTTGTCCCCGACCCCGACGTCTTCGGCGTCTACCCCAGCGCCTTCCACCGGCACGCGGCCGCAGTGGGAGGGTGACGTACAGGTCGACCCGGTGGGGTACTCGCTCGCGACCGTCCCACCGAGCCCGGACCAGTCCGGAAACCCGGACATCAGCGCCAGCTTCGACGGAACCTTCGTCGCCGGCCTGGGAGCGGCGAAGTGGACCACCACAGCGGCCCCGAGCCCCGAGGGATGCGCATCGCTGCTCATGACGCGGCAGGTGACGCGCGTGACCGCCGCCCCGGGGGACGTGTACTGCGTGCGGGTGGCGCACGGGCCGTTCAACATCGGGAACCAGTACGCGGCGGTGCGGTTCCTGGAGAGGGGGCTTGATCCGACGGACCTGCCCTACGTGCGGATCCACGCCACGGTGTGGCCGGACGAGACCTGACCACGCAGGGCTTATCTGGTCCGGCGGCTTCCGCTGCTTCGACAAGGTGATCCCAGACGCCCCGATCAGCCTCGTCGCGCGGACAGCCCGGCCGACTAGGCCAGCTGCCACTGCCCGGTCTGGTCGGCGAACCCGGAGTCCAGCGAGAACTGGAAGGTCGCTGCCTTCTCACCGGTCGGCACTTCGTAGACGATGACGCCGAGCGCACTCGCACCGGGCGCGAGCTTCACGGCGCCGTCCATGGCCTGACCCAAGGTGGTGTCGCCGAAGGTGCTGCTGTAGCGCTGGCCCTGCGCGTCGACGAGCGTCGCCCCGTTGGTGGGCGAGTCGGAGTACGCGGTGGCGGCGGTGTTGGTGATGCGGATCTGCACGGCCACCCAGCGCTTTCCGCTCTGCGGCTGCATGTACTGATCGGAACTCGTCGCCGGATCGGCGACCTTGACCAGAGTGACGGTCAGCTTCTCGTCGCCGCGCATGCCGGTGAGGGCGATCGACCCGCCGATCTTGGCGGACGCCGGAGCGGCCGCGCTGGTGTGCGCGGCGGCAGCCGGAGCCGACGCCGGGCCGCCGGTGGTGATCGTGGTCGTGACCACGGAACCAGCGGCCGTGGCGGCCTTCGAACCGTGGCCGGCGCCGTAGCCGACGAACAGTCCGAGAACAAGCCCGCCGATGCCGGTCAGAACGACAGGAGTCTTGCTCCGCTTGGCCGGTGGCGACGGCATGTACGGGTACTGCGGTTGCCGCGGATAGCCGCGGCGGCGGATCGGTTCTGCGTCGGTGTCACGACCGGTTAAATCGCTGCCGCGCTCATCCATGATGCCCCCCTTGCCCGAGAAACTGGGGTGCTGAGGCTACGGCACTGCGACCCTTGATCGCCATGTTTCCGCAGGTCAAGGCATTAATGGAGGGCACAGGTCAAGGTCTTGGGCGCCGAGGCGCAACTCCTGCGGCAGGTCCGGCAGCCGGCTCCATGGCAACACCCGAAGCCCGCTTGCGCGAAAAGCCCCTCGGAACCGTCTTCCGCAGCTCAAGCTGCGAAGGGCCAGGTCGAGGGGCTCACTCTGTGGGAGCGTCCGAGCCCGCACCCGAACGCCACGAAGAGCCGCTGAGGGGACTCGAACCCCTAACCGCCTGTTTACAAGACAGGTGCGCTGCCAATTGCGCCACAGCGGCCGGACCGGGTGATCGGCGGGGCCGATCTGATCCGCCGCCATGGTACCGAACGCGGCGGGGGTTGCCCCAGTCCGTTTCGAAAGGGCGGGTGGTGGTGGGCGGCGGGGGCGGGGTTTCTGCGACCATGGACGGATGTCCAGCAGCCAGAAGCGCCTCATCGCCGCCTGTGACGGCGCCACCAAAGGGAATCCCGGTCCGTCGGCTTGGGCTTGGGTCCTGGCCGATGCCGACGGGGTCGTGCTGCGGTGGCGGGCGGGGCCGCTGGGGCACGCGACCAACAACATCGCCGAGTTGACCGCGTTGCGGGAGTTGCTGGTGGAGGTCGGTCCCGGGGCTTCGGTCGAGGCCCGGTTGGACTCGCAGTACACGATCAACGCGGTCACCAAGTGGCTGCCCGCGTGGAAGAAGAACGGGTGGATGACCGCCGGGAAGAAGCCGGTGGCCAACGCCGATCTGATCCGGGAGATCGACGGGCTGCTGGGCAGCCGGGACGTGGTGTTCGTGCACGTCGCGGCGCACCAGGTGAACGGCGACCCGTACAACGACCTCGCCGACCGGGCCGCGAGCGCCAGCGCGATCAGCCAGCAGGCGCTGGCCGGGACGGACGCCTCGCAGGTGCCGGGGACGCCGGACCGGCCCGCCGGGAGCGGCAGGGCCGGTGGCGGCGGCAGCAGGAGCAGCGCCGCCACAAGCGCCAGTAACGGCACCGGTAACGGCACCAGCAAAGGCACCGCCGGCGACGCCAAGCCGAAGAAGGCCTTCACCATCCAGGCGAAGTTCGCCGGCACCTGCGCCTGCGGCCGCGGCTACGACGCCGGGGAGAAGATCACCAAGCTCGACTCCGGACGCTGGGGACACCCCGCCTGCGCGTAACTGGGCAACCAGCAAAGCCGCAGCGCACCCGTCATTCGTTCGGAGCAACCCACCGCACAAAAGCCGACGGCGGCCGGAGCCGAAGCCCCGACCGCCGTCACGCGACAGCTGTCGTCCGAACAACCGTCGCCGAACCGACCCGACCGGCCCGGCCTCAGTCGATCGGCACCTGCACCGTCCGCAGCTCCCCGTCCCCCAGGTGCAGCAGCGCCCGGCCCGCCTGGACCTGGCCCCCCACCTGGCTCCGGTTCAGCCGCACGCCGATCAGGTCCCCGTCCATCGGCGACTGCGGCGACAGCAGCGCCCCGCGCCGTCCCCGGCGCGCGTCGACGTGCCAGCCGCTGAAGCCGCTGTTCAGGTCCTCCGCGCTGCCGGCCAGCACCAGGGCCTGGCCGCGGTCGCCGCCGAAGTTGATGATGTCGCGCAGCACCGTGCCGGCTGGCGCGTCCTTCAGCATCTCCGCGTCGTCGAGCAGCACCGCGACCGGGTGGCCGCCCGCGGCGTCCAGCGCCGAGCGCAGGTCCTCCTCGCTGAGGTCGGCGTTCTCGAAGACCGCCAGCACGCCGCGCTCGCCGGCCATCTTGCGCAGCGGCGAGTTGCGCGGGGCCACCAGCACCACCTGCGAGCCCTGCACCACCAGGGTGCGGGCGAGCGCCATCAGCATCGTGGAGCGGCCGGACTTCTGCGGCCCGGCGATGACGAACGTCGGGACGCCGTCGCCCAGGTCCGGGCCGGCGCCGATGAGCTCGTCGCCGCCGACGCCGGCCAGCGCCCACAGCGGCCGGCCCTGCGAGGCCTCGTCGCGCAGCTCCCAGGCCTCGGCCAGCGAGATGCGCGCGGGCAGCACGTCCACCCGGAACGGCCGGCGCGCCCGCGGGATCTGCGCGTCCCGGCCCCGCGCCTGCTCCGCGATGGCCGCGATGGCCGCCGCCTGCGCCTGGCCGGAGCCGTCCGCGGTCAGCAGCGCGACCTGCGTCTCCAGCCCGGTGTCGGACCGGAACGCGCGGCCGGTCGGCATCTCGTCCGGGATCTTGCGCGGGTGCAGGTTGATCAGGCCGAAGTCCTGCTTGTCCGGCAGCCGGAAGGAGAGCTTGTCCTCGGTCAGCGAGGAGATGCGGCCGCTGAAGACCTGCCGGTCGCCGGTGATGATCATGTGGACGCCGACACCCTGGCCCTCCCGCATGATCCGCTGCACCTCCTCCACCAGCGTTCCGCCGTCCAGCTCGCCCAGCGAGCCCAGGAAGCCGTCCCAGCGGTCCAGGAACACCACGATGTGCGGCAGCTTCTGGTCGGCCGGGACCGACATCCGCTGCTCGATGATCCCGGCGAACCCCTGCGCCGACAGTGACTCCTGGCGGTTGGCGATCTCCTGCTTCAACCGCGTGATCAGCCGGGTCGCGCGCTCGGACTGCTGCCGCTGCACCACCGCGCCGCAGTGCGGCAGCGCCGTCAGCGGCAACAGGGCCCCCGAGCCGCAGTCGATCCCGTAGATGTGCACGTCGGCGGTGGACTGCGTGAGCGCGATCGCCCCGGCCATGGTCCGCAGCACCTGCGAACGCCCCGACCGCGGCGCGCCAGCGATCAGCATGTGCCCCAGTCCCGCGAAGTCCAGCACCGCAGCCCGCCGCGCCTGCAGCGACGGCAGGTCGTCGATCCCCCACGGGATCGGCGCCAGGTCGTGCCCGCCGTGCCGACGCACCGGCGGCACGTCCGACAGCAGCACGGTGTCCTGCAGAGCCGGCAGCCACGGCGAGTGCTGCGGCGGGATCTGCATCGCCGCGGTCGCCTCGCGGATCGCGTCGACCAGCACCTTCAGGTCCGTGATCTCGGCGTCCGTCTCGACCTTGGGCCCCTCGGGCTTCTTCGGCGGCACGGACGCCAGCGCGGGCCAGTCCAGCCGGGTGCTCCACACCGAGGCCTGCGACACCACGTTGGCCCCGGGGCGCCGGCCGCCGACGCGGCCGGCCTGGAACGGCACCAGCGAGTTGGCACCGAGCCGGACGTAGGCCCGGCCGGGCGTCGACTTCGAGATGAAGCCGGCCGACGGGTCGTCGATCACGTCCGAGGACTCGTTGCCGTCCGTCACACGCAGCGCGATGCGCAGGTTGGTGTTGGCCCGGATCTCCGGCGACACCACACCCGAGGGCCGCTGGGTCGCCAGCAGCAGGTGGATGCCCAACGAACGACCACGCTGGGCGATGTTCACCAGACCGGTGACGAAGTCCGGCAGCTCGCGCACCATCGACGCGAACTCGTCGATCACGATCAGCAGCCGGGGCATCGGCGCCAAGTGCGTGTTCTTCTTCCGAATGTCGCCGTAATCCTCGATGTCCTTGGCCCCGGCCTCGGCCAGGATGTGCTCACGCCGCTTCAGCTCCGCGCCCAGCGACTCCAGCGCCCGCTCCACCAGGTGGTTGTCCAGGTCGGTGACCATACCCACGGTGTGCGGCAGCTGCACACAGTCCTTGAACGCCGAACCGCCCTTGTAGTCGACGAGCACGAACGTCATCGCGGTCGGCTTGTTCGCCACGGCCAGCGACGCCACGATCGTCTGCAGCAGCTCCGACTTACCGGCACCAGTGGTACCGGCGATCAGACCGTGCGGACCGTCCCGGCGGATGTCGATCCCGAACGCGCCGTCGAACGACTCGCCCAGCATCGCCATCGTCGTCTCGCCGCCCATGGTCCAGCGCGCGGCGATGGCCTGGCTGGTCGGCGGCTCCAGACCCAGCACGTCCAGCAGACGCGCCGAGTTCGGGATCCCCGAGGCCTCCTCGTTGCCGGAGACGTCGCGCACCGCGGCCAGGCCGCGCACCAGGCGCTGGCACCACACCGGCGACACCGCGTCCGGCCGCACTCCGCGCTGCATGTCCTTGCCGACCTGCTGCACCCGCAGGCCCTCGGGCTCGACGACCACGATCGCCTGGCACTCGCCGGGCAGGAAGCGGTCCTCGCCGTCCAGGCAGATCGCGCGGATGCCGACCATCGGGCCCTGCTGCAGGATCTGGATCACGCCGGGCATCGAGCGCAGCCGGCGCGAGCCGTCCAGGATCACCACGATGTCCGGGTCCTTGAACGTCACCTGCTCGGTGGGGCTGCTGGCGTTCGCCATCCGCTCCTTCATACGGAAGCCCAACTGCTGCGAGACCTCCGCGATGCGCTGCGCGACCGACTCCGCGTCGGTGCCGATCAGCGCCGTGGCGTTCTGGCCGGTGGTCGGCCGCAGGTGCGGCAGCCAGCGCATCCACTCCCAGTCCTGCCGGGCGTGGGAGTCGGTGAGCAGCACGAACTGCACGTCGTCCGGGCTCGACAGGGCCGCGGTCTGCGCGACCAGCCAGCGCGCCAGGGCCCGCGGGGTCCCGGCCGGACCGGCCACGCCGATCACGCCGCGGTCCTTCAGCGGGATGGTCACCGGCGCCTCGGGGACGGTCCAGGCGACGTTGCGCCGGTGCTCGTCCTGCTCCGGGTCCTCCAGCACCACTTCGGAGTCCTGGTCCAGGGTGCCGACGCGGAGCAGCAGGTGGTCGGCGTCGTGCCGGCGGCGCTCCCACAGCCGCTGGCGCGGCCCGATGCCGATGTCCAGCAGGGTCGCCGGGTCCGGGCTCTCCTGGCGCCGCGCGTTGCGCTCCAGGGCCAGGGCGTCGCGGGCGTCCTGCTCGATGCGCGCCTTCTTCGCCTCGTACTCGGCGACCTTCTGCACGAACGTGGACTTGCCGGACTTCTTGTCCTGCCAGAAGTTGCCCATCATCATCACCGGCGACATCGCGGCCATGATCAGGTAGCGCGGCTGGCCCATGATGACCGCCATGACCACCGACATCAGCAGCGGCGCGATCAGCATGACGATCGGGAACGGGCGCTTGCTCTCCTCGATCACCGGCTGCGGAAGCTTGAACCGCGTCTGCCGTTCCGGCGGCAGGATGCGCGGCGGCCGGTTGTAGTCGAGGAAGGCGCCGTCCTCAGAGGGGGTCAGCGCCGCGTCCGGCGGCGTGTAGTAGCCGACTTCGAGGATGGTCGTGCCGATCACGACCTGCATCCCGGGCTTCCACTCGGCCTCCCCGACCAGTGGCTGCTTCTCCAGGACCGCGGACACGCCCTCGTACGGGGCCACGCGGATCACGCCGTTCACGTCCAGGCTGACTCGCAGCGCGAAGTCGGGTATGCCCGGATCGTCGATCTTGACTCGGTTCCGTCGGGACCGCCCGATGTCGGCGTATCCCGGATTTATTCGGTGCACCCCGCCGGCGTCGGGTCCCCCGGCGACCCGAACCTCGACGGTTCCGTAGGGCTCTGCGGGCAGACACCCCGAAGGGTTGTGCAGAGAGATAACCGAACCCTCACGCAAAGGTGAGGAGGCCAATGTGTGGCGCTGGTCCACAAGATTGCCGTCCACGAACAGGAGGGGTGGTGACCCCGGGTTCGGCCCCTGCGCCCCCAGCATTCGACCCAACTGGTCCGCGACCTGCGGGATCGATGACTCCCCGTCCGCGTCCAGCAGTGCGTCCATCCAGGAGCCCTGGACAGGATCCACCACCGTCAACGTCATACGCATGACTCGGAAGTCTACGGCCAGCCGCAACAGCGGATAAGGTCCGCCCTGACAAGCGCGGATCCCCGGCCGGGACCCCCTTCCGGCCGGTTCGAACACGGCTCGCTCACGGCGGGCCGGACAGGAGGCTCCCATGGACGTCGGAGTGGCGACCGCCCTGGTCGGGGCCTTGTCCGGGCCCGCTCTGGCGCGCAGCGCGTATCAGATGTCGGTCGACGCCGGATCGCCCGCGCGGCAGCGCTGCGCGCACTGCGGGCAACGGCTGCCGGCCGGGGCGTTCCGGTTCCCGCTGTGGACGGGCCGGTGCGGCCTGTGCGGCGACCGGCTGGGCCCGCGGGTGTGGGCGGTGGCCCTGGCCGCGGCGGTCGGCGGGTTCGCGGTCGGGCACCGGCTGGGGAACGACCCGGCGGTGCTGACGTTCCTGGCCTTCGCGCTGGGCTGCGTGCTGCTGGCCTTCGTGGACCTGGCCGTGCGCCGGCTCCCGGACCAGCTGACCGCGCCGCTGGCGGTGCTCGGCGTGGTGGGCCTGGGCACCGCGAACTACCTGAACCGGGACATGACGCCGCTGCTCAGAGGGCTGATAGGGGCGGCGCTGGCCGGCGGGCTCTTCCTGGCGCTGGCCTGGGCGCGGCCGGACGGCGAGGGCATGGGGCTGGGCGACGCCAAACTGGCCGCCGTGCTCGGGCTCTTCCTGGGCTACCTGGGCTGGAGCGACCTGGTGCTCGGCTTCTTCGCCGGGACGTTCGCCGCGGCCGTGTTCGCGGTCGTCATGCTGCGCACCGGCCGGATGGACCGGAAGTCGGCGCTGACCTACGGACCGTTCCTGCTGCTCGGCGCGCTGATCGCGGTGCTGTTCGGCTGAGGTCTGACTCGCTCGGAAGACGCCGAAGGCCGCTCACTGCCGTCGCGCGGGCGGTAAGCGGCCTGCCGGACTCCGCCGCCGATCAGCTCGACGACGGCTGGAACTGCTGGTAGACCCCGGTGTTCGCCTCGGTCGAAGCCGCCACGGAGATGGTCGCGCCGCTGGCGAAGCTCAGCGCCACCGGCGAGTTGCGGCCGGGGGTCGAGCCGGAGTTGGTGAGCACCATCTTCGGGCCGGAGGGCGCGGCCAGGTTCACCGAGGCGTGCGGGCCGACGGCCAGGCCGCCGCCGGCGACCGACACCGACTTGCCGTCGACGGTGACGCCGGACAGCGTGGTCGGCTGGTCGCCGTTGTTCACCACGGTGCCGGTCACCTGCGCGGCGCCGGTGGCCGGGTCCACGACCACGACCATGTTCAGGGCCTGGACGTCCCCGCTGCTGCCGGCGGCGAAGTTGGGCTGGATCTGCAGGGTCGCCGCGCCGTCACCGGCGGCGCAGCCGGTCGCGACCGCGGCGGTGCCGGCTACGGCGGCGATGACGAGGGCGATGCGAATGCTCTTCACGGTGGAACGGCTCCTAGACGGTCCAACAAGCTCGGGCCGCCGCCGGTGTCGATCGCTGTGCTGGCGCCAGGTCGTCGCGCGTTCGTACGACTTCCCGACCACCCGATGAAACGGCGGCTCGCAGCCAGTGTAAAAGGGCCTCAGATCAGGTCCGGGCCCGGGGGCCGATCCACCGGGGTGATGTTCGCTACGCCGCGCGCCGCGGGCATGCCACAGGCCGTCGCGGCAGGTCCGGGCCGGGGCCTCGCCGGCTCCGTGCGAGGAGCGTGCGAGAGCGCGCCGGGGCGGACCGTGTCAGAACCGTGCCGCGCGCGTGCCGGCGGCACGCCGCGGCGCCGGAGCGGCAGGGCACGGGACCGTGCACCGCCGCCCCGGCGTCGTCACCAGCCGGACCTCACCAGAAGACGAGGAAGCGCAGGGCGTGCCCGACGCGCCGGCCGAGTCCGGCCAGCGCCCGGAAGGGCGAGGTCAGGGCGGATCGGCACTTCGCCCGGGCCTTGGCCCGCGCGACCTCCCGCCGGTAGGCCCGCACCTCGTCGTCGAGGGCGGAGATGTCGTCCGGGACGACCACGACCGGGAACCCGCTGCCGTCGGGGCCCGGATCGCCGAAGGAGCCGTAAGAATGATCGCCGTTGTCGCGGCCTGGACTGTTCACCAGTATCTGCACCCACCCCACGCGTCGTCGTCGGGAGCCGTAGCGTCATTGTGCGCTTTGCAGAGCGTTGTGCCCATAGCCGAGGGGCTCGTAATCACGCTGGGATTCCTCTATTTCCCCGAGCCCGCCGCGTCGACATCGATCGAGATCGATCAAGATCGACCACCGTCCCAGGTGAGATCGAAAGATGCGACATGAAGCCGATTGAGCTGCACGAGCACGGCGTATGGGGGTTTGTCAAGCCCCCACGGGTACGCTGACCTGCGCAAACGGTCTTCAGAACGGGCGTACGCCGTGGTATCCTGGAGAGCCACGGAAGGGGCACATATCACATGACGTTCAAAGTTGGCGAGACCGTGGTCTATCCCCATCACGGGGCCGCGCTCATCGAGGATATCGAGATCCGCGTGATCAAGGGCGAGCCGAAGGAATACCTCGTGCTGAAGGTGGCGCAGGGTGATCTGACCGTACGCGTGCCCTCTGAGAAGGCCGAATACGTCGGCGTGCGCGACGTGGTCGACCAGGGCGGCCTGGAGAAGGTCTTCGACGTGCTGCGCGCGCCGCACACCGAGGAGCCGACCAACTGGTCGCGCCGCTACAAGGCGAACATCGAGAAGATCCAGTCCGGCGACGTCATCAAGGTGGCCGAGGTGGTGCGCGACCTGTGGCGCCGCGACCGCGACCGCGGGCTGTCCGCCGGCGAGAAGCGGATGCTCGCCAAGGCACGGCAGATCCTGGTCAGCGAGCTGGCGCTGGCGGAGGCCACGAACGAGGACAAGGCGGACGCCATCCTCGACGAGGTTCTCGCTTCCTGACCCGCTCGGCGTTTCGACGCTTGTACTGACGATTTCTGATGGGCACGGGCAGCTGCCGGGCACCGTCGTTTCTTTTCAGCATGAGCACGCCATCCGGCCCCGCGGCACCAGCCGCCGGGGCCGGCGGCTTGTTGTGCGCTAATGTCCCAGGCCGTGAGCATGAGTACTGATCCCGCCGAGACCGGGTCCGGCCCCGCCCCGACGGCGGAGGGCGCACCCTTGGCCTCAGCCGCAGCCCCGGCCGCCGCCGCAGCCGCCGAGGCGCCCGGCCGGGTGGCCGTGATCGTCCCGGCCGCAGGCAAGGGCGAGCGCCTGGGCCCGGGCACCCCGAAGGCGCTGCGCGAGCTCGGGGGCCTGCCGCTGCTGGTGCACGCGGTCCGCACGCTGGTCGCCGCGCGCTCGGTGGACGTGGTCGTGGTGGCCGCGCCGCCGAACCCGCAGGGCCTGGCCGAGGTCCAGCGGCTGCTGGCGGACCTGCCCGGCGACACCCGGGTGGTGGCCGGCGGCCAGAGCCGGCAGGAGTCGGTGGCGCTGGCGCTGGCGGCGCTGCCCGGGGACTGCGACGTGGTGCTGGTGCACGACGCGGCGCGGGCCCTGACCCCGGTCGACGTCATCGAGGCGGTCGTGGCCGCGGTGCGCGGCGGGGCCGGCGCGGTGATCCCGGTGCTGCCGGTGGCCGACACCGTCAAGGCCGTCGACGGCGACCTCGTGACCGCGACCGTGGACCGCTCGACGCTGCGCGCTGTGCAGACCCCGCAGGGCTTCACGCGGGACATCCTCACCAAGGCGCACGCCGCGTCGAACCCGTCGCTGCCGGCCACCGACGACGCCGGGCTGGTCGAGGCGCTCGGGCTGCCGGTCCGCACGGTGCCCGGGCACGCCGAGGCTTTCAAGATCACGACGCCGTTCGACCTCGTGCTGGCCGAGGCAGTGCTGCGGAGGCGGCGATGACCGTTCTTCCCCAGGTCGGCATCGGGGTCGACGTGCACGCCTTCGAAGAGGGTCGCGAGCTGTGGATCGGCGGGCTGCACTGGCCCGGCGAGGTCGGGCTCGCCGGGCACTCGGACGCCGACGTGGTCGCGCACGCCGCCTGTAACGCGCTGTTCTCAGCAGCCGGGCTCGGCGACCTCGGGGCCCAGTTCGGGACGAGCGACCCGGAATGGGCCGGCGCCTCGGGGCTGAAGCTGCTCGGCGAGGCGGCACGGCGGGTCCGGGAGGCCGGGTTCGAGATCGGGAACGTCTCGGTCCAGCTGGTCGGGATCCGGCCGCGGATCGGCAGGCGACGCGCCGAAGCCGAACAAGTACTCAGCGAAGCGGCCGGGGCGCCGGTGCGCCTCGCCGCCGCGACCACGGACGGGCTCGGATTCACCGGGAAGGGCGAAGGGCTCGCGGGGATCGCGACGGCGATCGTGTTCCCGCTGGAGCGATCTTGAGCGATCTTGAATCTGATCCTGAGGCGACCCCGATGTGACCTTCAAGACCCGCGGAGCCCGAATCCCGCTGATCGCTCGCGCAGCGCCGTCCGCCGGTCACCGCCGGCTGACAAAAGCATGATCATCAGACGATGGCATGTCTTAATTCGCAGACCCGGCACAACGCCGAAACCCTGTGTGCTAGGAATGGAAACGTGAACCTCATATCCCGCTGCTGCGCCTACGACCCGCGTCGGCGACGCGGTCGAGAACTGCACGTGCAGCGTTGTGGCCGGGGATTCCGGACACACCGCCTCCGCGGCGCGCGCCAGCGCCGCAGATGAGGACGTTGTCGATCCCGGTCTCCACGCCCCACTTGCCCACCTGGTCCGCGCGCTCGGCGTAGGGCCAGGACAGGTCCCGGTGGAAGATGTGGCCGCCGGGCATCGCCAGCTCCTCCTGCAGGTCCTCCGTCGTCTTCGCCTCCAGGCACGGCTCGCCGTGCGCGTCCCGCGCCAGGCAGTCGGCCAGCGGCTCCTCCAGGTAGGCGTCCAGGCCGGCCACGGCCGCGCGCACCATCTCCTCCTTCGTCGCGCTCCCCGGCAGCGTGTGCAGCGAGAACAGCGTCAGCGTCTGCACGTCGGGCCGCTTGAGCAGGTCCTTGCCCAGGATCGAGCGGTCGGTGAGGGTGTGGCAGTAGACCTCGGAGGGCAGCGGGTCCGGCAGCCGCCCGGCGTGCGAGTCCTGATACGCCCGGTGCAGGTGCGCGGCGCCCTCGTCGATGTGGAAGGTGCCGGCGAAGGCCACGTGCGGGTCCACTCCGGACTTCAGGGCCGGCAGGTGGTCCAGCAGCATGTTGATCTTCAGCTGGGTGCCCTGCGGCTGCGGGGCGTCGGCGCTGCCGCGGCCGAGCAGCCGGGTCAGGACCGCCGGCGCCACTCCGGCCAGCACGTAACCGCACCTGGCCACGTGTTCGGCGCCGTTGCGGTCGCGGTAGGAGACCTCGGCCCGGCCGCCGCCGGCGTCCGGCTCGATGTGCGTCACCTCAACCCCGGTGAGGATTTTGGCGCCGGCGTCGACGGCCGACCGGTGCAGCGCCTCGGTGACGCTGCCCATGCCGCCGATCGGGACCCGCCACTCCCCGGAGCCGTTGCCCATGACGTGGTAGAGGAAGCACCGGTTCTGCTTCAGGCCGGCGTCGCCGGCCCAGGAGTCGGTGCCGATGAGCGCGTCGGTGAGGACCACGCCACGCACGGCGTCGTCGCCGAAGAAGCGCTCCACGGCGGCGCCGATCGGCTGCTCGAACACCCACTCCCAGGCCTCGCCGGCGCCCTCCTCGCGGGCCAGCGCCTCCATCTGCCCGCGGCCCAGCAGCGGGTTCAGGAGCGTCGGGGCCAGGGCCCGGGCGAGCTTGCTGAGCTGCTCGTAGAACCGGGTCCAGGCCCGGTACTCGGCGGGCCCGCCGGTCAGCTTCCGGAAGCTCTCCTCGGTCGCCGCGCCGGGCCGGCGCTCGACCAGCAGCCCGGTGTCGCCGCCGGCGCGCCGCAGCGGGGTGTAGGAGGACACCGGGCGGCTGCGCAGCTCGATGACCAGCTCCAGGTTGCGCACGATCGTGTAGGGCAGCAGCGACACCAGGTAGGAGTAGCGCGACAGGCGGGCGTCCACCCCGGCGAAGGGCGCCGCGCTCACCGCCGCGCCGCCGACCGAGTCGAGCCGTTCCAGCAGCGTGACGTGCAGCCCGGCGCGCGCCAGGTAGGCCGCGGCGACGAGCGCGTTGTGGCCGCCGCCGACCACGACGACGTCGTGCCGCGAGGCGCCCGGGCGGGGCGTGCGCTCGGCTCGTTCAGGCAGTGCCACTGTCACGTCGGGCGTCCTTCCCTCTACAGGTCCCGATCATCCCACGTCCGCCCCCTGCCACCGGTCCGCCTCTGGCATCCCGGCGCGCCGGTGGGGTATACCAGGCGTCTGATGCCGGGCGGCGAACCCGGTGGAGGGGTGGGGGGATGTCCGGCGAGTCAAACGAACAAGAGGTCTGGCACCCGGCGGCGACAATGGACGCCGCCATCAAGGCCGAAGTCCGGGCAGCCGTCAGCGCGGCCGGAGAGGTCCTCGGCACGGAGACGGAGGACGACCCGGCCGGGGACGCCGATTTCGAGCAGACCATGGTCGTGAAGTACGTTCCCCTTCCGGCGGCGGTGGAACCCGCGACTTTGTCGCCCGTGACAACATCGGGACCTCCACCCGGCTCCGACCAGATCGGCCGGCACATCGCGCGCGCCGAGGCGCTGGCCGAACTCGGGCGACGCCAGCAGGCGCTGGACGTCCTCAACGAACTGATCGTGGCGGGCAGCCAGGACGTGCGGGTCTGGCGCGCTCTGGCCGCGGTGTACCTGGAGACCGGCGACGGCGAGAAGGCCCTGCGCGCCGCGGACTGGGTCATCACCTTCGCCCCCGACGACGAGTGGGGCCACCGCCTGCGCGCCTCAGCGCTGCGACTGCTGGACCGCTTCGGCGAAGCGGTCGCGGCGGCCGAGAAGGCGGTGCGCCTGGGGCCGCAGGTCTGGCAGAGCCGCGCGAGCCTGGCCGCCGCCCTGGAAGCCAGCGGAGACCTGTCCCAGGCTGCGGCCGAGGCACGCCGGGCCACGGAACTGGCGGCGCGCCTCGACCCCGAATCCGCGACCGAGGCGAAGCAGTTCGAGGACGCGGTAACGGCGGCCGAGGAGGTCCCGGAACCGATAGCCCTGGTCGCCGACCTGGAGGCGGTCCTGGCGTCCCGGCCGGGGCCGGACGACGACAGCCTGGCGCACGTCGGCAACCTGGTGCTGCGGTCGATGGAGTTCAGCGCAGCGGCCGGCTGGCTGGTCGCCTTCGGCGGCGTGGCCATCCCCGGCTTCGACATCAGGTTCCTGATCCCCCTCGCGGTCCTGGCGGTCCTGGGCATCTGCCTGATAGGCCCGGCCCGCAAGGCCGACCGCGACCTCTGGCGGTACCTGGTCGAGTACCTGTGGCAGGACACGAAGACGCGCGTGGCGCTGGTGATGACGATCGCCGCGCACGTGTTCATGATCACCGGGAGCTCGATCGGGCACGTGGAGGGCGGGTCGACGCTGACGGTCGGTCTGATCAGCCACCTGGTCGGGCGGCTGACGCTGCACCGGAAGGCTCCGGAGCTGAGCCCGGTGCGGCGGGGTGGGGTGGCGGGCGTGGCGGGCGTGAAAACTCAGACCCGGCCCACCACGGGGGACTAGCCTCAGCGAGGTTCTGGGCCGGCCCGCCCTCAAGCCGCGGCCGGCTCCGCAACCGCCTCAAGCCGAGGCGTCCGTACCAACAGCGCCCGCATCAGAACCGCGGCCGCGCTCAAGCCGAAGATCACCAACGCCATCGGCATCCCGCTGCTCTTGCTTCCCAGCCCCGTCAGCGGCGCGAAGATCGCGCCGAACAGGAACTGCCCCGTGCCGATCAGTGCCGAGGCCGCGCCTGCCACCGCGGGTGAGTAGCCGGACAGCGCCAAGGCCGTCACCTGGGGGGTGATCACGCCGACCGATGAGACCATCAGGAACAGTCCCACCAGTGTCCCCGCGAGGTTGCCGCCGAAGGCCGCCGTCGCCGCCAGCAGGATCGTGCTGCCGCCGAAGGACATCACCAGGCCCGCGCCCAGCAGGCGCGATGGCGCGACACGTCCCACCAGGCGGCCGCTGGTCCGGCCGCCGATCATGATGCCGAGGGCGTTGGCTCCGAAGGCGAAGCTGAACTCCTGCTTCGACAGGCCGTGGATGTTCTCCAGGACGAAGGGTGAGCCTGAGATGTAAGCGAACATCGCCGCCAGGGCGAAGCCGCCCGTCAGGATGTAGCCCGTGAACGCGCGGTCGCGGAGCAGGACCCGGAACGTGCGCAGGGTCGCGGGTAGGCCGCCGCCGGACGCTCCGCGTGAATCTTTCGGGAGCGTCTCCTTGAGTCCGAGCGTCGCGGCGGCGAACAGCGCTACGCCGATCAGCGTCAGCACCACGAATACGCCGCGCCAGCTCATGAAGCGGATCAGCTGGCCGCCGAGGACCGGAGCCAGGATCGGGCCGAGGCCGTTCACCAGGATCAGTGTCGAGAAGAACTTCGTGAGGGCGTCGCCCTCGTACAGGTCGCGCACCATGGCCCGCGAGATCACCAGGCCGGCCGCGCCGGCGAAGCCCTGGAGGAGGCGCGCCGCGGTGAGCGAGTAGACGTCGGGGGCGAACGCGCAGAACAGCGATGTGGCCACGTAGGCGATCAGCCCGATCGCGAGCGGCTTCTTGCGCCCCCACGCGTCCGACATCGGGCCGGCCACCAGTTGGCCGAAGGCCAGGCCGATCATGCACGCCGTCAGCGTCAGCTGGACGTTCGACTCGGCCGTGTGGAACGAGTGCGCCAGGTCCGGCAGTGCCGGCAGGTACATGTCGAGCGACAAAGGCCCGAACATGGAAAGCGCTCCCAGTATCAGGAGCAGCTTCACCGGGGCCCGCCCAGAACGCCTCACCACCCGCTCATCTCCCACTCACCGCCCCATGGAACCACAACCCGAAAGAAGACGTTTTCGCCATCCACCCGCCGGTATCCTTGGGGAATGACTCTCCGCCTGTATGACACCGCCGCGCGAGCGACGCGCGAGTTCGTACCCGTCACACCAGGCAAGGTCTCGATCTACCTCTGTGGCGCGACCGTCCAGGCCCCGCCGCACATCGGTCACATCCGGTCCGGAGTCTCGTTCGACATCGCCCGCCGCTGGCTGGAGCACCGCGGCTACGCCGTCACCTTCGTGCGCAACGTCACCGACATCGACGACAAGATCATCCGCAAGGCGGCCGAGCAGGGCGTGGAGACCTGGCGCGTGGCGCAGGCCAACGAGTACGCCTTCCAGCTCGCCTACCGGCTGCTGGGCTGCGAGGACCCGTCCGTCGAGCCGCGTGCCACCGGCCACATCCCCGAGATGGTCGCGATGATGCAGAAGCTCATCGACGACGGCCACGCCTACGCCGCCGGCGGCGACGTCTACTTCCGGGTGCGCTCCTTCCCCGAATACGGCGCGCTGGCCCACTTCAGTGTCGACGACCTGGAGGAGCAGCCGGTCGACGACGTGGCGCCGACCACGCACAAGGAAGACCCGCACGACTTCACGCTGTGGAAGGCCTCCAAGCCCGGCGAGCCCTTCTGGGACACGCCGTGGGGCCCCGGCCGCCCCGGCTGGCACCTGGAGTGCTCCGCGATGGCGCACCGCTACCTGGGCCCGAACTTCGACATCCACGGCGGCGGCGTCGACCTGATCTTCCCGCACCACGAGAACGAGCAGGCGCAGTCGCACGCCTTCGGCGACAAGTTCACCAACTACTGGATGCACAACGGCTGGGTCACCCTCAAGAACGAGAAGATGTCCAAGTCGCTGGGCAACTCGGTGCTGGTCACCGAACTGGCCAAGCAGTACCGGCCGGTGGTCCTGCGCTACTACCTCGGCACCCCGCACTACCGCTCGATGATCGAGTACACCGAGGACTCGCTGCGCGAGGCCGACGCCGCGTACTCGCGGATCGAGGGCTTCGTCACCCGGGCGCTGGAGACGGTCGGCCCGACCGAGTCCGCGGCGGACGTGCCCGCGGCCTTCGCGGAGTCGATGGACGACGACTTCGGCGTCCCGGGCGCGGTGGCCGTGCTGTACAACACCGTCCGCGAGGGCAACACCGCCCTGGCCAACGGTGACAAGGAAGGCGTGGCCTCGCACCTCGCCTCGGTGCTGAAGATGCTGGACATCCTCGGCCTGAACCCGCTGGCCGAGCCGTGGAGCGGCGCGGCCGGCACCGCCGGGTCCGGCAGCGATCTGCGGCCGGTCGTCGACACCCTGGTCAAGGTGGCCCTGGAGCAGCGGCAGGCGGCGCGCGAGCGCAAGGACTACGCCGCCTCCGACGCCATCCGCGACCAGCTGGCCCGGGCCGGCGTCAACGTCGAGGACACTCCGAGCGGTCCGCGCTGGACCGTCAACCAATAAGAGGGCCAGTCGCCTAGGCGGCCGACTCCCACCGTGCCCCCGCCACGCTGACGGTAGCGTGGAGCGGGGGCACGGCCTGAAGTGCTGGAACTTGAAGAAAGTAAGGACATCATGGCGAGCAAAGGCGGCGGCACCGGCGGCCGGGCGAACAAGCCGGGCGCGTCGAGCTCCCGAAAGGGCGCGCAGAAGGGCTCCGGCGGCCAGCGCCGCCAGGGTCTGGAGGGCCGCGGCCCGACGCCGAAGGCCGAGGAGCGCACCGGGCATCCGGCGGCCCGCCGGGCGAAGTCGGCGGCCAAGCGCGCCGCCGCCCCGAACACCGGCCGCTCGGCGGCCGGCACGCGCAGCACGGCCCGGCCGGTCCGGCGCACCCCCGGCAAGGGCGAGGCCGAGCAGGTCGCCGGCCGCAACTCGGTGGTCGAGGCGCTGCGCGCGCAGGTGCCGGCCAAGGCCCTGTACGTCGCGCAGTACATCGACAGCGACGACCGGGTCCGCGAGAGCATGAAGCTCGCCATGGAGCAGGGCGTCCCGCTGCTGGAGGCCCCGCGCCACGAGCTGGACCGGATGACCAACGGGACCCTGCACCAGGGCGTGATGCTGGTGATGCCGCCCTACGAGTACGCGCACCCGGACGACCTGCTGGAGGAGGTGTTCGCGGCCGGCGACACCCCGCTGTTCGCGGCGCTGGACGGCGTCACGGACCCGCGCAACCTCGGCGCCGTGATGCGCTCCGTGGCGGCCTTCGGCGGGCACGGCGTGATCGTGCCGGAGCGGCGCGCGGCGGGCATGACGGCCGGCGCGTTCAAGGCCGCGGCCGGCGCCGGGGCCCGGCTGCCGGTGGCGCGCGCCGGGAACCTGACGCGCGCGCTGGAGGCGTACAAGAAGCAGGGCGTGATGGTCGCCGGGCTGGCCGCCGACGGCGCCGTGCCGCTGCACGAGCTGGAGATCGCCACCGAGCCGCTGTGCCTGGTCGTCGGGTCCGAGGGCAAGGGCATGTCGCGGCTGGTGTCCGAGCTCTGCGACGTCACGGTCTCGATCCCGATCGCGTCCTCGTCCGAGTCGCTGAACGCCGGCGTCGCGGCCGGGATCGCGTTGTACGAAGTCAACCGGCGGCGCGCCGAGGCCCGCGGCTGATCCACAGTTTCACAGCACCACAGCACCACCTAGCTAGGAGAGACAGCTCAATGGCGAGCACTGAGGCGAACACCGAAGGCGGCAGCACCGGACGTCCGGCCCCGATAGGCCCGGTCGACTCCTCGAAGACCCCGCGCTACGCGGGCTTCGCGACGTTCGCGCGGCTGCCGCGCCTGGACCAGCTCCCGGCGGGCGAGAAGGCGGACGTGGCGGTCCTGGGCGCCCCCTTCGACTCCGGCGTCTCCTACCGCCCCGGGGCCCGCTTCGCCCCGGCGGCGGTGCGCGAGGCCTCCCGGCTGCTGCGGCCGTACCACCCGGGCCTGGACTTCTCGCCGTTCCAGGCGGTGCAGGTCGCCGACGCCGGCGACATCGCCATCAACCCCTTCCTGCTGGACGAGGCGCTGGAGCAGATCGAGGCGCACTCCGGGGAGCTGGTCGGCGCCGGCTCCAAGCTGGTGACGATCGGCGGCGACCACACCATCGCGCTGCCGCTGCTGCGCACCATGGCCCGCCGGCACGGCCCGGTGGCGCTGCTGCACTTCGACGCGCACCTGGACACCTGGGACACGTACTTCGGCGCGCCGTACACGCACGGCACGCCGTTCCGCCGCGCCTTCGAGGAGGGCATCCTCGACTCCTCGGCGGTGGCGCACGTCGGCACCCGCGGCCCGCTGTACAGCAAGCAGGACCTCAGCGACGACAAGCGCATGGGCTTCGGCATCGTGACCTCGGCGGACGTGATGCGCCAGGGCGTGGACGCCGTGGTGCAGGCGCTGCGCGAGCGGATCGGCACCCGGCCGCTGTACGTCTCCATCGACATCGACGTCCTGGACCCCGCGCACGCCCCCGGCACCGGCACCCCCGAGGCCGGCGGCATGACCAGCCGCGAGCTGCTGGAGATCCTGCGCGGCCTGGACGGCCTGAACCTGATCGGCGCCGACGTGGTCGAGGTGGCCCCGCCCTACGACCACGCCGAGATCACTTCGGTCGCCGCCGCGCACGTGGCCTACGATCTTGTGACATTGCTGGCGATGCAGGGACGGTGAGGCGCCGTCCCTGAAAAGGGGGACTTCCGGTGCTGCCACCCGACAACCACGTCCACAGCGAGTACTCGTGGGACGCGCTCGCCGGCTCCATGGAGCGGACCTGCGAGCGCGCCGTCGAGCTCGGGCTGCCCTCGATCGCCTTCACCGAGCACGCGGATTTCAGCATCTCGGAACTGACCGCCGAGGACTGGTTCCCGGCCGAGTGGCAGCGCTACGTCGAGGTCGTGGACGATCGCAACATCCTGACTCCCCCGGCCGTCGACCTGACCGGCTACCTGGAGACGCTGGAGCGCTGCCGCGACCGCTTCCCGGAGCTGCGCATCCTGTCCGGCGTGGAGCTCAGTGAGGCGCACTGGTTCCCGGACCAGACCGCGGATCTGCTGAAGCGCGGCGGGTTCCAGCGGATCCTGGCCTCACTGCACACCGCGTCGCGGCGCGACGAGCCCTACGCCGACATCTCCGCGAGCATCAAGCGCGGCGACGCGGCCACGGAGTACAGCCGCTACCTCGCCGAGGCGGTGCGGCTGATCGAGGAGTACGACGGGTTCGAAGTGCTCACCCACATCGACTACCCGGTCCGGTACTGGCCCGCCGACGAGCCCTTCGACCTCACCCGGTTCGAGGACGAGATCCGCCTGGTGCTGCGGACGCTGGCGCGCGCCGACAAGGTCATGGAGTTCAACACCCGGATCCCGCTGGATCCGCGGGTGGTCGCGTGGTGGCGCCAGGAGGGCGGGAAGGGCGTGTCGTTCGCGTCCGACGCGCACCGGCCCGACGCGGTCGGCAACGGCTTCAGGGAGGCCGTGGCGGTGGCGCGGGCCGCCGGGTTCAGACCGGGCGCCGACCTGTTCGATTTCTGGGTGCGGGACTGACGCCAGGCGCGGGACTGGCCCTGGGTGCGGGACTGGCCCCAGGCGCGGGACTGGCCCTGGGTGCGGGACTGACGCGACGCCAGGCGCGGGACTGGCCCCGGACGCCGGACCAGCCAACTCAGGTCGATGCCGCCGCGTAGCGTGAACGCGCTGCCCAGGCAGCAAGCGGCTGGTTGTCTGTCAGTGCAGGCGATCACACTGGCAAAAGGGGTGAATCCCTCATAACAGAATGCCGCCCGACCCGATGTCGAACCGACCCCGCCACCCTGTCCACCACGGCGAGATGCGAACCGCCGCCCCGCACCTAGGCTGGAGACCATGACCCTCCGCCTGGCCTGCCTCCAAGCACCGGCAACCGACCACCCGAACGGCGCCCCGGACCCCGCCGCCGACCGCCGCGCCAACCTGGCCGCGCTGGCCGACGCCGCCGCCGGGGCCGCGGAGAGCGGCGCGCGCCTGCTCATCACCCCGGAGATGTACCTCACCGGCTACAACCTGGGCGCCGAGGTGATCGCCGGACTGGCCGAGGAGCGCCACGGGCCCTCGCAGCAGGAGGTGTCCGCGATCGCGGCCCGGCACGGGATCGCGATCCTGTACGGCTACCCCGAGCGCGACGGCGACGGCGTCGTGTACAACGCCGTGCAGCTGATCGGCGGCGACGGCGCCCCGGTGGCCAACTACCGCAAGACGCACCTGTTCGGCGACGTGGACCGGGCCGCGTTCGCCCCGGGCGAGGAGCTGGTGGTGCAGGCCGAGCTGGACGGCATCCGGGTCGGCTTCCTGATCTGTTACGACGTGGAGTTCCCCGAGACCGTGCGGGCGCACGCCGACGCCGGGACCGAGCTGCTGCTGGTG
The DNA here is from genome assembly GCF_041261445.1 of Catenulispora sp. EB89. NCBI lineage: Bacteria > Bacillati > Actinomycetota > Actinomycetes > Catenulisporales > Catenulisporaceae > Catenulispora > Catenulispora sp. EB89. The sequence goes on from NZ_JBGCCU010000002.1 coordinate 627,558, forward strand.
CCGACCGCCCTGATGCGGCCGTACGAGTTCGTGCCGCGGCAGATCGTGCCGGCGCGGGCGATCGAGTCGCAGCTGTTCGTGGCGTACGTGAACCGGGTTGGGGTGGAGCGGGACTTCGTCTACGCCGGCGAGACCCGGGTGGTGGCCCCGGACGGCCGGGAACTGGCGGTCGGCGACGACCGCGAGGAGCTGCTGCTGGCCGACGTGGACCTGGCGGACCTGACCGCCTCGCGCGATCTGAACACGTATCTGCAGGACCGCCGAACCGATCTGTACGGAGCCCAGAAGTGACGTCCGCTGTCCCGGCCACTGTCCACGAGGTCACCGACCACGTGCAGTGCGACTCGCACAAGCCGATCACCATGTTCGGCCCCGACTTCCCGTTCGCCTACGACGACTACGCCGCGCACCCGGCCGGCCTGGGCTCGGTGCCCGAGGCGGCGCACGGCACCGAGGTCGCGGTGATCGGCGGCGGCCTGTCCGGCCTGGTGGCCGCGCACGAGCTGCTGAAGCTCGGCCTGAAGCCGGTCGTGTACGAGGCCGACGAGCTGGGCGGCCGGATGCGCTCGACGCCGTTCCCCGGCGTGCCGGGCGCGATGGCCGAGATGGGCGCGATGCGGTTCCCGCCGTCGTCGACCACGCTGTTCGACTACCTCGAGCGCGCGGGGCTGCGGACCGAGCCGTTCCCGAACCCGCTGGACGCCGCGACGCCGTCCACGGTCATCGACCTCAAGGGCGACAGCCACTACGCGACCACCCTGGACGACCTGCCGGCGATCTACCACGAGGTCGCCGACGCCTGGGCCGACGCGCTGGACGACCCGGCGCACGGCGCCGAGTTCTCCGCGATGCAGCAGGCGATCCGCGAGCGGGACACCGCGACGGTGCGCGAGATCTGGAGCCGTCTGGTGCACCGGCTCGACGACACCTCGTTCTACGGCTTCCTGGCCGCGAACCCGGCCTTCAAGTCCTTCCGGCACCGGGAGGTGTTCGGCCAGGTCGGCTTCGGCACCGGCGGCTGGGACACGGACTTCCCGAACTCCATGCTGGAGATCCTGCGCGTCGTCTACACCGGCGCCGACGACCACCACCGGCGCGTGGTCGGCGGCTGCCAGCAGCTGCCGCTGGCGCTGTGGTCACAGACCCCTGACACCCTCGCGCACTGGCCGGCCGGCACCTCGGTGCGCTCGCTGCACGACGACGGCCACCCGCGGCCCGCCGTGACCCGGATGTACCGCACCAGGCGCGGCATCACCATCGCCGACGCCGCGAACGAGATCCGCACGTATCAGGCCGCCGTGTTCACCGCCCAGAGCTGGATGATGCTCTCGAAGATCAAGGTGCACGAGGCCCTCCTGCCCACCGACGTGTGGACCGCCGTCGAGCGCACGCACTACATGGGCGCCTCGAAGCTCTTCGTGGTGGTGGACCGGCCGTTCTGGCGCGACCCCTCCCCCCTGGACCCGAACCGCGACACGATGTCGATGACCCTGACCGACCGCATGCCCCGCGGCGTGTACCTGCTGGACGACGGCCCGGACAAGCCCGGCGTGATGTGCCTGTCGTACACCTGGGTCGACGACTCGATGAAGTTCGTCCCCCTGTCGCGCGAGGAGCGGCTGGAAGTCGTGCTCGCCTCGCTGGCGGAGATCTACCCGGACGTCGACATCCGGTCGCACATCATCGGCACGCCGCTGACCGTCTCGTGGGAGACGGAGCCGTACTTCATGGGCGCGTTCAAGGCGAACCTGCCGGGCCAGTACCGCTACCAGCGCAGGCTCTACACGCACTTCATGCAGGACGCACTCCCCGAGCACCAGCGCGGCCTGTTCCTGGCCGGGGACGACATCTCCTGGACCGCCGGCTGGGCCGAGGGCGCGGTGACCACGGCGCTGAACGCGGTGTGGGGCGTGATGAAGCACTTCGGCGGATCGACGAGCCCGGAGAATCCCGGGCCCGGAGACGTGTTCGACGAGATCGCGCCGCCGATGCTGGACGAGGAGTAGGCGCGGAACCCGATCACCGCGGAGTGCTCGATCAGTCGAGAATCAGTCGAGCAGCCCGCTCACCCGGAGATCCGGGTGCCGCCCCCGCACAGCAAAGGTGATCTCCCGCGTGGTCGCCGTCAAACGCGACGCCAACACGTCGATGTCCGCCCCGCTCAGCTGCTTCTGGAACCCGTACAGCGTCAGCACCATCGCGACCCGCTCGTCCGGTCCGAACACCGGCGCGGCCAGGTGTCCGATCCGGTGCGTGCTGCCGCCGAAGTCGTCCATCAGGTACGAGGTGTGCGAGAGCTCCGCGAGCAGCGGCGGCACCGCTTCGTGGTCGTCCAGCGACTGCCCGAGGCGTACGCCCAGGACGTCCGGCTCCAGCCCCACCGAGTAGCCGCGCCGCCGGACCGCGCGCACTCCGTTGCGGAAGCGCTCCAGTTCCGGCTCGGCCAGCGGCTTGCCGGACGTGCTGCGGTTCAGCCAGGTGTCCACGTCGTCCGGCAGCGACCAGGCCATGAACACCGTGCCGATCGGCGGGGCCAGCGGGATGCGCTGGCCGACGCGGACGTGCGGGCCGAAGGGCACCACCTCGCCGGCCACCGCCAGGAAGACGATCTCCTCCCCCATGGCCGAGGACACCACGCACTGCAGGCCGGTGGCCGAGGCCAGGGCCTGCATCGGCGCGCGGGCGAACTCCACCAGCTCCAGGCGGCGCGCGGCCGCCGCCGAGCCCAGGGCGATCAGCGCGGGCCCCAGCGTGTACGACTTGTCCCGCGGGTTGCGCAGCAGGAAGCCGGAGTCGGCGAGCGCCGTGAGCATCGCGTGCGCGGTGGCCTTGTTGATGTCCAGCCGGCGGCACAGCTCCGACAGCGAGAACGCCGTGTCGGGGTGTGCGGCGAGCAGGTTCAGCACCGCCACCGTGCGGTCCACCGCCGGGGCCGGACGTGCCATGGGCCTGTCCCTCTTACTCTCTCGTCTACGGTCTCGCGGCCCGCTCGGCGATGGGATCCCCGAACGCGCGCGCCATGATCCGGTGTCCTTCGTCGCCGGGGTGGATGCCGTCGGCGAGGTGCTCGGCCTTCAGGACGCCGCCGCCGCGCACCAGGTGCAGGTCGCGGTCGCCGCGCTCGCGCCGGCTGACCACCACGTCCTCGATGGCCTCGCGCAGGTCCTCCAGCGTCGCGCCGAGCTTGTTCGGCGTCTCCTCGGCGTCCGGCCGCACCACCGGCGAGCAGACCACGATCGGCACCCCCGGATGCCCGTCGCGCACCACCCGCAGGAACGCGTCCATCCCCGCCATCATCATGGTGGCGCTGTGCGGGATCCGGGTCCAGCAGTTCGTGCCGTGGTTGACGGAGATGACGGCCGGCGAGTCCAGGGCGGCGATCTGCTCGGCCGAGACGATCTCGCCGCGGGCGGCCCCGGCGTACCCGAGGTTGACCACGTCCAGGCCGTGCACGCGGCCGGCGACGGCCGGCCACGACAGCGCCGGTTCGGAGGCGGACCAACCCTCGGCGATGGAGTCGCCGTAGCAGATCCAGCGCGGCTGCTTCGGGGCCGGCAGCAGCTCGCCCTGCGTGGCCCGCAGCGACACCACCTCCGGCTTCATCCCCTCCGGCAGGTACACCGTGACCGGCAGCGACTCGTCGGCCTCGGCCAGGTCCAGCACCGCCATCCCGTCGCCGAGCATGGCGTCGGCGTAGGCGATGAACTTCTCGCCCTGGTACGCGGCGAAGAACGTGCCCGCGCCGTCGCCCCGGTATCCGAGGTCCGCGGTCTTGGTGCGGTAGGCGATCTGCACGGCGCGCGCCGCGCCCGCGAACTCCAGCCGCACGCCGACCGGCACCGTGGCGGTGCCCCAGGTGTCGATCGGCAGCCGCGAGAAGTCCCGCGGATCGGCGCGCGGGTAGACCGCGCCCTGGCCCGGCGGCCAGGCGCAGCCCGTCAGGTACGGCTCCACGGACGCGTGCCGGGAGGTGCCCCCGCGCTGGCTCCGGTCGGCGTTGGACGTTTCGGTGCGTGTGCTGTCACCCACGCCGTTGTGAGCCGTCATCGATCCGTATCAGTCCTCTCCAGGCAACGAGTACCCGAACTTGGCCGAGACTCCGCCGTCAACGACGATCGTTTGCCCAGTGATATACGACGACAAGCCTGTGCACAAGAACAAGATGACTTCCGCGATGTCCGCCGGAAACGCAGATCGGCGCAGCGGAGCGTTGCGCGCACCCCGTTCCTTCTCGGCCTCGGAAAGGTATCCGGCCACCCTCGGCGTCATGACCAGGCCCGGGGCCACGGCGTTCACCCGCAACCCCTTGGGCCCCAGCTCGACGGCGGCCGTTCGCACCAGCGACATCAGCGCCGCCTTGTACGCGCCGTAGGCGCCGTGTGAGGGCGCGGACTGCATGCCGGAAACGGAGGCGACGACGGTGAGGACGCCGCCGCCGGAGGCGATCATGCGCGGCGTGCCGAAGCGGATCGCGTTCACCGCGTGCTGGAGCACGATGCCGTGGTGCCACGCCCAGCTGTCGTGGTCGGTCTCCAGCAGCCCGGCGTACTTCGCCATGCCGATGATGTCCACGATGCCGTCGATGCGGCCCAGGGCCGTCTCCGCGTCCTGATACAGCCGCTCGGAGGAGTCCTGCTCGATGGCGTCGCCGGCCCAGGGGACGCCGCCGACCTCCTTGGCGATGTCGTCGGCCAGGCCGGCGTCCAGATCGACGCAGAACACCCGGGCGCCGACCGCGGCCAGCGCGTGGGCGGCCTGCCGGCCGATGCCCTGCCCGGCACCGAGGACGACGAAGTTCTTGCCGTCCAGGCTCAGCAGTGACCGGTAGTCGGGGACTTCGCTGTCATCGGTGCGGGTCATGGGGAGTCAGCCCTCTCGCCGGCGCGTCAGGAGGCCGGGGCCGGGGCCGGCGCGGGGGCCGGCTTGATGGTGGCGTCGACGCCCTCCTTGGCCAGCGCCGGCAGCACCTCCTTGCCGAGCAGCTCGATGGTCTTCATGACCGACTCGTGCGGCAGGTATCCGAACTGCACGTAGCAGATCAGCTGGTCCACGCCCAGCTCGGCGTACTTGAGCATCTTGGTGTAGCACTGCTCGGGGTCGCCGACGACGATCATGTCGTGGTCGCTGAAGGACTTGGGGTCGAAGTTCCCGTCGGCCTGCTGCATCAGGTACGGGAACACCTTGTCCCGCTCCTCCTGGGACAGGTGCGGCAGCTCCCACTCGGCGGTGAACTCGGCGATGTTCTTGTACCACCACCAGACCGAGTCCCAGATCCCCGATTCCTCGCACTTGGCCATCGTCTCCTCGCAGTGCACGAGGGTGTAGGCGGCGACCCGGTTGGTGGTGACGCGGGTGATCGGCTTGGGCGCGGCGGCCGCGGCCCGGTAGAGCCGGATGTGCTCGGCCATCTTGTGGATCGGCTGCAGGATCGAGAAGGACAGCAGCCCCAGGCCCTTCTCGCCGGCCACCGCCGAGGACCCCTCGGAGGTCGCGGCCATCCAGCACGGCGGGTGCGGGTCCTGCACCGGCTTGGGCGTCACCATGCGGCGCGGGAAGTCCAGGTACTTGCCGTGGAACTCGAAGTACTCGTCCTCCCACATCCCGACGACGGCCTGGATGGCCTCCTCCCACTGCGCGCGGGAGGCGTCGCGGTCCACGCCGAACGCGGTCTGCTCCATCGGCGTGGAGCGGCCGGTGCCCCACTCGACGCGGCCGCCGGACAGGATGTCGGCGGTGGCGACCTTCTCGGCCACGCGCATCGGCGGGGTGAAGGCGTGCGGCATCAGGGCCACGCCGAAGCCCAGCCGGATCTGCTCCGTGCACTGCGACAGCGCGCCGATGATCACCTCGGGCGCCGGGGAGTGCGAGCGGCCCTCGCGGAAGTGGTGCTCGACGTGCCAGGTGGTGTGGAAGCCGAGCTTGTCGCCGAGCTTGATCTGCTCGATCGCCTCACGGTACGCGCGCTGCTCGGCCTCGCGCTGGCCGTAGGGGTGGGGCTTGGCCCAGGGCTTGGGCACGTCGATCTCGTAGAGCAGGTCGAGCTTCATCCTCACGCCTCCACGTTCGGCAGCGTTTGCCGGAACAAACGCACGGTCCGCTGGTCCGAACGGACCGTATGCCGAATCTGATGGACCGTCAATAGTCATCTGCGGCCCTGTTCAGGACAGGTATGCGCAGGTCAGGGCGGGGAGAGGAAGGACGCGACGGTGTTTGCGACGGCGAACGGGTCGCCGCTGGGCCCGGTCGGGTACGCGCCCGCGCCGCGCGCCCAGGCGTCGTCGAGCGCGAACCAGTCGATCTCCGTCTTCTGCTTCGCGGCGCCGGCCTCGGTGTCGGTGTCGGTGTCGGCCTCGGTGCCGTTGTCGGCCCCGGTGAGCATCAGCTCCAAGGCCGCGAACTGCTTGCGCCAGCGCGGCAGGTAGACGTCCGCGACCAGGCCGGACAGTTCGCGGGCGCCGTAGTTGCGCAGCTGGGCGGCCGGACCGCGGTCGCCCCAGGTGGTTATCAGGGAGCGGGCCTCGTAGCCGCCGGCGCCGAGCCAGGTGCCGAGCAGGAAGCGCTTGTCGGTGGCCAGCAGGGAGTCCAGGAGCGTCATCGCTTTCAGCCAGCGGGCGGTGAGGGTGTGCCAGGCGGCCGGGTCGCGGTCGTCGTACGCCGCCTTGATCTTCGGCAGCAGCACGCGGGCGTGGTTGGACAGCGCCTGCCGGGTGAAGTCGATGACGTCGTAGCGGTAGGCGTCGACAGTGCGCAGCGACGGATCTGCTTGCAGGAGCGCCAGGACGGCCTGCTCGAAGGCCGCGGCGTCGTAGCGCAGGTCCGGGCCGCCGGGCGCCGCCGAGACCGCGGACAGGTCCGGCCAGGCGCTGAAAAGGCTGTCCTGGGCCTGGCTGTAGGCGCCGGGCGGGAGCGAGTAGGCGGTCTGTGCGAAAGCCTGCCAGGCCTTCGTCGCGGCGGCGTCGACCTTGCCGTAGCGGCGGCCGGCGTACTGGCCGAACCACTCGGTGAGGTCGAAGGCGTCGGGCCGCCAGGCGAGTTCGGCGAAGAGCTCGAAGGCCGCCGGATCGTGGCCGGAGGCCTCGGGCATCCAGGCGATGCCGGACAGCGCCGATCCCTGTGCCGCCAAGGCTTTCGCGAAGCGGTGGGTCCAGGTCGCGGCGTTGGCGCCGAGCAGCGAGCGGCCGCCGAAGTTGGTGATGGCGCCGAAGGCGTAGGCGGTGCCGCCCCAGTCGTCCTCGCGGTCGAAGGCCGGGTACTTGTCGGAGCAGCCGTCGACGATCAGGACCTTGCCGCGCGCGCAGACGGCGGAGCCGCAGGCGCGCAGGGCGTCGAGGACGTCGCGCCGCGGGTTGCCCTCCCAGCCGAGCATGACCCACGTCGCGCCGGGGCGGGCGGTCTGGAGCGCGGTCATCACCGCCACCGCGGCGTCGCCCATGGGGACGCCGGCGCTGCTGCCGCCTTCGTGCAGGAGGTCCATCTTGTAGGCGGTGGTCGCACCGTAGAGGTCGGCCTGGTGGCGGTAGAAGGACTCGGCGATCCGGGCGAAGTGCGGGTCGCGGGGGTCGAGCCAGTCAGGGCGCTGATAGCCGTCCCAGATGCCCTGTGGGAGGACGCGGGGTGGAGCTCCTGCTCCGGGGTCGCGCTCGGCGAAGCCCGGCGGGACCTGGCCGAGGTAGCCGGGCAGCACGGGCGTCATCCCGAGCTCGCGCAGGCGGGCGACGACCCGCTGGATCACCGCGACCCCGGCCTGGCGGACCCCGGGGGCCTCGGGGGCGTCGACGGCCTGCAGGTTGCCGAGCAGCCACCACGGCTGGTGGGAGGCGGCCGGGATCCAGGCGTCGATGTCGGCGGGGGTGTATCCGAACTCTGTGAAGACCCGGCGGTAGACCTCGTCCTGGCCGGCGGCGACGAGGACTTCGGTGAAGCCGTGGAGGGCCAGGACGTCGAGGGTGCGCTCCCACTCGGGCCAGGTGCGGTAGGCGCCGGCGTAGCCGTTTTCGGTGTCGTTCAGGGCGAAGCGGTGAGCGACGGCGGCGGTGCCGGAGAGCTCGCCGTGCGGGGTCGGGAGGAGTGGGGCGAGCTGCGAAAGGCTGTCGCCGGGCAGGGAGATGGTGACGTTGGCGATGTATTTGAGGTAGTGGGCGGTTCCGGCCAAGAGGGCGGAGGTGGTGGTGCCCTCGATGGTGACCGCGGTGGGCGCGGAGGCTTCGGGTGCGGGGCCGGAGAGCGCGGCGGACAGGGCCGAAGCGCGGATGCGGTAGCGGTCTGCGGTGTCAGCGGCGCTGGCAGCGTTGGCAGTTTTGGCAGTGTTGCCGCCGCTGCCGGCACCGGCGGCCGGGGACACGGCGTGCAGCTCGATCTGGCCCGCGAGGCCGGCGGGCAGCAACCGCTCGAGGACCCCGCGCGCCGGCGCCGTGTCGAAAGCCTGCACCGGAGCGTCGCCCGCGACGTGAGTGAGAGAACCGTCCACCGCACCAGTATCCGGACGCGTCCCGTGCGCCACCGACCGCGACCCGACGGCCTCACCGATCCCGACGGCCGCGAGCGCCCCCGCCGCGATGCCGTAGCCCATGACCTGACGACGTCCGACCATCTCCCGGCCCCATGTCTCCCGTGAGCCCCGTCGCCGGGACGCTGGCGCAACGCGCTGTCATAGACAGAAGGATCGGGAGGGCGGATCGCGTTGCCATCGAGATGGTTTTGAGACCTAAGTCGGGGCGGACAAAGGCCGCGGGCCCGCCGCGCCGAAGCGCAGCGGGCCCGCGGGGGTAGATCAGATCAGGAAGCGTCCCACACCAGCGCGGTCACCTCGCCGGGGGCGTTCGCCTCCCACGTCGGGTACAGGGTCGTGGCCGTGCCCTGGTGCAGCACGCCGGACTTGTCCTTCACCGTGAACACCACGTCCTCGCCGTACTCACTGACCTGGCGGCTCAGGATCTTGATGGTGGTCTTGTCCACCGTACGGTTCAGGGTCACGGCGTTGCCGAACGCTATGGCCGAGGGCTGGTCCATGCCGACCGAGTTGATCTGGAAGACCGTGGTGCCGTCCTTGTCGCGGGTGCTCCAGCCCGGGTCGTTCGAGGTCAGGGGGCGGTAGCGGGTGGCGTGGACCCAGTCCCAGGACCCGTCGGGGAGGCCGTGGCCGTTGGCGACGTCGGTGGCCTGGTTGAAGGCCCAGAACAGGGTGGTCTCGGCCGGCGGTTTGGCCAGCGGGGTCATCGCGTACTGCGTACCGCCCTGCGCCGCCAGGTACGAGGGCGACGGCGGGGCCGCCGGGGTGCTGGGCCAGGAGCCGGGGATCGAGACCGCGGCGACCACGACCACCGCCACGGCGCTGAACAGCACCTGCGGCTTCCAACGGTCGATGCGCGGCTGGTCCAGGCCGAGGAAGCGGCCGGCGGCGGTGTTCGCCAGGCCGAGGCCCAGCGCGCCACGGCGGGGCGCACGGCGGCGGGGCAGCGGCGGGACCGGCTCCTCGGCCGACTCCTCGTCGGCTTCCGACGCCGCTACGGCAGCCTTCGCCGGAACCGGGGCCGGGGCCGGCAGGAACTGGCCGAGCATCAGCTGCACCAGCGATCCGGCCCCGACGGCCGCCGCCGGGAACATGATCATCTCGTAGCGCATCAGGGTCGAGAAGCCGACGCTCGCGGTGATCACGTAGGTCGAGGCCGCGGCTCCCAGGAAGACCGCGGAGGCGTCGGACTTGAAGCGCACCACCATGCCGATGCCGGCCGCGACCAGCAGGGCGAACAGGATGTGCTCCTGGTGCCACATGTAGGTGACGGCTTCCTGCGTCACGAGCTTCAGGTTGTGGACGAACAGCCTGAGGAACCCGAACGTGGTGGTCGTGCCGTGGCTCACGGTGCCGGACGGGCTCGACTTGGTGAAGGCGAGCACGAACAGTTCCTGGCCGACCGTCACCACGCTGGTCACCACCAGCGAGCTCAGCCACCGGTTGCGCCACTGCCGGGTCCGGATCAGCTCCCACAGCCAGCCCGCGCCGGCCATCGCCGGGGCCAGCACGCCGACCTGCCGGTCCAGCGCGATGAACAATGTCGCCGAGCCCAACCACGCCAGATGGGCCTTGCCGATCGTGCGGTCGATGGGCAGCAGCGCCACGATCACCGCGGCCAGTCCCATGCCCAGGGTGTCGGTGCCGGCCCAGGCGAAGCCAAAGATCGGGCCCACCGTGCTGAACGCGCCGACCACGATCACCGCGACGGCCGGCCCGTACAGGCGCTGCACGACGGCCGCGGTGGCCCACAGGAACAGGATGTCGCCGAGCACCGGGATCGCCATCGAGCCGCCGGACAGGCCCCACAGCCACACGAACGGGATCGACAGCACCGGGTAGAGCACCCGGGAGCGGACCAGCTGCCAGGTCGGGTCGTTGTCGGCGAAGAAGTACGGCGCGACGTGCCAGGAGGAGACCGAGCGGTCCTGCTTGACCGAACCGAGCCAGCTGTGGCCCATGTCCTTGGCCATCATCGTCAGGTAGTAGCGGCTGTCCGGCGGGTGGTTCCAGCCCTGGCGGCTGACCAGCTGCATCGCCATCGACAGGATGAACACCGGCAGCACGAGGAGCAGGACTCCGGCTGAGACCCCGAATACCTGGCGGGTCAGGATCCAGGTACCCAGCCCCTGGAACCGGTCGAGGCCGGGGCTGCGACGCCGACGCGGCTCCGCCTCCTGCTTCTGCGCGACGACGGTGTCCGCACTCATCCCAGAAAACTCCTGACGGTCACGGGCGGTTCTTCAGGCGCGAGCGCCACCGCCCCATTCACAGTGATGCGCGGATACCTCGCCTTGGTTGCAAGGCATGGTATCCGCGCAACGTGAGCCCCGGGTACGACCCCGGAATTCTCAGCTGATCACGCTTCGATGCGCTCCCCGGAGGACGCGGAGAACAGGTGCGTCTCGCTGCCACGCGGCTTGACGTAAAGGGTATCGCCCTTCATGGGCACCGCACGGGCGTCCACCCGAACGATCAGGTCCACGTCCTTGTCGCCGACGTGCGCCGCGCAGTACGCGAACGCGTCCGCGCCGAGCTCCTCGACCAGGTGCACGGTGATGGCGATGGCGCCGTCGGCGTCGCCGACGAAGTCGAACGACTCCGGACGCACACCCACGGTCAGCGTCTTCGCGCCGCCGCCGGTGGCCACACCCAGCGCGTCGCGCGAGACCGGGACGGTCAGACCGTCGAACTTCACGCCGCCCTCGACGATCGGGACCTCGACGAGGTTCATCGCCGGGGAGCCGATGAAGCCGGCCACGAAGACGTTCGCAGGCTTCTCATACATCGCCCGCGGGGTGTCGCACTGCTGCAGCAGGCCGTCCTTCAGCACCGCCACGCGGTCGCCCATGGTCATGGCCTCGACCTGGTCGTGGGTGACGTAGACGGTGGTGATGCCCAGGCGGCGCTGGAGCGAGGCGATCTGCGTACGGGTCTGCACACGCAGCTTGGCGTCCAGGTTGGACAGCGGCTCGTCCATGAGGAACACCTTGGGCTCACGCACGATCGCGCGACCCATGGCGACACGCTGGCGCTGGCCACCGGACAGGGCCTTGGGCTTGCGGCCCAGGTACTCGGTGAGCTCCAGCAGCTTCGCGGCCTCCTCCACCCGCTTGGCGATGGTGGCCTTGTCGACCTTCGCGATCTTCAGCGCGAAGCCCATGTTCTCCGCGACGGTCATGTGCGGGTACAGAGCGTAGTTCTGGAACACCATCGCGATGTCCCGGTCCTTCGGCGGAAGATGCGTGACGTCGCGGTCACCGATGAAGATGCCCCCGGAGGACACTTCCTCCAGACCGGCGAGCATGCGCAGCGAGGTGGACTTGCCACAGCCGGAAGGACCGACGAGGACGAGGAACTCACCGTCCGCGATGTCCAGGTTCAGCTTGTCGACCGCGGGGCGCTCGGCACCCGGGTAGACGCAGGACGCGTCCTGGTAGACGACACCAGCCATTGTTGTACTCCCTTTCAACCGGCAGGAACGTGCCGGACGATCCGAGTTGGAAAGGCGGCCGGGGCGGATCCGCTCGGCCGTAGATGCGACCGTACCCCGGCGGGGCGGGATTGTCACCGGTGGGGCCCGGTTTCCGGCGATACGACCCGGGCCGCGGAGCCGGTTCGGCAGCCCGCACAACCGTTTCAGCCCGGTTGTCGTCTAACAGACAGGGACCCGCCCGACGGTTCCCGGGCAGCATCGCACGATCATACGAAGCAATACACGCCGTCTGTACGATGTAGCGATCGCCTGACCATGGAAAGCTGGCGCCGCGCGTTCGCCGTCGTGTCCGTGGTCCCCTTTCGCAGGAGAGTCCCGAATGAGCGTTGAAGTCGAACGCCCGCCTGCCCCGGCGCGCAGCGCCGCCGCAGACGGCGTGCTCCGGCTCCTCCGACAGGCCGCCTCCGACCCGGACGCGAGACCCACCGTGGTCCACCGGGTCTTGCTGGTCCTGGCCGCCTTCTCCATGTTCTCCACGCTGATGGGGGTCTTCGGGCCGACCGTCCGGTGGCCGGCCGTGGGGCTGCTCCTCGCCGTGTCGATGTGCGCGCTGGTCGCGGTGGCCGTCATGGGCTTCACCGCACAGACCATGCGCTGGTTCGGACGCGCGGAGCTCGTGTTGGCGGTACTGGCGGTGATCGGGCTGTCACTGTGGATGCTGTCGATGATCATCTCCTTCTCCGGTTACCGCAGTGACGAAGAAATATTCGTCCAGTACTCGGCGGACTTGCTCAGGCACGGACACAACCCGTACGCCGCGGACCTGACGCCGGCCTACGCGCAGTACCCCTCGCCGTTCCCGACCAAGCTCCTGGACGGCAGCATCACGCACCACCTGGACTACCCGGCGCTGCCCACGCTGCTGACCGCGGCGCTGACCATGATGTTCGGGACCTTCCACACCGTCGGCCTGCTGTGCACGCTGGCCCTGGCGCTCACCGTCTTCGTGATGTACTTCCTGCTGCCGCGCGGCATGCGCTCGCTGGCCGCGCTGCTCGTCGGCGGGGTGCCGGTGCTGGCCCAGGGCGCCCTCGGCGGCCTGTTGTTCGCCCTGGTGGTACCGACGCTGGCCTTCGCGGCGTACCGCTGGAAGCACACCGGCGAGGGCGGCCGGCTGTCCCGGCTGGACCTGGCCAAGGCCGTCGCGGTCGGCGCCGCGATCTCCACCACGCAGGTCGCGTGGTTCCCGATCCCGTTCCTGTTCCTCGGGATCTTCCTGGCCCGCCGGTCCGAGCTCGGGCGGCGCGGCGCGGCGATCGTCGCCGCGAAGTACATCGGCGTGGCGGCCGCCACGTTCCTGGCGATCAACGCGTTCTTCATCGTCTGGGGCCCCGGGGCCTGGCTGCGCGGCGCGTTCGCCCCGCTCACCCAGCACGCCGTGCCCGAGGGCGAGGGCCTGATCAACCTGGTGCAGTCGCTGTCCACCGGTTCGGGCAACCTGAGCCTGTACACCTACGCCGGCGCCCTGGTGATGCTGGCGCTGCTGGTGGCCTACTGGCGGCACTTCGACCGCCTGGCCTCGGCGTGCTTCGCGCTGCCGATGATCGGGCTGCTGTTCCCGACCCGCTCGTACTGGACGTACTTCATCGCCTACGCCGCGGCCTGGATCATCGGCCTGCTGAGCAACGACCCCGAGCCGGAGGCCGACCCCGCGGCCGAGGAGGCCGAGGCGCCCAAGCCGGTGCCGCTCACCGCGCGAATACCGTGGCTGAGCCGGTACGCGGCGATCACCGTCGCGGCGTTCCTGCCGGCGACCGTCGTGTTCGCCGCCGCGGTGGCCGAGCCGGCGCCGATGACCCTGAAGATTGACAGCTACCTGACCTCCGCGCAGCTCAACTCGGTGCAGACGGTCACGATCACCGCGACCAACCACTCCGACCACGCACTCGCCCCGCACTTCATGGCGGTCCACGGCAACGGCATGGTCAGCGCGAGCTGGAACGTCATCTCCGGGCCGAAGACCGTGGCGGCGCACTCCTGGGCGCAGTACGTGGTGACCGCGCCGAGCGTCACCGCGATGCCGCTGATCACCGACTCCCTGAAGCTGCAGGCGGTCACCGACTCCCCCGCGACGGTCAGCTACTCCAAGGCCCTCTCGGCGCAGCCCTACGCCACCATCCTGGTCAGCGACTCGCCGGTGACGCCGCTGCTGCCGCCGGGCGGCTCCCTGGTCCTGACCGCGCGCATAGAGTCCCAGTTCGGCGCCGAGCTGCACCGGTCCGGGGTCCGCATCTGCCTGGACCAGACCAAGTTCACCAACGCCAGCACGGCTTTCGACACCGCCTCGGTCACCCCCTCCCCGGCCGGCGACACCCCCGGCTGCGGCTTCACCGACAGCCAGGGCCAGGTCCGGTTCACGGTGGTCAGCCACGGCACCGACAGCCGCCAGCTGTACTTCCAGAGCTACGGCATGCAGGGCAGCCTCGGCCGGTTCGGGTATTCGACCTTCTTGTCGGCGGCCTGGCGGTGACCGGCGAGGCACGGACTCCGACCGGACGGACCACCATCCACACCACTGTCCACACCGCCGTCGGCGGCGGGGCGTCCGCGGAGACGGCCCGATGAGCGCCCCCGCCGACCTCCCGACCGCGCCGACGGACTCGGATCCGGACCGTCCGTCCGCCCCCGGGGGCGGACGGACGGTGCGCCCGGCTCACGTGCTGGCCGTCGCCGTCGCCGCCTCCTGGCTGGTACCGGTCGCGACCCACCTGCTGCACGCGGACATCGTGCTGCCGGTGCTCATCGTGCTGGCGACCGCGGCCCAACTGACCATCGGCTCCACGGTGCTGGACCGGCTGATCCCGGCCGTGGGTCTGGTGTCCGGCGTCGCCATCGCCGGCGGCCTGCTGTTCTCCGTGTGGCCTTGGGGACTCGATCCGGTGCCGGTCGCAGGACTGTGGCTGACGCTGCTGTCCACCACCGCCTACCTGATCCACGCCCGCACCGGCCGGCGGCCCGCGCTGCCCCGCCGGATGACCGGCTCGGATCTGCCGCTGCTGGCCGCCGCCGGATACGCGGGCTGGGTGGCCTTGGCGCCGAGCCTGCGCGGCACCCCGACCCAGGGACTGGCCTACACGACGCTGACCGGCGACCGGATGCGGCAGTTCGGCCTGTTCGACACCATCCACCGCGTCGGCGGATACCCGTTCCTGCACTGGCACGCGGCGGCGCCGGTGGTGGACCCGAAGATCGGCCGGATCTACCCGTCCGGCATGCACTACCTGTACGCGCTGCTCGACATCTTCGTCACCTCCCGCACCGACCCGGGGAACCCGGTGGCGGAGCTGGACCGCTACCGCTACTACGTCGCGCTCGGCTTCGCGTTCCTGGTGCTGTGCATCGCCTGGGGAGCCCGCCGGGTGCTCGGCGCTGGCACCGCCGGCTGGCAGCGCGCGCTGGTGGTCTCGGCCGTCGGCGCCTGGGCCGCGACCGGCGTGCTGACCACCATGCTGTGGTGCACCTGGGACGCCGAGGTGCTCGCGCTGGCCTTCCTGGCGCTGGCCGGGGCGATCGCGGTCCGGCCGATCGGGCGCCCCGCCGAACAGCTGGTGCTGGTCGGCGCGCTGGTGGCGGCCACCGGCTACACCTACAGCCTGTACGTGCCCTTCGCCTGGGCGCTGGCCGCGGTGTTCGGGTTCGTGAACCGCCGGCGGCTGCGCCCGCACCTGCGGCTGGTACTGGTCGTCGGGTCTATCAGTCTCCTGATATCGGTGCTCAGCTACCTGCTGGAGCTGCGGTACGACACCGTCAGCACCTCCGACGCGCTGCTGACGCCGGGCTTCGCGATCGCCGTCCCGCACTCCACGCTGCTGATCCTGGCGCTGCTGTGTGTCGTCGGCACGCTGTCCGCGGCAGGCCGCCGCCGGCCGACGACCGCGACGCTGGCGCTGCTGATCGGCACCGCGGCCGTCATCGTCACCGCGTTCGGCCTCTACCAGAAGGCCGAGATCGGCTTCACGACCTACTACTTCCACAAGGCGATGCACCCGGCCCTGGTGTTCGGCCTGATGGGCGCGGGCACCGCGGTCACCGCGCTCAAGCCGGGACGGCTGAGCCGGGACGCGGGGCCCTGGCGGCACCGCGCGGCCGGCACCGCCGGGGCGCTGGCCGGCGTGATCGCGGTCGGCGCGGCCCTGCCCGGACCGCTGCAGTTCCGCTACCAGGACATGTATCCGGGGCCGGACACCACCTGGGCCCGGGTCTGGACCGACGGCAAGCAGATCTTCGGTGTTCATGGCGCGGCCCTGGCCTACCTGGCGGACCGGCACCTGCTGGGCGACGGCCGGCCGACGGTCGCGCTGTGGGATCCGGCCGGGACCGAGAACCGCGACCTGACGCTGATCATGGCCTCGCTCAACCACGACTCCGGCACCATGGGGCCGATCGTCTACGGACTCACCGACATCGACGGGCTCGTGAAGATCGCGCCGCCGTCGACGCCGGACGGGCCGCTGGCCCCGGCCGCCGACCAGGCCCTGGGCTCGGTCACGAAGCTGCTCCGGACCTCGCGGGTCCCGCTGCGCGTGATCACGCCGGACCCGGTGGCTGCGGCGCGTCTGCGCGCCTTCGCCGCCGACCACCCGACGCTCAAGCTCACGGTGCTGTTCCTGCCCGACCTGCCCGGCGAACGCTCGCCGGCGTGAGGCGATCCGAATAACCGCCGCGAGTGGCCGCTCCGAGGATTCCCGACGGACACCACTTCGTCGCGCACCACTTCGTCGCGCTCGGCCTTCCGGCTCGGACCCGTCACCCGGGTCCGAGCCGGAACCAGTCCAGAACCGATTCGGAGGCGGTCGTCAGAGCCGCGGTCAGGGCCGCGGCTCGCGCCCGTCGCCGGCCTCCCGCGTTATGACAGCCCTCTGATGATATCGATCCGCATCCGCATGTCGGGGTTCTGCGCCGACCACTCGGTGAGGAGCCGGGCCAGGTAGTTGTCGCCGACCACGACCCGGAAGCCGGGGTCGTGGGCGCGAAGCCAGAGTTCGAGCCGCTGCAGCGCGTACTTGGCCGCGTCCGACAGGTCCTGCCCCTTCGCCGGCGGCTGGAGGGACACCAGGTTGTCCGATCCGTCCATCCCCAGGAATCCCATCGTCCCCAGATCATGGTTGAGGATGGAGAGGAACATCGTGGCGTGCATGTTGTCCGCGGCGCTGTCCGTATACAGCAGTGCCGTCGCCTGGCCGTCTCCGAATTGGTAGTGCTGCCCGTACATGGCCAGGGCATGGGCGTACGGCGCCGTGATGGATCCGCCGGCCCACAGCGCGGCCCAGCTCACGTCCTGGATCGGGCGCGGTCCCTGCGACCATTCCGGGCCCTTGGTGAGCGGGAAGCCGCTCGACACGGTGACGCCGAGAACGAAGGCCGCCACGGACGCCGGGATCTCGGTCGTCAGCCAGTGCCGTCGCCGGCTCACGCCGAGGCGGGACGCTCCCGCCGGTGCGGCAAGCGCGCTTTTCAGGAACAGCCCGACCGCGCCGAAAGCCACCAGCGACATCGTCCAGGTGCCTTCGACCATCTTCTCGTAGTAGTACCGGGTCATCCCCGTCGCCTGGTACCCGACGTACCCCTCGTAGGTGGAGATCGCGGTGCTGATCAAGATCACCGGAGCCACCACCCGCCACCTCGGCAGCCGGCGTCCGGCCCGCGTGGCCAGCGGTGCGACGGCCACGACTCCGAAGAACAGCGACAGCGCACGGGAGAATCGCAGCGTCGTGCCGCCCTGCGTGAACAGGCCCTGCGTGCCGTACGAGTGGATCTGGGCCATGACATACGGAACGGCCGCGATGGGGATCGCGACGACCGCGGTGACCAGGGCGAAGCGCCAGTAGCGCAGCAGTCGCTTCCGATAGACGACAGCGGCACAGACCACGATGACGCCTATGAAGATGAAATAGAGGCTGTAGGAATAGACCACGCCCACGATGAGGGCCGCCGCCAGCAGGATCTGTTCCCGGACCCGCGCCGGCGGCTGGACCACCAGGGCGAACAGCATGGCGAGGAAGGCAAGGCCGATGACTTCGCCGTCGTAGCCCTGCCAGAACAGCGCCGACATCTGGCCCAGCACCGCCATGCCGCCGACCACGGAACAGACCAGCGCCCGCCGCCAACCCGTCAGCGCGGGGCCGGCCACCCACCGGGCGGACCAGATGACCGCCATCGCGAGGAGGCCGACGCCGAGCGCCTCGTACTGGTAGTAGCGGACGAACTCGTCAACGGAGTCGCCCGGGTTGGACGAGGAGGTCCGGAACACATCGAGAATCACGTAAAGGAAGTGCGCGCCTGAAGGATAGGCGTACTCGTTCGGCGTGGTGACGTAGTGGCGCGCCGCCGCGGGGTGCGTGAACGCGTAGCCGCCGATCCGGTGGATGGCGTCGTACAGCGCGTAGTGGTTGAAGAAGTCCTGGCGTGCCGACGTGTACGGCAGCATGTTGCTGAAGCTCTGCCCCTGAACCGGCTTGCGGATCAGCACCCAGGACACCACGGGCGCCGCCAGGATGAGCAGGTCGGTCCCGAGGACCCGGCGCGGCAGCTGGGGCCGCCGGCGCAGCACCAGGCCCACGACCACCAACACGGTCAGACCGAACCAGCCGATGGCCATCGGACTCAGATGCCACGGCCAGACCGAGAAGAGCAGACCGGAGCCGATCACCGCACCGCCGAGCAGACCCGCGGCGATCATGAGCCGGTCGAGCAGGACGGTGCCGACCCGGAGCAGGCTCGCGGTGCCGAGCAGGAGCAGCGGCGGCAGCAGCCAGTCCGCGTCCACCAGCTGGAGGGCGGCGGGGATCAACCAGGCCGCTGCCAGCAGGCCTACCGCGAGCGCGGGGAACCGCGGGAAACGGCCACCCGGTCCATCGCCGCGGCGCACAGGCGCGTCAGCCTGTTCGGTCAACGCCACCATGGTGAGTGCCTTTCATCGAATCGGTCCTTGATCATGAGGGCGATCGCTCGCCGGGGAGGTTCAGAAGACCCGCGGGTATCGCGGCCGCGAGGAGGAGACACGACGCGATGATGATCTGGGTCGCACAAGCCGGCCGCCCCCGCTGCGGAGTGTCGACCGGCCTGACTCGGCCACCGCTGGTCACGCCACGGTCCGTATCTGTGACAGCGGGGTCGATACCGGGATCGTCACGGACGGCCCGTCGACGGGCTCCTCAGTCCGCGCGTCACCGTAAGAGCCCATCCACCCCACCTCAGCTCTCGGACCCGCCCCCCTGTTCGAGCCGAAATGCTACTAGAGGTCAGCGGCGATGCAGTTGTACTTGCCAGAGCCCACTTCTCATCGTTACCGGGTTGACGGCTCAGCACCATGTCACCAGGTCGGGGCCGGGGCGTACCATGGCGATGGCCGTCTTACCGGCGCTGAGACCGTAAGCCGGCTCGACGCCGACGGACGCCGGGCGGCGCCCGACCGTCCCCCGCCGGGGCTCACTCCTCCGGTTGCGGGCTGGTCACGGCATGGCGCCCAACCGGCCCGGCATCCGGACCGATGTCATATTGTGGGCCGACTGACTTCTCGACCCAACGCCACCGCAACAGGGGATTCCATGCCCGAAACCGCACAAAACGACTTCGTTCACGACGTCGTGGTCATCGGCGGGGGCGGGCACGTCGGCCTGCCGCTGGCGATCGCGCTCGCCGACCGCGGGGCCTCGGTGGTGGTCTACGACGTCAGCGCGGAGGCCGTGGACGCGGTCAACGCCGCGCGGCTGCCGTTCGACGAGCCCGGGGCCGCGCCGGTCATCGAGCGCGTGGTGGCCGCCGGACGGCTGTCGGCCTCGACGGATCCGGCGGTGGTGGCCGGCTGCGAGCACGTGGTCGTGGTCATCGGCACGCCGGTGGACGAGCACCTGAACCCGGACCAGACCGCGATCCCGCGGGCGCTGGAGACCTGCGCGCCGTTCTTGCGCGACGGGCAGATACTCGTCCTGCGCTCGACGGTGTACCCCGGGGTCACCGAGCTCGTGGAGCGGATGATCGCGCGGCTCGGCGTGGACGTGGACGTCGCCTTCTGCCCCGAGCGCATCGCCGAGGGCAAGGCCATGACCGAGCTGTTCGAGCTGCCGCAGATCGTCTCCGGCCGCACGGAGCGGGCGCAGCAGCGGGCGGAGGCACTGTTCCGCCGGCTCACCGAGAAGATCGTGCACCTGAGCCCGGAAGAGGCCGAGCTGGCCAAGCTGTTCACCAACACCTGGCGCTACATCAAGTTCGCCGCGGTGAACCAGTTCTACATGATGGCCAACGACCGCGGCCTGGACTTCGAGCGCATCCGGCAGGGCCTGTCGCAGGACTACCCGCGCGCCGCGGACATGCCCGGCGCCGGCTTCGCCGCCGGGCCGTGCCTGTTCAAGGACGCCATGCAGCTCGCGGCGTTCCACAACAACAACTTCACGCTCGGCTACGCGGCGATGACCACGAACGAGGGTCTGCCGCTGTACGTGGTGGACCGGCTGGACTCGCAGTACGACCTCAAGAACATGACGGTCGGGATCCTCGGCATGGCCTTCAAGGGCGGCTCGGACGACACCCGCTCCTCGCTGTCCTACAAGCTCAAGCGGATCCTGAAGTTCAAGGCCGCCGAGGTGCTGTGCACCGACCCGCTCGTCACCAGCGACGCCTCGCTGGTCGGCCTGGACGAGGTGCTGGAGAAGGCCGATCTGCTCATCGTCGGCGCGCCGCATCCGGAGTACCGGGGGTTGAAGGCGACGGTGCCGGTGGCGGACATCTGGAACGTCCTGGGTGACGGGGTGCGGGTATGAGCACGCCGACCGGTGCGGACAAGCCGACCGACCCGACCCGGCCGAAGGTCTCGGTCATCATCCCGGCCTACAACGAGGGCGAGGGCGTGGTCCCGGTCCTGGACCGGCTCTTCGAGTCCGTCCAGCTGCCGTGCGAGGTGCTGGTCGTGGTGGACACCGCCGAGGACACCACCATGCCGGTGATAGAGAAGTACTCGGTGACCGAGCCCAGGCTCAAGCCGTTGCTCAACACGTACGGCCGCGGCCCGGCCAACGCCATCCGGTTCGGCATCGACCACGCGCTGAGCCCGGCCGTGGTGGTCACCATGGCCGACGGCTGCGACGACCCGCGGCAGATCGACGACCTGGCCCGGCTGGTGGAGCGCGGCGTGGCGGTGGCCGCGGCCTCCCGCTACATGGCCGGCGGCCAGCAGGTCGGCGGCCCGCTTCTCAAGGGCCTGATGTCGCAGACGGCCGGCCGCTCGCTGGCCTGGTTCGCCCGGGTCGGCACGCGCGACGCGACCAACTCCTTCAAGGCCTACTCCACCGACTTCGTCCGGGAGGTCGGCATCGACTCCCGCGACGGCTTCGAGATCGGGATCGAGCTGGCCGCCAAGGCCCGCCGGCTGCGCCGCCCGGTCGCCGAGATCCCGACCATCTGGCTGGACCGCACCCAGGGCGACTCCCACTTCCATCTGCGCAAGTGGCTGCCGAAGTACCTGCGCTGGTACCGGTTCGCCTTCGGGCCGCCGCTGAGCCTCGAACAGCTCCGTTCCAGGACCAAGAGCTGACACAGCCCAAGACCTGACACAGACCAAGAGCTAATACAGACCAAGAGCTGATACAGCAGACCAAGAGCTGACACAGCCCAAGACCTGAACCGCCGGGCCCAGGCCTGAACCGGCAGAAGCAGAAAGCGAAACCATGTCTGAGAAAGTCCTCGTCTCCGGCTCCGCCGGCTTCATCGGCGGCTACGTCGTCGAGGAGCTGCTCTCGCGCGGCTACAAGGTCGTCGGGATCGACAACTACTCCAAGTACGGCAAGATCACCAAGTCCTACGACGGGCACCCGGACTACGAGTTCCACGAGGGCGACGTCCGCGACACCGACCTGATGGTCAAGCTGCTCTCGGACTGCGACCAGTTCATCGCCGGCGCGGCGCTGATCGGCGGCATCTCGTACTTCCACACCTACGCGTACGACCTGCTGGCCACCAACGAGCGCATCATGGCCTCGTCCTGCGACGCCGCGATCAAGGCGCACGACGGCGGCAAGGGCCGGCTGAAGAAGGTCACCTACATGTCGTCCTCGATGGTCTTCGAGTCGGCGCAGGAGTGGCCGTCGGTCGAGGGCTCTGAGCGCCGCGTGCCGCCGCCGCTGTCCTCGTACGGCTTCCAGAAGCTGGCCGTGGAGTACTTCGCGCGCGCCTCCTGGGACCAGTACAAGCTGCCCTACACGATCGTCCGGCCGTTCAACTGCGTCGGCATCGGCGAGTCCCGCGCACTGGGCGACGAGGAGATCCTGTCCGGCAACGTGAAGCTGGCGATGAGCCACGTGGTGCCGGACCTGGTGCAGAAGATCGTCAAGGGCCAGGACCCGCTGCACATCCTGGGCACCGGCGAGCAGGTGCGCCACTACACCTACGGCGGCGACCTGGCGCGCGGCATCGTGACCGCGATGTCGCACCCGGACGCGCTGAACGACGACTTCAACCTGTCCACCCCGGCCGGGCACTCGGTGACGCAGCTGGCCGAGGCGATCTGGACCAAGATCAAGGGCCCCGGCGTCCCGCTGACCCTGGTCTCGGACGACCCGTTCGAGTACGACGTGCAGCGCCGCGTGCCCTCGACGGAGAAGGCGAAGGACATCCTCGGCTTCGAGGCGACCACCTCGCTGGAGGAGATGCTCGACGAGGTGATCCCGTGGATCGTGGCCGCAGTCGAGAACGGCACGATCTGACGGCCGCGATGTGACGTCGGCGCCGGGCCGGTGGTGCGCACCCGTTGCGCACCACCGATCCCGAAGCGTCACGGACCGGTGGCGATCGGTCACCGCAGTACGGTGATTGGTGCACGACCAATACAGACCGTGGGATGATCCTCCACGCCAACCCGGTAAGGTCTGGTCTCGCGCACTCCTGCCCCTCGACGACCGTGCGCCGCCCCACCACAAGATCCAGCTCGCTAAAGCGATCAGCGCAGGCCACGAAGAGGTTCCCTTGTCCACTACGAGCCAGGAGGCCGGCGGCCGGGCGACCGGGCAGGCCTTGCCGCCCGCCGTGCCACGACGAATATCGGCCGTGATCTCCCGCCGGTTCCTGGAACCGGTGGCGGTGGCCTTCACGTCGGCCACTTTGCTGTTCCTCCGTCTGATGTTCCCGACGCCGGTCGGCGTGGCGGACAACTACGACGGCAGCCGTCTGCTGTGCCATCTGAGCCTGTACAGCACAGGCAGCTCCTCCGAGATGCGCATGTGGGTCAACTTCACCTACGTGATAAAGCAGCGGTCGCTCTGGAACTGTTCGAAGACCCCTTACGGCGGCGCGATCACGAACATCGACCTGCCGCAGCCGGCGTACAACTCCAGCCAGCTCATCCTGATGAACATCGGGCGGTACCTGACCCAGCTGCTCGGGCTGAAGAACTCGGTCGGCTACACCGCTCTGGACCTGCGGGTCCTGGGCGCCGTGGCGTGCGTGTTCATCGGCGCCGCGCTGGGGCTGTTGTTCGCGGTGCTGCGCTCCCGCCGCCGGTTCCGCTACCTGCTGATCGCGGCGCTGCTGGTGGTCATCGCGGACGCCAGCTTCATCGACTTCGCCGCCTCGCCGCTGAGTGAGATCTCGGCGGTCATCGGGTTGCTGTTCGTGCTGCCGGCCCTGGTGCTGCTGTTCCGCGGCGGCCGGGCCCGATGGGCCGGGGCGATCCTGGCCCTGGGCGCCGGGATGTTCCTGATCACCTCCAAGGCCCAGATGATCGTCCTGGTGGTGCCGATGGTGGTGCTGCTGGTGGCGTTCCCGCTGCCGGTACGGCGGCTCACCGGCCGGATCGGGTCGCGGGTGATCCCGGTCGGGCTGGCCCTGGTGCTGGCCGGGTCCTCGGTGGCGCTCACGCCCAAGCAGGACCCCCATTTCACCTTGCAAACCAAGGCCGACTTCGTCTTCAACGAGCTGCTGTACGTGAGCCCGAACCCGAAGGCCGACATGAAGGCCCTGGGTATCCCGGACTACTACAGCACCCAGGTCGGGCACACCGCGTGGTGCCCGCCGTACCAGCTCAGCGTGCAGGACACCGGCGTCTTCTCGCCCAGCGCCGGCGGCGACAAGTACGTGGCCCGGGCCAAGGCCGCGGACCCCGGTCTGGACAAGGCGCTGAACACCGGCAACTGGGTCAAGTTCCTGCTGCTGCACCCCGACCGCGCGGTCCGGGTCGCCAACGACGCCGCGAACTCGTTCTTCTACACGCGGCCGACCTACACCGGCAGCTGCTGGATAAAGCACTCCAAGCAGGCCATCCCGCTGGGTAACTACGACACCAATCACAGCGCGAACGCGGTGGACAAGCGCTGGACGCCGGTCACCAGCACCCTGCGGCTGTTCAGCCACGCCGGGCTGATCCCGCTGCTGCTGCTGTGGCTGCTGCCGGCCGCGGTGGCCGTCCGGCTCCTGACCCGGCGCCGGAACCGCGCCTCCGGGGAGCGCAAGACCTTCGCTTGGATGACGCTGTTCCTGTTCTCCGTGGGCCTGCTGCAATTCGGTGTCGCCGCCTACGGCGACGGCATCGACACCTCGAAGCACATGAACCTCGCGATCTTCGCCTCCGTGCTCGCCGTGGTCACCGCCGTCGCGACGGCCCGGCTGCGTCCGGTGCCGGCCGGTGCGGCCGTCGCGGCAGCCGTCCCCGACCAGAGCAGAAAGACCGAATCCGACGTGGAGAACGCCGCCAAGGACCTGAGCGTCCTGGTGATCATCCCTACTTACAACGAGGCCGAGAACCTCGAGAAGATCGTCACGCGGGTGCACGCGGCGAACACCGACGTGCACGTACTGGTGGCCGACGACAACTCCCCCGACGGCACCGGCAAACTCGCCGACGGGCTGGCCGAGAAGGACGAGCGGGTCAAGGTCCTGCACCGGGCCGGCAAGGAGGGCCTGGGCAAGGCCTACCTGGCCGGGTTCGCCTGGGGCATCGAGCACGAGTACGACGTCATCTGCGAGATGGACGCCGACGGCTCGCACCGCCCCGAGGACTTCCCGGCACTGCTGGCCGCGCTGGTCGAGCAGAACGCCGACCTGGTCCTGGGATCGCGCTACGTCCCCGGCGGCAAGACCGTGGGCTGGCCGGTACGCCGCGAGATCCTGTCGAAGGGCGGCAACGCCTGGGTCCGTCTGGTCACCGGCATGAAGCTGGCCGACGCCACCGGCGGCTACCGGCTCTTCCGCCGCGAGACGCTGGAGAAGATCGATCTGGACACCGTCGTCAGCGCCGGGTACACGTTCCAGGTGGACCTGGCCTGGCGCACCGTGCGGGCCGGGCTGAAGGTCGTCGAGGTCCCGATCACCTTCGTCGAACGCGAACTCGGCGCCTCGAAGATGAGCAGTGCCATAGTCGCCGAGGCCTTGTGGCGCACCGCTTTCTGGGGCACCTCCTACCGGCTGGGGCGCCTGGTCGGCAAGAAGTGACCCCCGGAGCCGGAGCCGACGGCCGTCGGCTCCGGCTCCGGTCCGCACGATACGAACCGAACACCCGTCGGAGTCGGTTAGTCTCTGTGGCGGACGCCGTCAGAGCCGACGCTCAGGTGTCACGCCGTCCCGGCCCGTCCGACCCGACCACCCTCCCCCCGGGGGTGCGAAGTAATGGAGCGAGTGCATGTCCTCCGGTATCGGCGCACGACTGGCCGCCATGGTCCCGCCAGGGGTGCTCCGCCTCGGCCTCGGGACCGCGGTGCTGGGCCTGGCCTCCTACATCCACCTGGCGCTCGCCGGACACGTCCTGTCCCCGAACGCCAAGTCCGCGGTCTCCGTGCTGTGGACGCTGGCCTTCTCCGTCGGTTACAGCATCTCGATGCCGATCGAGCAGGAGATGGGCCGCATCATCGCCTCAGAGGTCGAACACGGCCGGGGCACCACCGCGGTCCTCAAGCGCGGCGCGGTGCTCGGCGCGGGCCTGCTCGGCGTGGTCTGCCTGCTGCTGATGGTGCTGTCCCCGCTGCTGGCGCACAAGCTGTTCAACGGCAGCTACGGCATGGTGGCCGCGCTGGCCGGTGCGTTCGCCGGGCTGGTGGTCACCGCGGTGTGGCGCGGCGTGCTGGCCGGGCACGGGCAGTTCGCCGACTACGGCCGGCTGATGTGGATGGACGGCGCGCTGCGCATCGTGCTGGCCGCGGTCTTCGCCGCCGCCGGGGTGAAGTCGGCGATCTGGTTCAGCCTGATCCTCACCATCGCGCCGCTGACCGCGCTGGCCGCGATGACCCCGCGGGTCCGCAGGGCCCTGACACCTGGCGGCAACCTGCCCTGGTCGGCCATCACCAAGGGCATGGGCCTGCTGATCGGCTCGATGCTGCTGTCCCAGGTGGTCCTGAACATCGCGGTGATCAACGTCAAGCTGCTGGCCCCGGCCCAGGTCACGCTGGTCAGCGCGCTGCTGGCGGCGCTGGTGCTGGCCCGGGTGCCGCTGTTCGTCTTCGGCGCGCTGCAGTCCGCGCTGCTGCCGGGCCTGGCCACCGCGCACGCGGCCGGCGACACCGCCGGGTTCAGGGCGCTGGTGCGCCGCAGCACCGGCATCGTTGTGGTGCTGGGGCTGGGCAGCGCGCTGGGCTGCGTGGTGATCGGCCCCTGGTCGGTGCGCACGCTGTTCGGCATGGCCAACGAGATCGGCGTGACCGACTTCGCCTGGCTGTCCGTCGGCTCGCTGTTCTACATGCAGGCCATGGTGCTCGGACAGGCGCTGACCGCCGAGAACCGGCACCGCGAGCAGTTGTACGCCTGGATCATCGGCACGGCGGCGCTGGCCGCCGTCACCTTCGGTCCCGGCGGGGTCACCACCCGGGTGGAGCTGGCCTACGCGGTGGGCTCGATCGTCACCGCCGGCGCCATGGCGCTGATTCTGCGAAGCAGGCGGCCTGTGCGCGCCGACCTGGCGGTCTCTACCGAGGCGGAGGGCCAGGCGCACGGTATGCTGGCCGCCCATACTGGCGCGAGTGGGTGGGAACATGGAAAGTCTTGACGACGCTTGGATCGTCATCCCGGTCTATAACGAGGGCACCGTCATAGGCGGCGTGGTCGAGGAGACCCGGAAGACGTTCCCGAACATAGTCTGCGTCGACGACGGGAGTCGCGACGAATCCGCCGAACAGGCCCTGGCCGCCGGAGCGCACCTGGTGCGGCACCCGGTGAACCTGGGCCAGGGCGCGGCGCTGCAGACCGGTATCCGCTACGCGCTCAGCCAGGGTGCGGAGTACGTGGTGACCTTCGACGCCGACGGCCAGCACCGGGTCGAGGACGCGCTGACGATGGTGCGGGTCGCCAAGTCCGGCGAGGCCGACGTGGTGCTCGGCTCCCGGTTCCTGACCGGCACCGAAGAAGTCCCGATGATCAAGCGCGTGGTGCTGCGCACCGTGGTCACCCTCAGCCGCACCTCCCGCAAGCTGCAGCTGACCGACGCGCACAACGGCCTGCGCGTGCTGAACCGCAAGGCCGCCGCCCAGCTGCGCATCACCATGAACGGCATGGCCCACGCCTCGGAGATCGTCGCCTTCCTGGCGGCCTCCGGCTTGCGGGTCAAGGAGGTTCCGGTGATCGTCGTCTACACGGACTACTCCAAGTCCAAGGGACAGTCGCTGATCAACGGCGTCAACATCCTGTTCGACCTGTCCGTGCGGCAGCGAGGGGCCTGAGACCATGCTCGCCATCCAAATCGTCCTCGTGATCATGGCGCTCGCGCTGTTCGCCCTGTTCACGCAGCGTGCCCACACCGTGCGGACCCAGGCGGTCAAGCGCATAGGGTTCGTGCTGTTCATCTTCGGCGGGATCTACGCGATCCTGCGGCCGCAGGATGTCAACTGGATCGCGCACAAGCTCGGCGTCGGCCGTGGCGCGGACCTGGTCCTGTACCTGCTCGTGGTGGTCGTGGCGTTCTTCGCCGCCAACACCTTCCTGCGCTTCCGCACCCTGGAGCGCCGGTTCACCGACCTGGCGCGCTCGGTGGCGCTGAGCAACGCCGTGGTGCCCGCGCCGCGCCGGGAGTCGGACGCCCTCGCGGCCTCCGAGGCCGTCTCCGAGACCTCCGAGACCTCCGAGACCTCCGAGACCTCCACGGTCTCCGCGGCCCCCGAGGCCGGCACCGAGGCCGCGCAGCCGGTTCCGGCCGGTTCCGGGCGGCAGTCGTGACCTGGCTCGTCACCGGCGGCGCCGGCTACATCGGCGCGCACGTGGTGCGCGCGCTGCGTGCCGAGGGCCTGCCGGTGGTGGTGTTCGACGACCTGTCGACCGGCGCCAAGGAGCGGGTCCCGGACGACGTGCCGCTGATCGCCGGCAGCGTGCTGGACGGCGACCTGCTCACCGCGGTCCTGCGCGAGCACGACGTCGCCGGCGTGGTGCACATGGCCGGCAAGAAGCGCGTCGACGAGTCGGTGGCCGAGCCCACGTTCTACTACCGCGAGAACGTCGAGGGTGTCAGGTCCCTGCTGGACGCGATGGCCGCTGCCGACGTGCGGCGCCTGGTCTTCTCCTCCTCGGCCGCCGTCTACGGCATGCCGGAGCAGGAGGGGCTGGTCCGCGAGGACGCCGACTGCCGGCCGCTGAGCCCCTACGGCCAGACCAAGCTGGTCGGCGAGTGGATGGTGCGGGCCCAGGCGAAGGCGCGCGGGCTGGCCTTCGCGAACCTGCGCTACTTCAACGTGGCCGGCGCCGCCGAGCCCGCGCTGGGCGACCAGGGCGCGTTCAACCTGATCCCGATGGTGTTCGCCCGCCTGGACGCCGGCCGCCCGCCGCTGGTCTTCGGCACCGACTACCCGACCCCGGACGGCACCTGCGTCCGGGACTACATCCACGTCGCCGACCTGGCCACCGCGCACGCCGCGGCGGCCCGGCGGCTGGCCGGCGACCCGCGGGCGGCGCTGACGCTGAACGTCGGCCGCGGCGCCGGCGTCTCAGTGCTCGAAGTCCTGACCGCGGTGGCCGCGGCCACCGGCCTGGACACCACCCCCGAGGCCGCCGACCGCCGGGCCGGCGACGCCCCGAGCGTGGTGGCCGCCGCCGACCGGATCGGCGCGGAGCTGGGCTGGCACGCCGAGCACGACCTGGCCGCCATGGTGGACTCGGCCTGGGCCGCCTGGCAGGCGCGCCGCGCGTCGGGCCCGTCCGGCACGCCGGGGTCGTCGAGCTCGCCGAAGGCGGGGACCGACCGTTCGTGAGCAGTGAGGAATCCATGACCGAGTACGACGGCCCGCCGCCCCTGCTCGACATCGTCATGCCGTACTACGGCGACGTGCCGATGATGCAGGGGGCGGTGCGCAGCGTGCTGGCGCAGACCGACGCGCGCTGGCGGCTGACCGTGGTGGACGACGGCAAGGAGCCCGGCGTCCCGGAGTGGTTCGCCGAACTCGGGGCCCGGGACCCGCGGGTGCGCTACGAGCGCAACGAGCACAACCTCGGCATCACCGTGAACTTCCAGAAGTGCCTGGACGCCGCCGACGCCGACCTGGTGACGATGATCGGCTGCGACGACGAGATGCGGCCGGACTACGTCGCCACCGTGCTCGCGCTGTACGAGGCGCACCCCGAGGTGGCCATGGTGCAGCCCGGCGTCGAGGTGATCGACGAGCACGGCGCGGTCGTGGACCCGCTGGCCGACCGGATGAAGCGCAGCGTGTTCGCGCCCAAGGTCGGCGGCGTGCAGATCATGGGCGGCGAGGACCTCGCGGCCTCGCTCCTGCGCGCCAACTGGATGTACTTCCCGTCGATCTGCTGGCGCACCGAGGCGATCAAGAAGGTCGGCTTCGACCCGGCGTTCACCATCGTGCAGGACCTGAACGTGACGCTGAGCCTGGTCAAGGCCGGCGAGAAGCTCGCGGTCTCCGACCACGTGTGCTTCCGGTACCGGCGGCACCTGGCCAGCGAGTCCTCGGCACAGGCCGTGGACGGCAAGCGGTTCCGCGAGGAGCGCCGCTTCTTCCTGGCCGAGGCGGGCCGGATGGAGGAGCTGGGCTGGCACCGCGCGGCCCGCGCCGGGCGGCGGCACCTGGCCTCGCGGCTGCACGCCGCCACGCTGGTGCCCTCGGCGGCCAAGCGCGGGGACGTGGCGAGCCTGCGGCGGCTGGCGGGCTTCGCGCTGCTGCCCGCCAAGGACACCGCTGCCAAGGACGCCGCCAGGAACGCGGACAAGGGCTGAGCGGGCGCTGATCGCCGCCTCGGCGACGATCAGCGCAGCGTAACGGTTTGGCAACGATGCGCCCGGCGGTATGGTGACCACTCCGGCATCACCACGCACAAGCGGTCGATCCGTACGATGAACGGCCCTAAACTGGCGGGATGCCGTCCGCCCCGTCCCGCGCCGTCCTGCGCCTGAAACCGCGTACGACCGGGGCGAAGGCTTTCCTGCTGGCGTTCGTCGGCTTCTTCCTACTGGGGGCCGCGTGGTCCCTGGCGATGCCGTACGACGGATCCGCGGATGAGTTCCGTCACGTCGTGCGCGCCTACGGCGTGCTCGACGGACAGGTCGCCGCGCGGGTCGACGCGCAGATCACGGTGCCCAAGAGCCTGGTGCCGAACGGCATCGCGGATCAGGACCCGCAGGCGTGCATGCGCTGGAAGCTCAACGTCACCGCGGCCTGCGTGTCCGCTCCCGCGCCCGGCGACGAGCACCGCATGGTGGTCACCACCAGCGGCGCGGCGAACTACAACCCCATCTACTACGCGGTCACCGGCTGGCCGATCAAGCTCTTCCCGAACTACCAGGGGGTCATCGCCGCCCGGCTGCTGACCTGCCTGCTGACCAGCGCGCTGCTCGGCGGCGCGGTGGCGGCCGCGGCTCGGCTGGCCCGCGGTCGCGGACCGCTGGTGCTCGGCGGGGTGCTGCTGGCGGTGACGCCGGTCGCGGTGAACCTCACCGGGGCGGTGAACCCGGCCGGTCCGGAGATCGCCGCCGCGGTCGCGGTGTGGACCTCGCTGATCGCGATCTTCCTGGCCCGCGATGACTCCAGGTGGACGCTCGCGCTGTTCGGCGTCTCCGCCGGCACCCTGGCGGTGCTGCGGGAACTGGGCATCGGCTGGCTGCTGGGCGCCCTGGTGGTGGTCGCGTTCGGGGCCTCCCGGGACCGGCTGCGCGAGCTGGCCCGGCGGCGCTCGGTGCTGCTGTGGTCGGCCGTCGTGGTGGCCGCGGTCGTCGTCGGCGCGGGCTGGATACTGCTGTCCACCCAGCGCGGCCTGCCCGGCTCCGGACAGGCCAGCTCGGGGGTCCCGCACGGCGTCAAGCTGCTGGTGAAGGAACTGACACACCGGGTCCCGATGTACACCAACGGCCTGGTCGGGCTGACCTCCTTCGGAGACGTCGCGATCCCGCTGCCGCTGGTCCTGGCCTGGTTCGCGGCGGTCGGCGCACTGCTGGTCACGGCCGCGCGGCGGGCCGGCGTGCGGGTGCTGCTCCAGCTGACCGCGATCGTGGCCGGCGCCTACCTGTTCCTGATCGCCGCGGACCTGCAGGCCGCGGCCACCGGCTGGTGGTTCTCGCAGGGCCGCTACGCGCTGCCGATGCTGGTCGGGGCGCCGATCCTGGCCGGGTTCGTGCTGGCCGACCGGGGTCTGGTGGCCGTCGGCCGGCAGGCGGCGCTGATGCGCTGGGCCGCGTGGATCCTGATCCCGACCCAGGCCGTGGCGCTGTGGATCACCATGGTCCGGTTCCAGCACGGCTTCCACAGCCTGCACCCGAACCTGGTGTTCCTGTTCGACCAGACCTCGTCGGTGAACCCGTTCTCCGGGGCGTGGACGCCGCCAGGCTCCGGGGTCCCGGCGGTACTGCTCGGGATCGCCGGCGTGGTGGCGTTGCTCACCCTCGTCCTCCGGGCGGCGCGCTCCAGACCGATATCGGACATCGAAACGGTCACAATCCGTGAACGGTATATAAGGATTTCCTAAGCTCAGAGGTCCGATCCGTGGACGGGTCGGTAGCATGGACGCCACGCCCATGGCCAGCGGGGGAGCGGCCGGTTTCGTTGCGGGGCGGAACACGGATGAAGGAGTAAGACCGATGCGGTATCGGCTGGCCGCGGGCATCGCGCCCGGCACCTGGACCGCGCGTCGCGTCTGGCTCACCGCCTTCCTGGCGTTCTTCGCCCTCGCCGCGGCCTGGGCCCTGGCCTCCCCGCTGACCTCGGTCCCGGACGAGCCCTGGCACATGGTGAAGGCCGCGGCCACGGTCCGCGGCCAGTTCCACGGCACGCCGATCACCGTCACCCAGCACGGCCACGGGGGCACGACCGAGCTCCCGATGACCGGCTACCGGCTGCCGACCGCGTACTCGTTCCTGACCAACCTGCACGAGTGCTACTACGCCGACCCGCACGTGCCGGCCTCCTGCGCGCAGGTCCTGACCGCACAGTCGGGCACGGCGCTGGCCGGCACCACCGCCGGGTCCAACAACCCCCTGTACTACCTCGCGGTGGGCTGGCCGAGCCTGCTGTCCGGCGGCCCGGTGGGCATGTACGGCATGCGCCTGGTCTCGGCCGCGCTGAGCTCGGCGATGCTGGCCAGCGCGGTGGTCACGGCCTTCCAGTGGAGCCGCCGGCGGCGCTACCTGATGACCGCGGTGCTGGCCGCCGCGACCCCGATGGTGCTGTTCCTCAACGGCGCGGTGAACCCGAACTCGCTGGAGGCCACCTCGGCCATCCTGCTGTGGATGGCGGTCCTCAGCCTGCTGACGGACCCCCGCCCGGAGCTGGTCCCCCGGCTGCTCACCCGGGTCGGCGTGGCCGCGCTGGCGCTGGTGTCGGTGCGGCAGCTGGGCCCGGCCTGGGCCCTGGTGATCATCGTCTGCGCGGCCCTGGCCGGACAGCGCGGCACGCTGCGCGACACGCTGCGGCGGCGCACGGTGTGGCTGTGGACCGCGATCGTCGGCGTGGTGGGCCTGGGCTCGATCGCCTGGACCGCGCGGTTCAGCGTCCTGGGCAGCACCGCGGCCAACCACCCGAACCTGACCTTCTCCGTGGCGGCCCGCCAGACCTTCGCCGATACCACCGCCTACCTGCGGCAGATGATCGGCTACTTCGGCTGGCTGGACGTCCAGCCGCCGTACCACCTCGCATCGCTGTGGTACATCCCGGTCCTGGCGCTGCTGATCGGCGCCTGCCTGGTCGGCGGCCCGCGCGAGGTCACGGCGCTGGTGCTGCTCGCCGTCTCGGTGGTGGCGATCCCGGTCGTGGCGCAGGGCCGGCAGGCACAGACCCTCGGCTACATCTGGCAGGGCCGGTACCTGCTCGCCGTGGCCGCCGGGCTGCCGCTGCTGGCCGCCGCGATCCTGGCGAAACGCGAACCGCGGTGGGGGTGGCTGGACCGCGTGGTGAACCGGCTGCCGATGCCGGTGACGGTCTCGACGCTGGTGCTCGGGTTCCTGATGTTCGCCACCACGCTGCGGCGCTACGCGGTCGGCACGCGCGGGCCGTGGCTGACGCTGCATCCCTCGTGGTCGCCGCCGGGGAGCGTGCTGGGCGTGGTGCTGCTGTACCTGGTCGGGGCGGGTTTGGCCGGCTTGGTGGTGCTCGCCGCGGGTCGGGAGACGTCGCCGGCGCCGGTCGGGGCCGCGGACGGCGACGGCATGTCGGCCGACGCGGACTCCGCGGTGGAGGTGCCGGCGCTGGCCGGGGCGGCTGCCGGGACGGCGAACGGCACGGCCAACGGTGCGACGCAGCACCTCAACGGCTCCACCCCAGCCGCAGCCACAGCCCCGGACAGCGACACCGGGGACCGGGACACCGCGGTCGCGTCGGCTTCCTGAGCTGAGCTTGTCCGAGCTCTGGCTCGGTCCGGCTGGCTTCCTGACTTCCCGGGCTTCCCGGGCTTCCCGGCTTTCCTGGGCTTCCTGGCCGAACTCTGACAGCGCTCGGCCGGAGCTCTGAGGGGTCTCTGGCGGGTTCGGACCGGGTTGCGGGGCCCCGGGCGCCGAACTAGCGCGCCAGCGCCTCAGTCCCGCTCTGCGCCTGTCCCCCGCCCAGCAGCACGTTCCTCCGAGCCTCCGCCACCGCGTCCGCGTTCAGCGCCGCCAGACCCTTCGCGTCCAGATCGGGCAGCGGGCTGCCGAGCTCCGCGCGGGTGCGGATGTACAGGCCGACGGTCAGCGTCGGCGCGTCGGCGGGGTCGATGACGGCGTTCGGGTCCAGCCGGGGGTCGTCCCGGTCGTACCAGACCGTCTGCAGCATCGCCTTCTGGCGGACGAACTGCCGGTCGCGGCGGTCGATCGCGGTGCTCAGCGACAGCATCCCGGCGCCGCACGCGACCACCGCGACCCCGGCCGCGACCGCCCGCCACCGCGCCTGCCACGGCACGTCGTGCAGCGCCTCGGCCACGATCGGCAGCAGGAACACCGCCGCGATGTAGACGTACCGCGAGGTGCCCGCGAGCTGCGTGCCGAACTGCGCGCGCACCAGGCCGGTCATGCTGTACTGCGCGATCGCGCCGACCCCGAGCGCGATCGCCAGCGCCGCGGGGCGGCCGCGCCGGCAGGCCACGGCGAACAAGAGCACGAACACCGCGAACCCGAGCCACCACTGCCGCCAGTCGGCCCCGACCAGTCCCGCCATGCCGGAGCCGAGGCCGGTCGGCACGAACGACAGCAGCCCGGAGGCGGCTTTCAGCGACAGCGGCGAGCGGGCGATGTCGGCGTGGCGGGCGCCGTACAGCGGGTACCAGATGCCGTATGCGACCACCGGCGCGGCGAGGGCTGCCGCGGCTGTGCGGAAGCGTGCAGGGCGCCACCACGGCGCTTCTGTGTCTTCCTCGCTGCCGCTGCCGCTGTCGGCGCTGGTGCTAGTGCCGGTGCCGGCGCGCACGACCAGCAGCACGGCCGCCGCCCCGGTGAAGAACAACCCCTCGCCGGAGGACGCCAGCGACAGCACCAACGCCGCCGAGCCGCCCGCGAGGGCGCGCCGCGTGGGGCGCTCGGCGTCCAGCAGCAGCACCGCGATCAGCCCGAAGAAGACCGAGCACGAGAAGCCGATCTGGAACGCCCAGATGAAGTCGTCCGAGCCGCGCCCCAGCACCAGCAGGATCGCCGCCGCCGCGATGCCCAGGGCGTCGCCGCTGCGCCGCCGGATGATCGAGAACAGCAGGAAGGCGTTCGCGCAGTGCAGCACCAGCAGGGTCGCGCTGAACGGCAGATAACTGTGCATCCCATTCAGTCCGAGCAGCACCCGGTAGATCACCATGGGCACCGTCGACCAGTGCTCCTGGTGCGGGACGAAATAGTCGCTGAAGCGCCAGCCTTCGGCCT
The DNA here is from genome assembly GCF_041261445.1 of Catenulispora sp. EB89. Classification (NCBI taxonomy): domain Bacteria; kingdom Bacillati; phylum Actinomycetota; class Actinomycetes; order Catenulisporales; family Catenulisporaceae; genus Catenulispora; species Catenulispora sp. EB89. The sequence continues at coordinate 662,775 of NZ_JBGCCU010000002.1, forward strand.
TGTCGACGAAATCCCACTCATCGTAGAAGAAGTCCAGTCCGCGTACTGAATACAGCAGTACGCCGAAGGCGACCACGCACATGCCGATCACTACGTGAGCAGCGTACTTATAGCGCACACGCGCAAAGGTCATCACGGACTCAGCTGGAAAAACGCATCCCGATGTCGCACAAGGTCACAGGGTACCGTCATAGCCCACGGCCTGAAGAGCGGGGCCACGGTGATGACCGCGCTATGGGCATCCGCGCTGCTACACGTCTGGGAAGCCTTGGAGAGCTGCGCAGAGAAGGAAGGCCCGGACGCTCGCCAGTGGCTGGACCGGCCGTAGCCGCCGTATATGCACAGGGCGACCAGTCCGAGAATGGCGAACGCGGGGACGGCCCTCGCTATCACTATCGCCATCGCTATACGCGGCGGCGCTATAGCCGCGTCTCTGCGTGGTACGACAAGTCCGGCCACCGCGACCAGGAACAAGCAGATCGCCGGAAGCTCATAGCGGGGTGCGGCGCTTCCGCCCTGCATGGCCAGTCCGCAGAACAGCAGAAGGCTGTGGACGAGCGCCGTGAGGACCAGCGGCCAGTTCGGCGCCGTGATCCGCAGCAGCGCCAGCAGGAGTGCGACGCCGGCGATGGCCCAGGCGACGTATTGCGTGTCCAGGGCGTTTACCGGGAGTCCTAGACGCTGGTTCACATCGCCCGTGTAGAGCCCCTGCCCCGCCACCGTCTGGAAGAACTGCTCGACCGCCCAGACGGGGTCGTAGTGCGGCTTCATGGGCCGGTTGTCCAGAGCGTGGCGGAAAACGATGCCGATCCCCTGGAACAGCATCCCGGTGCCCATGCCGATCACGGGGAGCGCACCACGGCGACCGCGCACCGTCCACCAGCGCAGGAGCGCCAGGGGGAGGAACACGCCGTCCACCGGGTCGCTGCCGATGGTGGCGAACAACACGAACGCGGCGAGGATCTGGTTGCGCTTGTGCTCCGGGTTCCAGATGACCATCCAGAACGACACGTAGAGCAGCAGGAAGTGCAGACAGGCGAAGTTGTTGGCCAGTTCCAGCTGCCCCACGTACGGCAGCGCCACCGGGGCCGCCACGGCGACGCGCAGCGCGGTCGAGGGCAGATGCCGGCTGCTGGCGCGGTAGACGAGCAGCGCGCAGGCGCTCGCCACCAGGGCGCCCATGGTCGCGATGACGGCGGCGGCCCAGGACAGGGGGAAGAACCTGACGATCTCTATGAGGGTGCGGGGGACGAAGTGCAGGTAGCCGTTGTAGGGCGTGAAGAGGAGGTCGATGTAGTTGTGCTGGAGCGTTCCCGCGTAGAACTGGCGGCCGTCCTCGGCCCATATGGTGTCGGTCGACCCGAACCCCTGCGTGCGCTTCAGCGACAACAGGACCATGGCCGCCAGGACGAGGACCGCCGCTATGGGTTTCCACCACGGCTTCCACAGGGCGGCGCGCTGCTTCAGCGCCGCCAGGGAGGACGCTGGGGAGGCCACCGCTACACGGTCGGCTACGTACACGTGTGGGTCCCCCCTGTGCGGAACACATAGAGTGCCGCGTCGCCAAGTGCCGGAAGTCTTGTAGTACTAAGCTGCGAGGCTACCTCAGCGGCTGCTGAACGGTGTCACGTCTCGTCTACGATTGGCGGATGCCGACCATCGCCGCGGTCACCACCGCGTTCCATCCCGACGAACGCCTGACCGCGGTCGTGGAGGCGGCGCTGAAGAGCTGCTCGCGGGTGGTCGTGGTGGACAACACGCCGGGTGACGGGCCGTTCCTGAGCGACACGCTGCGTGATCGCGACGGCGTCACCGTGCTGCGCGACGGGCGCAACCGAGGACTCGCGGGCGCACTGAACGCGGGCCTGGACGAGCTGAAGAGCATCGCGGCCCCGTCATCGGAGGCCCCGGACCTGGTGCTGTTCCTCGACCAGGACTCCGTCCTCACCGAAGACCTGGTCACCGGCCTCGCCGAGCACCTGACCGACCCGACCGTCGGCATCGCGGCACCGGCGCCCTGGGACGAGGAGCAGGGACGCTACTACGAACCGGGCACCGCGAACGGCCCGGACATCGCCGAACGCGAGGCGGTCATCACCTCCGGCATGCTGGTCCGCCGCACCGTCCTCACCGAAGTAGGACCATTCCGCGCCGAGTTCTTCGTCGACCACGTCGACAACGACTTCTGCCTCCGCGTCCGCACCGCCGGCTACCGCATCCTCCGCGACAAGCGCTACAAACTGGCCCACAGCCTCGGCCAACGAAACCAGCACAAGCTCGCCGGCGTCTCGGTGGCGTCGTCGCGGCACCCGACATGGCGGCTGTACTGGATCGCCCGCAACGGCACGGTGCTGATCAAGGAGCACCGCAAGGACGCCCCGGTCTGGAGCCGGAACACCGCGCTGTACCTGGTGTGGTGGTTCGCACTGCGGACCGCGATCGAGGCACCGCGCGGCCCGCGAGCGATGGCGATGCTGCGCGGGTTCCGGGACGGGGCGCGGGGGCGGACGAGTCGGCGGTATTTGCCGCCGGGGGCTGAGATTTAGGCCAGCGTGCGGCTGGGCTGGGGGGTGCTGGCGATTTTTGGGCGCTCCTGCTTGGTGTGTGGGTGTGGGTGGCTGGGGTGCGGTGGGTGCGTCAGGTGCGGTTTGTTGGTGGGGTTTTAAGGGCCTTTTACGGCTTCGCCTAAGGTTTGGTGACCTCGCTGGGGGACGCAGTTCGGTGGTGCCCCGCAGGTTGCGCTGGCGGCCGGCGGTGTTGCTGGGCACGACCGCGCACAGGTCCGAGTCACTGCGCACACGTCGGGTGGGCGGCTGGCGGCCGCGTGTGGTGGGCACCTGAAGTCAAAAGCAGGCGCCTCCGGCGGGGGCACTCGAGACTCTGAGGGATCCCCAACCCCCCGCCTCGGCGGCGGTCCGAGTGTTGGTCGCGAAGTCCCGGATCCCTCGTCGCTGACGTCGCCCTAAAGGGAACCATCCCGGCCTGGCGGGGTAAAGCCGCATCACACGCTGCTGTGGTCCAGCCTCGTCCGGCTTGACCCCGCCAGTCCGGGCTGGTTGTGCAAGCACCGCCGACAGCGACGAGGGATCCGGGACAACCCCACTGTGGTGTGGACGGGGTCCACTCGGGTGCGTGCACGTGCGGGTGGTGACGTGGCGTGCCCAAGACGAGGGAATCCTTCCCACAGGCGGGGTTGTCCCGGGTTCCCCGTCGCGTCGGCGGGCGTAGCCAAGCTGACCGGGCCGGTGGTGTCAAGTCGCACGAAACCACACCACAGCAGCAGGGGTCCGACTTGATACCACCGGACCGGTCTGCTTCCGTGAGGCGACGATGCGACGGGGAACCCGGGACACAGGCGACCACAAGCAGTGTCCGGCAGCAGACAGCGCGACCCCCCCCCTCCCCGGAGCGAGTGCCGCTCGCCGCGCAGGCGCCGCCGGAGGCCCTGTCTTTGACTTTCAGGCACCCACCAAACGCGGCCGCCAGCCGCCCACCTGACGTGTGCGCAGTGACTCGAACCCGCGCGCGGTCGTGCACACGAACAACCGCCAGCCGCCAGCGCAACCAGCGCGGCACCACCGAACTGCGCCACCCAGCGGATCCTTCTTAAAGCCCTGCGAAGCCGTAAAAAGCTCCTAAAACCCACCAACAAACCGCACCCGACGCACCCACCACACCAGCAGCGCCGATTTCTACGACTCCGCCTAAGCCTGGTGACCTCGCGGGGAATGAGCCCGAGTCCCTGCGCGCACTTTTGCTCTCGCGCGTCGCGGCAGCCGATCCGGCCGCCCCGCCCCTACCGCCGCCGCCGCTTCCCGCCGTCGGCGGTAGGTGCGGTCGTCAGCTCCGCGCCCTGCGGCAGGTACCGCATGCTGTACTTGCGCGTCATCGCATCGCGGGCGCCGCGCAGTACAGCGCCGGCGTGGGCTCGGCGGTCGTCTTCGAATGCCACCGCCTGGACGGCGGCGCGGCCTAGGTAGAGGGCTGCGGTGACGGCCCAGGCCGGGGAGAAGCGGCCTTGTTCGCGGATGGTGATCAAGCCGTTGCGGAGCTGCCAGTAGTCGCGCCAGGGGGCTTTGTGCGTGACGGCTACGTGCATGCCCAGGAAGGCGTGGGTGCGGCGTTCGCCGATGGAGTGCGGGAGCTTCAGGCGCTTGTCCTGGATGATGCGGGCTCCGGTGCGGCGGACGCGGAGGGAATACTCCAGGTCGGCGTAGTCGACGAAGAAGTCTTCGCGGAATTCGCCGACGCGCTCCAGGAGGGTGCGGCGGATCAGCATGCCGGAGGTGATGGAGATGGCGCGTTCTGACACGTCTTCGTGGCGGCCGGAGAAGGTCTCGTAGAAGCGCCCATGGACGACGTCCCAGGGTGCCGGGGTCGCGATGCCGATGGTGGGGTCCGTGAGGTGCTCGGCCAGGCGGGGGATCACGTCGGGGGCCAGGACCGAGTCCTGGTCCAGGAAGATCACCGCCTCGGTGGTGCGGGACAGGCGGGAGACGCCGAGGTTCAGGGCGTGGGCCAGGCCGCGGTTCACGCCGGGGCGCAGGACCGTGAGGGTGCCGGCGGCGGCGATCTTGTCCGCGGTGGACGGCGCTCCGTCGGGCGTGTTGTCCACGACCACGATCTCGGCGCAGGACTCCTGCACGGAGTCGACCACGGCGAGCAGGCGCTCGTCCGGGTGGTAGGCCGTCACGACGGCGGCGATTCTCACGACGTGTCCTCTCAGGCGACGGGCGTCGGGGTCGGTGCGCCGACGGCGCCGGGGTTGTCCGCACCGGGGCGGTTGTCGGCACCGGGGCGGGCGGCGATGCCGGGCCGGGCGGCGGTGCCACCGCCGGTCCCGCTGCCCGATGCGGAGCGGGCAGCCGGCACCGGCACATAGCGCCGTCGCAGCGTCCGCAGCCAGCGGGCCGGATACTGCGGGGTCCAGTTCTTCAGCTTGAGGAAGTGCTTCTCGACCAGGTGCCAGGACAGGAATGCCGCGGTCCAGGCCGCCGCCATGGCCATGGCCAGATAGGGCCAGTAGCCCCAGCGATTCCATCCCAGACTCGCCAGAACCTGTTGCCCCACCAGGCCGTATATGTAGATGCCATAGGAGTAGTCGTTCTTGCGGCCGACCCAGTGCGTCCAGCGCGGCAGCCGGCAAGCGGCCCACACCATCAGGTACACGAAGGCCGGATACCCGATCACGAACCAGCCGCCGACAAACAGCGACCCCAGGCTGAGCGCCAGAGACGCCAAGCCGAGCCCGTCATGAATCGGTACGCGGTCCCGGTACAGCTCCAGCGACCCGGCGGCGAAGAACAGGAAGCCCAGGTACACGACCCAGTGCAGGTCGATGGTGCCGAACCAGTTGGCGTCGAACCGGTCGTACTGGGCCACCTCGCCGCCGGTCCAGCCGGAGGCCAGGCGGAAGTCCATGACGATGCGGACGTACAGCACTGCCGCCATGATCGGCATCAGCCGGCGGGCGTTCCGCAGGACTCCGCTGACCAGCAAGGCCCCGACGATCAGATAGCAGAGCATCTCGTAGACCAGGGACCACAGGGCCCCGTCGAAGACGCTGGTCTTGGTCACCCGGCCCCACGGCGTGGTGCTGACGAGCAGATTGTGGATGCCGCCCTGGCGGATACCGGTCCACATGTTGAGGTGGACATAGCCGAACGGACCGCCGGCGCCGCCGCTCTCCGTCCAGAACCCGGTCAGCGAGCCCCGCTCATGCAGCGCGATCAAAGGCGCCACCACGAACGCGGTCACGATCAGGCACACCCACAGCGCCGGGAAGATGCGCAGGGCACGATGCCAGCAGTACCGCAGGAAGCCGGTACGGCGCGCACTGCGCGTGATGAGCATCCCGGACAGCACGAAGAACCCTGCGACCGCCAGGCCGCCGACCGCCTGCTGGTTGCGGAACACGCCGCCGAACAGGTCGCCGCGGTTGAATCCGAGTATCCCGCTGTGCGTGATGACGACCGACATGGCCAGGGAGAAACGGAGAAAGCCGACGCCATTCTCACGGCCGGAGAACACCTCGGAGAGAGTCCCGCGGTACCCCTTGCGGGTCCAGGACGGAAGACGCGTGCCGTAAGGGACCGCGGCCTCGGCGCCGTGCCCGTCGCCGTCGCCGCCGTCCCCGTCGTCGCTCCCCCGCGCAGCGCCCGGCACCGCGCTCGTCTGCTCCCCCACGCCTATCGACCCGTGTCCACTTCCGTCTCGGCGAGCGCCCCGTCCGATTCGGCGACCGTCGCCGCCCACAGTTCCGCGATCGCGTCGGCCAGGGACCGCCGCGGCGTCCACCCGAGCAGCGCGGCCGCCTTCTCGATCCCCATCTGCTGCCAGTCGGTCTCCGGCCCCGGCGCCGGGGCCTCGGTCAGCGTGGTCGGCACGCCGCTGGCGTCGATCAGCATGTTGACGAGCTGCCGCGCGTTGTGCGCGTGCCCGGTGCCGATGTTGACGACCTCGCCGACCGCGCCCGGGGCGGTCACCGCCGTCGCCACCGCCTCGGCCGCGTCGGTCAGCGACAGGAAGTCGCGCAGCGAGACCAGCGCGCCCAGGGTGAGTTCGGCCTGTCCGTGGCTGCGCGCCTCCAGCAGCTTCGCGGCCACCACGCCGAGCAGGCTGTGCCCCGGCTGCCCCGCGCCCACGACGTTCCCGACCCGCAGCACCACGCCGTCGGCGCCGCCCCGGGCCGCCGCGTCGAGCACCAGGTTCGAGCACTCCAGCTTGAGTTTCCCGTACGCCGTCACGGGTTCGGGCACATACGCCTCGGTCATCGACGTGCCGAGCGGCGCCAGGCCGTACTCGTGCACGCTGCCCAGCTGCACCACCCGCACCCGCGTCGGCAGCGTCTCGACCGCCGCCAGCAGGTGCGCGACCAGCGTGACGTTGGCGTCGACCATCTGCTCCTCGGTCAGACCCCACATCCCGCCGGCGGCGTTCACCACGGCGCCGACGCCCTGCGCGCCCAGCGTCGCGGCGAGCTGGTCGCGGTCGGCGGCCGCCAGGTCCAGCGGGACGAACGACGCGCCCTCGGCGACCGGCCGCGGCGTGCGCGCGATCGCGACCACCTCGTGGCCGCGCTCCAGCAGGGCGCCGCTCACCGCCTTGCCGACGAACCCGGTCCCGCCCAGGACCGCGACCTTCTCAGGCTTCGTCATCGCTTCTGCTCCGCTCGCACCCGCGTCTGCTCGGGCCTGGGCGCCGGCAGGAAAGCGTGCCGGGCCAGGTTCTTCACGCCCGGGACCGACCGCGCCTTGAGCGCCGACGGCAGCAGCGTGACGGCGTGCAGCCGCGAGGCCGTGTACCGGCGCGCCGCCTTCGCGGCCTTCGGCCAGCCCAGCGTGTTCATCTGCACGGAGGCGCCGACGAAGTAGCGCCGCGCCTCGGCGAAGCGCTTGCCGGCCATCGCCTCGGCGGCGCTGTAGCTGGCCGCGTGCCGCCGGTACTGGAAGACCAGCTCGTCGGACAGCGCCATCGTCTCGCCGGCCTCGATCAGGTCGATGACCAGCGCCAGGTCCTGGATGATGTCGAGGTCGTCGCGGAAGCTGGCGCCCTTGATCGCCGCCGAGCGCCAGCACAGCGACGGGAAGTAGAACCAGCAGCCGCGCAGCAGGCTCGCCGCCAGCTCCTCGCCGCCCATCAGCGTCGTGCCGGTGAAGCGCGGCAGGTAGATGCGGGCCTTGGCCTGGTCGGCGATGGTGTTCACGACCTGCCCGGCGCCGTCGATGATCTGCACGCCGGGCTGGATGATGCCGACCCCGGGGTGCTCCTTGACGATCCGGCGGATCGCCGCGACGTAGCCGGGCAGCATCACGTCGTCGGTGCCCATCATCACCATGTACTCGGCCTCGACCAGGCCCAGGCACTTCGTGTAGTTGCCGGTGGCGCCCAGGTTCCGCTCGTTGCGCTGGTAGGACACGCGCGGGTCGTCGAGCGCCGCGAACCACTCCGGGACGCCCGGTTCCTTGCCGTCGTCGACGACCGTCAGCCGCCAGTCCGGGTCGGACTGCGCGATGACGCTGCGCACCGCGGTCTGCATCAGGGCCACGTCGCCGTAGTACGGGAGCATGATGTCGATGGTGGTCATGGGGACTTCTGATGCCTCACGGTTCGGGATCGGGTGCGTCGGGCGGACTCGGTCATCGGCGGTTTATCGCCAGCAGCAAGGTGATCATGGCCCGCCCGAGGTAGACCGCGGCCTTGATCGGGGACTTGCTGGGCGTCCCGGCGGCGCGCGGCCGCATCGCCACCGGCACCTGGCCGACCGGGTGGCCCAGGCGGATGACCCGGACCAGGGTCTCGACGGTGTCGCCGAGGTACTCCACCGGGTACCACTGCGCGAACATCTTGATGATCTCGCGGTCGCAGGCGCGGAAGCCGGAGGTGGTGTCGTCCAGCCGGGTCTTCGCCATCCGGGACAGGACCCCGGACAGCAGGTTCATGGCCCAGCGCCGCGGTCCGCGCACCTGGTAGTCGCCCTCGCCGGCGAAGCGCGCGCCGAGCACCAGCTGGGCCTCGCCGAGGCCGTCGATGAGCTTGGGGACGTAGCGAGGGTCGTGCTGGCCGTCGGCGTCGAGCTGGATCGCCACGTCGTAGTCGTTCTCGTCGGCGTAGCGGTAGCCCAGGCGCATGGCGCCGCCGACGCCGAGGTTGTAGGGCAGCGAGACCACGCGGGCGCCGGCGTTCAGGGCCATGCGCTCGGTCTCGTCGGTGGAGCCGTCGTTGACCACCAGCACGTCGTAGGCCGGGAGTTCGTCGCGGACCTCGGCGATGACGTCGGCTATCGACGCGGCCTCGTTCCACGCCGGGATGATGATGAGGACGCGTTGGTCAGCGTTCACCGAGGACCGCCTTCCCGTCCCGTTGGGTGACGATCCCGACGGTGTGCCCGTTGGCACCGTTCGCGCCGGTCGCGCCGCCGGCCCGGGCCGCCCGGGCCTGTTCGAGCTCGGCCTCCAGATCGGCCTGCTTGTCCTTCATGTCGCGCAGGTCGGCCCGGATCAGCGCGACCTCCTCGGCCAGCGACCGGGTCTCGTCCTCCAGCCGGGAAGCCTCCCAGCTCAGGTGGATGCACACGATCAGCAGGAAGACCACGGCCAGGAACAGCACGAGGCTGGCGCCGCTGGCCACGCCCAGCCAGCTGGAGACGTTGTCCAGGGAGGAGGGGATGAAGCCCAGGGGCAGCGTGACGAGTCCGACGACCAGCCACAGCACCGCGTACTTCTCACGCAGCTGGCGGCGCCGGAGCAGCTCGAAGATCAGTGCCAGCAGCAGGAGCGCCACGACACCGGTCATTATGGCCAGCTTCATGCGGATCCACTCCCGGAGTGATGGCGCTTTCCGGAGTGATGGCGCGCAGAGCCGCGCCCCGGCGCGTCGGTAGTCGGCTGATCCCGATGGGTGAACCCGGGCAGTCTACCTGGTTCCATTCCGGGATCGCCGCGCCGCCGGCCACCCTGCCAGGGCATAGCGCTCATCCGCGCACTCCTTCGGCGACCGGCTCGGCCTGGCCGGCGTCCGGCGCGGGGGCCGGCCGCAGCGCCTCGACTGATGCCTCGACAGGCGCCTCGACCGGGGCCGGCACGGCCGCCGCCGGCTCGGCGTCGGGCCCGGTCACCGTGGGCAGCGAGCGGGTCACGAACATCACATCGGCGGCCGCGATCACGGTCACCGCGAGCGGGCCCAGGATCCCGGCCCATCCGGCGGCGGCCAGCGGCGAGAGCGGGAGCACGAAGACCAGCGCCATCGTGGCCAGACCGGCCAGCCAGGCGGCGAACACCACGCGGTGCCGGTTCAGCGCGACCTGCGCGGACTGCAGGACGAACGCGGTCATCAGGAACGCCGTGCTCAGCGCCAGGGCGGACAGGAAAAGGTGGGACAGCGGGTCGGTGGCCGCGAAATAGTGCCGGAGCAGCCACGGCCCGGCGGCGGCCACCACGACCACGCCGGCCGCGCCGGTGCCGAGGCAAGCCGCGACCAGGAAGCCGGTCTTGCGCCGCACCTCGCGGAAGTCGCCGCGCACGGCGGCGGCCGCGAGCATCGGCAGCAGCGGCGCCTGGAGCGGGAAGAGGCACAGCAGCGCCAGCCGGGACATGCCCATCGCCGAGTCGAGGGACTTGGCGTGGCCCGCGTCCAGTCGGGAGCTGATGATCAGCGGGACCGCGTTGATCAGGAGCTGGCTCAGCAGGGTGGCCAGCGTGAGCAGGATCAGCTTCTCGCGGGCGCTGCCGCCGGGCTCTTCGGCGTCGTCCGGAACGGAGGGCACCGCGGCCGACTCGGCGTCGCCGGCAGCCGCAGCCCCGACGGCGCCGGCCGCACGGACAGAACGAACGGAACCGACGGAACCGACGGCCCGCCAGGACCGGCGCAGCGCCGGCGAGGCCAGCCCGCTCACGGCGGCGACCAGCGGCGCGAGCGCGAAGACGAACGCGTACCCGAGCAGGTGCCCGCGCCCGGACGAGGTCAGGATCACGCTCGGCACAATCGTGGCGACGCCCTGCACGATCAGCGTCAGGCTGTAGTAGCGGAAGTCCTGGCAGCCCGCGAGCACCCCGCGCACCAGGAACGAGGCCCAGGTCGCGGCCAGTCCGGCGGCCAGCGCCAGCTCCAGCGTCCAGCTGTGGCCGAGCCAGCGCGAGAGCAGCAGCGGCGAGGCCGCGAGCAGCACCACGCCGGTCACCGCGACCAGGCCGGCGGCCTGCCGCAGCTGGCCGCGCACGGCGGCTCCGACCGGCCGGTTCGCCGCGTGCGTGCGCGCGACGGTCCGGGTCATCTCCTGTTCCAGGCCCGCGAGGACACCGGTGCCGATCGTGCCGACCAGGAAATAGAAGGAAAGAAGAGTCGTCGCCGAATGGGCGTCCAGCGAGCGGTTCGCTATCGCGATCCACAGGGAACCCCCCACCGTGGCCGCACCGAGCCCGATCGCCAACAGCGGGCCGGGCGTGGTCAGGCGGCTCAGCACGGAGCGAGCGACGCGGGGAAGGGGCACGAGATTCGATGGTAGTCGATGCCAATCGGCACGATATATGTTTGTAGGCGCCGCCACTGGTTCGTGGGGCGCCTACGCCGGATCGGCGAAAAGTCCTGGACCGTGGGTGAACAGAAGTCCCGGACCGCCGCGAAGTCCTAGACCGTCGCGTGTTTTCCCGATCCGGTTCCCGTCACCTTGCGCACTGTGCCCCGCAGCGTGAACGCGTGGACCACCTCGACCAGCCCGATGGCGATCAGCCAGATCCCGGTGAACACCGCCAGGGTGAAGATGGAGCCGATGGGCCAGGAGATGATGATGATCCCGCCGAGCATGGTCATGAAGCCGGCGAACAGGCCCCAGCCCCGGCCCAGCACTCCGGCCGGAGCCGAGGCGCTGGTCGCGATGGTGGCGATGCCCCACATCAGGAAGCCGATGCCGATCCACAGGCTGAGCAGCAGCACCGAGTTGTGCAGCGAGTTCCGGAAGCAGAACAGGCCCAGCAGGATCGACACCGCCCCGACGATCACGTTCAGCACCCGCATGCCGGCGCTGATGTGGTCGCCGAACGCCGCGATGATCTCCATGACCCCGCTGATCAGCAGGTAGATCCCGAACAGCACGCCGAGGACCAGCAGCGTGCGGCCGGGCCAGACCACCGCGCACACACCGATCGCGATCGCCGCCAGGCCCAGCACCATCAGCGCCTGCCACGCGGCCTGCCCGAGCATCCGGAGCGGGTTCTCGGCGTCGAAGCGCTCGGCGCGCTCGGCGCGGCCGGCGCCGTCGAACCCGCGGTCGCCGAACCCCTCGCCGCGGCCGGGGCCGCGGTCGCGCAGTTCCTCGGCCCTGCCGGGTCCGCGCTCGTCACCGTCATACATGTCGGTCATGGGGTCGTTATGTCCGACTATCCGACCGATGATGCCTGTTGCCCGGTTCCGGGTCGGCCGAATGGTCCAGCCGGACCCGGGCCGACGCGGGCTGGAGCCGGGCCGAATCCGAGCCGGTGCGGCCCGGCACCTGCCGGGCCGCGGAATCCCAGGACCTGCTCAGACCGCCCGCGACGGCGCCGCGACGCCGCTGGACGCCAGCATCTCGCGCCAGTCCCCCAGCGGCGGGAGCCCGGCCTCGGCCCAGCGCGCGTGCCCGAGCACGCTGTACTTCGGGCGCTCGGCGGGCCGGACGAACTTGTCCGAGGTGGTCGGCCGCACCCGCTCCGGGTCCAGCCCCGCCTCCTCGAAGGCCGCGCGGGCCAGGCCGAACCAGCTCGTCTGACCGGAGGCCGTGCCGTGGTAGATCCCGGCCGGGGCCTGGTCCGCCTGCCCCAGCGCGATCAGCTGCCCGGCCAGGGCGCCGGTCCAGGTCGGCTGGCCGACCTGGTCGTCGACCACGTCCAGGGTCTCGCGCTCGCCGGCCAGCCGGAGCATGGTGCGCACGAAGTTGGCGCCGTGCGCGCCGTAGAGCCAGGCCGTGCGGACGACGTAGCCGGTCTCCGGCAGCACCGCGAGCACGGCCTGCTCGCCGACCAGCTTCGAGCGGCCGTAGGCGTTGATCGGGTCGGTCGCGGCGTACTCGTCGTAGGGCTCCTCGCCCTTGCCGTCGAAGACGTAGTCGGTCGACACCGTGACGAACCGGGCTCCGGTGGCCGCGCAGGCCGTGGCCAGGGTGCTGACCGCGCCGCCGTTGACCGCGGTGGCCTGGGCCTCGTGGGTCTCGGCGCCGTCGACGTTCGTCCAGGCCGCGGTGTTCACCACCACGTCGTGGCCGGCCACCGCGGCGGCGACCGCCGCGGCGTCGGTGACGTCGAGCTCGGCCCGGGTCAGCGCGGTGACGGTGGCGGCCGGGTCGGCCCTGAGCAGGGCCGCCAGGTCCGTACCGAGCATCCCGGCGGCGCCGGTCACCAGCCACCGCCGCGGCGCCTGGCGCCCGGGCACGATCACCACCGGGCGGCTCATTTCGCCGCGCCCCCGGAGGTCTCCAGACCGGCCTTCGCCTTCAGCGGCTCCCACCACGCGCGGTTGTTCTTGTACCAGTCGATGGTCTGCGCGATGCCGTCGTCGAACCGCACCTGCGGCTCGTAGCCGAGCTCCTGCCGGATCTTCTCGATCGACAGCGAGTAGCGGCGGTCGTGGCCCTTGCGGTCCTCGACGGTGCGGACCGAGGACCAGTCGGTGCCGGTGGCGTCCAGCATCAGCTGCACGAGGTCCTTGTTGGTCAGCTCGGTGCCGCCGCCGATGTTGTAGACCTCGCCCGCCCGGCCCTGGCGCAGCGCCAGGTCGATGCCGCGGCAGTGGTCGGAGACGTGCAGCCAGTCGCGGATGTTGGCGCCGTCGCCGTAGAGCGCGACGCTGCCGCCGTCGATCAGGTTGGTCACCGACAGCGGGATCATCTTCTCCGGGAACTGGTAGTGCCCGTAGTTGTTGGAGCAGCGCGTGACCACCACGTCCATCTTGTGCGTGCGGTGGTAGGCCAGCACCAGCAGGTCCGAGCCGGCCTTGGAGGCCGAGTACGCCGAGTTCGGCGCCAGCGGCCACTCCTCGGTCCAGGAGCCCTCGTCGATGGAGCCGTAGACCTCGTCGGTGGAGACGTGCACGAAGCGGCCGACGCCGTGCTTGCGCGCGGCGTCCAGCAGCACCTGCGTGCCGACCACGTTCGTGGTCACGAACGGCCCGGCGCCCAGGATCGAGCGGTCCACGTGCGACTCGGCGGCGAAGTGCACCACGGCGTCGTGTCCGGCCATCACCTCGTCGACGACGTCGGCGTCACGGATGTCGCCGTGCCGGAAGCTGAAGCCCGGATTGTCGCGCACCGGCTCGAGATTCGCCTCGACCCCCGAATAGGTCAGTGCGTCCAGCACCGTGACCGAATCCGGCGAACCGGGACGGGATAGGAGCTGACGGACATACTCTGAGCCGATGAACCCGGCACCGCCGGTCACAAGAATCCTCACCTGCGCGATGCTACCGGGCCGCTGGGAATACTTCCCCCCGGTGGCGGATCTGAAGTGATGCTTCCGTGTACCCGGTTAGACTGCCCGGCATGCGAGGCATCATCCTAGCCGGCGGGACCGGTTCACGACTGTGGCCGATCACCAAGGGCGTCTCCAAGCAGCTCATGCCCGTCTTCGACAAGCCCATGGTGTACTACCCGTTGTCCACGCTGGTGATGGGCGGTATCTACGAGATCCTCGTCATCACCACGCCCGAGGACCAGGCGCAGTTCCAGCGGCTGCTCGGCGACGGCTCCCAGTGGGGCCTGGACCTCAAGTACATCGCGCAGGAACGGCCGGACGGCCTGGCGCAGGCCTTCATCCTCGGCGAGGACTTCATCGGCGAGGAGTCCGTCGCCCTGGTGCTCGGCGACAACATCTTCCACGGCGCGGGCCTGGGCCGGCAGCTGCGCACCCTCACCCAGCCGGCCGGCGGCGTGGTCTTCGCCTACCAGGTGGCCAACCCGCAGGAGTACGGCGTGGTCGAGTTCGACGACGCCGGCCGCGCGGTCTCCATCGAGGAGAAGCCGGAGAAGCCCAAGTCCCGCTTCGCCATTCCCGGTCTGTACTTCTACGACAACCAGGTCGTGGAGATCGCCAAGAACCTCAAGCCCAGCGCCCGCGGCGAGCTGGAGATCACCGGCGTCAACGTCGAGTACCTGAACCGCGACCAGCTGCAGGTGCAGGTCCTGGAGCGGGGCACCGCGTGGCTCGACACCGGCACCTTCGACTCCCTGGTGCAGGCCGCCGAATACGTCCGCGTCATAGAACAGCGCCAGGGCTACAAGGTCGGCTGCATAGAGGAAGTGGCGTGGCGCTCCGGCTTCATCAGCGACGCGCAACTGGCCGCCCTGGCCGAACCGCTGCGCAAGAGCGGCTACGGCGAATACCTGGTGCACCTGCTCGACCCCGCGCTCTAGAACCGACCAGTCCCCCACCGAAAACGAAGGACCGTCCCCGCATGGACATCGCGCCCCTGTCGATCGAAGGCGCCTGGGAGATCACCCCCCGCCTGCACGGCGACCCCCGAGGCCTGTTCACCGAGTGGTACCGCTTCGACCACCTCGCCGAAGCCGTGGGCCACCCCCTGGACCTGAGGCAGGGCAACCTCTCCGTCTCCGCGGCGGGCGTGGTCCGCGGCATCCACTTCGCGGACGTGCCCCCCGGGCAGGCGAAGTACATCATGTGCACCCGCGGCGCGGTCCTGGACGTGATCGTCGACATCCGCGTCGGCTCCCCGACCTTCGGCCAGTGGCAGGGCGTCCGCCTCGGCGAGGACAACCGCAAGGCGGTGTACGTCTCCGAAGGCCTCGGCCACGGCTTCTGCGCCCTCACCGACGACGCGACGCTGACCTACCTCTGCTCGGCCACCTACAACCCGGGCCACGAGCACGGCATCCACCCGCTGGACGCCGAACTCGGCATCGACTGGCCGGCCGAGGTGCCGCAGCTGTCGGAGCGGGACCTGAAGTCGCCGTCGCTGGCGGAGGCGAAGGACAGCGGCCTGCTGCCGGACTACGCGGCTTGTGTGGGGTACACGAAGAGCCTGGGGTAGCGGCACCGGCTCCCCACCGGAGCCGGCAGAACGCCAACCGGGACAACAGAAAACACTTCGGCCCGGGACGTGGTTTTCGCCGCGGTCCCGGGCCGTTTCGTTGCGACTACAGCTGATTACAGTTGACTACAGCTGACTGCCTAGCGCACCGCGGCGAAGATCACGCCGCCGATGACAATGAGCAGGAACACCCCGCCGAGGATCAGCCACAGCGACTTGTTCGACATGGGCTCCTGGCCCGGCCGGTAGCCGCCGTAGATGTTGCGGTACGGACCCGACTCCGCCTTGCCCTGGCCCACCAGGTAGGCGTGCGCCGTCATGCGGGCACCGAACTTCTTGCCGATCTTCTCGGCCGCCGCGACGTCGCCGTCGTCGTGCGTGTAGTTCGCGCGGTTCAGGATGATGGCGAGCAGGGCGTCCACCTCGTCGGCCTGGGCGTCACCGCGCGCGGCCCACTCGTCGAGCTTGGCGATCGGGTAGCCCCAGTCCTCGAGCCGGTCGCGCTTGGTCCCGCCGAGGTTCGCCAGCCGCTGCCTGACCTCGGCGGTGGCGGCCGTCGGCCGGGTCGGGTTCAACTCCCTGCTCATGCACTCATTCCTAACGAGACGGTCGATATCAGCCGGAAGACACCCAGGAGAAGTTACCCCCGGGCACGCCGTTGGCACCCAGCGGGGTGTTGGACTTCAGCCAGGCCAGCCCGTCGTCGTTGCCCAGGTTGGTGATCGGGCTCTTGTCGTTCCACCCGGGCTGGGTGGTCAGATTGGTCATGTTTGCCCAGCCCATGGCCAATGGCACAGTACCCCACGCGATGTAGCGGGCCTTGGCGCCGGTGGACATCATCGTGGTCGGGTACTTCGCGACGCCGTCCTTGACCGCGCCCCAGGCTCCCAGGTCCTTGATGTTGGCGGCGCCGTCCTTCATGCCCTGCACGTACAGCTTCGGGTTCACCGCGGCCTTGGCCATCTCGGTGTAGCGGCCCAGCCCGCTCTCCGGCAGCTCCGCCATCAGCCCCTTGGCGGCCTTCGCCATCTTCGTGGCCTTCATCCCGGTGATGCCGACGGCCTCGCCCGCCTTGGCGGCGCGCAGGGCCTTGGTCATGCCGCTGGCCCCCTTGAGACCGTTGTAGATCTCGAAGAACTTCGAGCCCTTCGCGACGTCCCCGAGCAGCCGCCCCGCACCGCCGGACAGCACGCCCAGCACGTCGATCCCGACGTCCAGCCACGTGCCCCGGCCGTCCAGCGCATTGATCACATCACAGCCCAGCGCCACCACCGAGGCGATCATCGCCGCCGCGCCCAGCAGTTCGCCGACGACCGGCACCCAGCTCAGCGCCAGGGCCAGCACGCCCAGGATGCCGGCGATCGCGCCGGCCCAGTGGCCGACGATCTGCGCGAAGTCCTCGATGCCGTGCAGGGCGTCGCTGGCGATGTCGCCGACCTTGTCCCAGAACCCGTCCTTGAGGCCGTCGTGGTTGTAGGCGTTCACGATGGCGTCGGCGAACTTGTTCGCCTGGCTGTCGCGGAAGTCGCGGGCCGCCTGCAGGTCCTTCTCGGCCTGTGCCAGGTCGCCGTCGAAGCCGGCCTTCTGGCCGTTCAGCTTCGTCAGCACCGGGTCCGGGCCGGTCGGCGGCGGGGTCCCGGGCGGCGGCGGGGGCTGCTTGGCCTGCGCCTGGTTGTGCGCGTCGATCTGGCCCTGCGCGCTGCGGCTGTTGGCCTGGGCCTCGCGGCCCTTGTTGATCGCCGCCTTGGCCATGTCCTGCGCGTGCGCCAGCGAGCCGGCCCAGTTGCCCAGCGAGCCCTGGTCCGTGCCCAGCGCGCCGGCCGCCGCGTCGTAGCGGCTGAAGGCCTTGTCCAGCTTGTCCGCGGTGTCGCCGACCATGCTCTGGAACTCGCGGCCGGAGTCGGAGTCCCAGCCCTGGCCGTTCACCAGGTTGCGCAGGTTCGCGGCCTGCTGCCGGATCGCGTCGGCGGTGTCGCGGTAGTTCTTGCCCAGCGCCGTGACCTGGCCGGGATCACCGGGGATGTTGTCGCCGGAGTTGTAGACCTCGTGGTCCCAGTCGATCGCCACGCGCTCAGCCCTTCTTCGGTGGGTCGGTCAGCGCCTTGGCCAGGTCCGAGTCCAGCCCGTCCCAGCTCTTCGCGCCCTCCGACGCGGCACTCTGCAGGTGCTGCAGGTTGGACAGCAGGCTCTTCTTGTGCACGTCCCAGTTGGTCGCGAACTGGTCCAGCGTGTCGGCCATGCGGCCCGAACCCATGTCGCCCGCAAAGTGGTGGACGATGTTTCCCGAGTTCTGGAACTGATCGACCAGCCGGCCCAGCGCGTCGCCGATGTTCGCGAGCTCCCCGGTGTTGATCTTGATGTGGTCGGCCATCAGACCTCCCCCTTCCCGTTGCCTGTGCGGCTTTGTGTGCGGCGCTCCCCGTGCGGGTTCGCGTGCGGCTCCGACGAGAATCCGCCTCAGCGAGCCGGGAGCACCTGCAGCGTCTGCGCCAGAGCGTCGGACAGCTCCAGCAGTTCCTCGCCGAGCAGGACGGCCGACCAGGTCACCGAGAGCACGACCGCGAAGTCCGTCCGCGGCGGCCGCACGGCGTAGACCACGCTGTGCAGCAGCTTGCCGTCCCCGAACTCGTCGACGTCCCCGATCACCTGCCGGATCACCCGGACCGCGGGCCCGGCCGGCAGCACGCCGCGCCAGACGGCCACCGGCGCCGTCAGCTCCAGTCCGGGATCGCTGTAGATCCGCTCCAGCCACTCCAGGGTGACCTCGGGGATCTCCTCGTCCGGATTGACGTCCACAAGCTCGATCCGCGCCATCTCCACCGGCAGGACGTCGTCCGGCAGCAGATAGGCCATGGCCACGTCGCGCGAGGCGGAATCCGCCGCGGCGGCCAGGATCTCCGCCGCGAACCGCGCGACGTCCTCTTCCTCGGCGTCAAAGCCCTGACGCGCGCGCGAGGTGCTCTCCGCCCACCCCGTCAGGTCGCCGTCCTCGTTGACCGGCAGCCGGATCGCGATCTCCGGACGGTCCATCGTGATCGTGAAGTCACCGCGTGCCGCCACGTCTCAGCCCTTCCACACGAACGACAGCGCCATCGACTCGAAGAGCTCGACCATCGCCTCGGCCAGCGGCTCCACCGGGGTGCTGAACGACAGCAACAGCTGCGAGCTGGTGCGCGGCACGTCGAAGAGCACGTCGAAGTGCGTGTTCGGGAACGTGCTGCCGTCACCGGGCCGCGGCGGGGTCTTGTACGTCCGCACCAGCGCCTTGCCCGCCGGCAGCTCGGTGACCCGGGCGTCGCGCCCCTCGGCCGCCAGCCCCAGCGCCATCTGCTCCAGCGTCGCGCGCGGCTGACCGGCCGGCCGCGGGATCAGCGTCACCAGCAGGCTGGCGGAGACCGGCACGCCGGCGACGTCCATCAAGCCCAGATACAGCTCGATCCCGCCCTTCTCCCAGGCCTCCTGGCAGCGGCCCTCCAGATCGCCCCGCATCTCCGCCTTCAGGTGCGGCGCGTTGTCGATCCCGCGGAACTGCTTGTCGACCATGACCTGGATCCGGCGCGGCCACACCTCGGGGTCCAGCGCGATACGGGTCCAGCCCTGCGAGGGGATCATCATGCGGTAGTCGCGGGGCGGCGCCTGGCCCGGGGCCTGCGCCCCGGTGTCCCCGGTGTCCCCGGCGGCGGTGTCGGGACCCGCGCTCGGGGGTTCGGTCGGTGATGTCACGGATACGGCTTCCTGATCTCAGGCGGCAAAGGGGCCCCTCCCACACCAGGGAGAGGCCCCTTCGGGGTTCGCGGCCCGCGGTGCGGGCCCGGCGGTGGTCCCTTACTTGCCCTTGATGGCGTTGGCCAGCGAGGTGTCCATGTGCTGCATCTGGTCGGCAGCCTGGTTCAGGTACTGGCACATGCCGTTCATGCCGCCGATCATCTGCGTGGCGCCCTTGGTGAAGTTGCCGTAGGCCTCGTCGAAGGCCTTGGAGGCCTGGTCGGTGACGAAGCCGCCGTTCACCAGGTTCGTGATCATGGCCTGCGCCTGCTTCAGCACGTCCTCGATCTGGTTCTCGAAGTTGGTCAGCTGCCCGGCGGCCTGCTGCATCTCGCCGTAAGTAACATTGATGTTCGCCATGTCGGCACTCCCCTAAGTCTTGCGCGCCCGGCGTCGAACGCGGCGCTCAGCCGGTCAGCTTCTGCTTCCCCAGCCCCGTGCGGAACACCCCGAAGACTGCCACCGCCACGCCGCGATTGGCAACCGGCCGTAAGGCCCTCACCAGCGGTTTCCTCGTGATTCTGCCCGGTTATGCCGGGATTGCGACTCCGCTTGTAACCGGTTCCGGGGACCCGTCCCCACCCCCGTTGAGCTGCGCAGACAGCCTTTCCCGGTCCAGGGCGTCCTCCCAGCCCGCGATGACGATGGTGCCGACGGCCGTTCCGCACAGGTTTGTCAGGGCTCTGCACTCGCTCATGAACTTGTCGATCCCGAAGATCAGCATGATGCCGGCCACCGGGATGGTCCCGACCGTGGACAGCGTCGCGGCGAGCACGATGAACCCGCTGCCGGTGACGCCGGCCGCGCCCTTGGAGGTCAGCAGCAGGACGCCGAGGATCGTCACCTGCTGCGCCAGCGACAGGTGCACGTCCAGCGCCTGCGCGATGTAGAGCGCGCCGAGCGTCAGGTAGATGCAGGTGCCGTCCAGGTTGAACGAGTACCCGGCGGGCACGGTCAGCCCGACCACGTCCCGCCGCACCCCGGCCTGCTCCATCTTGTCGATGATCCGCGGCAGCACCGTCTCGCTGGAGGACGTGCCGAGCACCACCAGCAGCTCCGGCGCGATGTACCGGACCAGCTTGAAGATGTTGACCTGCTGGGTCGCCGCGACCGCGCCGAGCACCACGAAGACGAACAGCGCCGACGTGCCGTAGAAGACCGCGATCAGCTTGCCCAGGCTGGTCAGCGTGTGCAGGCCGTACTTGCCGACGGTGAACGACATCGCGCCGAACGCGCCGACCGGGGCGGCGTACATGACGATCCCCAGCACCTTGAACAGGACCTTGCCGATCACCTCGATGCCGCGCGCCACCGGCTCGGCCGGCTCGCCGACCAGCTTGATGGCCACCGCCACCAGCACCGCGATCACCAGCACCTGCAGCACGCTGCCGGTGCTGAACGCGCCGACGATGCTGTTCGGCACCATGTCGGTCAGGTAGTGCCAGGCGGTCTGGGTCTGGCCGGTCTTGATGTAGTCCGCGGCCGCCCCGGTGGCCTTGGGCACTTTGGCGTGCACCCCGGCGCCGGGCCGCAGCACGTCCATCACCAGCAGCCCGATCGCCAGCGCGACCGTGGACAGCACCTCGAAGTAGATCAGGGACCTGATGCCGACCCGCCCCACCTCGCGCAGCTTGCCCACGCCGGCGATCCCGGTCACCACGGTCACGAACACCACCGGGGTGATGACCATCCGGATCAGGTTCACGAAGCTGTCGCCGAGCGGCTGCAGCTGGGTGGCCACGCCGGGCGCGGCGGCTCCGAGGGCGATGCCGGCGGCTATGCCGACCAGGACCCAGACGTAGAGCTGGCGGTACCAGCGGCGACGCGCCGGCGCCGGCAAGGTCGTCGAGGTCGTCGGCGGCGAAGACGTTTCGGACATTGGTCGCTCCCCAGGGACGGCCGGGTTAACGGCCCTTACGGCTGACGGACGCCGTTCACTGTGGGGCAGGTCACAGATCACTTTCGTGGTTACGCGCATTACGCGCACAGCTCCCACCCGTTACCGGGACATCACGTGATCTCGGCGTTCGCCTTTGCCGAAACCGGTTCGTCGGGGACACTGCGGGGCATGCGTCGTCTCCGGAGCCGGTTCAGCATCGCCACCCAGGTACTGCTCATGCAGTGCGTGCTGGTGCTGCTGCTGACGGCGGCCGGCTCCACCGCCGCCGTCCTGCAGGCCCACGCCACCGAGCACGACGGCGCCCGGCGCCAGGTGCTGTCCACCGCCGAGGCCCTGGCCGGCGCGCCGTCCACGGTCGCGGCGCTGCACACGGCGGACCCGACCGTCCCGCTCCAGCCCGAGACCACCGCGCTGGAGCAGCAGGCCGGCGTCGACTTCGTGGTGGTGATGACCACCGCGGGCGTCCGCTTCACGCATCCGAACCCGGCCCTGATCGGCAAGACCTTCGTCGGGCACATCGCGCCGGCCGTCGCCGGCACGTCGTTCACCGAGGACTACCGGGGCTCGCTGGGCCCGTCGGTGCGCTCGGTCGTGCCGATCCGCGATCCCCAGCACGGCGGCGCGATCATCGGCCTGGTCTCGGTCGGCATCACCCAGCACCGGCTCAGCTCCCTGTTCGGGCAGCAGCTGCCGATGGTGATGGGGATTTCGGCCGCGGCACTGGCCCTGGCCGTCCTCGGCGCGTACGCGGTCGGCCGCCGGGTGCGGCGGCAGACCCGCGGCCTGGGCCCGGTCGCGCTGGCCGAGCTGTACGAGCACCACGACGCGGTGATGCACGCGATGCGCGAAGGCCTGCTGCTGTTGGACCCCGCGGGCCGGCTCATCCTCGCCAACGACGAGGCGGTGCGGCTGCTGGACCTGCCCGACGCGCGGCAGGGGCGCACGCCGGCCGAACTCGGCGTGGACGGCTCGCTCGGCGCGGTGCTGGCCGGCGGCGCGGACGTCGCCGACGGGATCCACCTCACCGACAACCGGGTGGTCACGGTCAACCAGTCGACGGCCCGGCGGGCCGGACGCGACCTGGGCACCGTGGTGACCCTGCGGGACCGCACCGAACTGCAGGCGCTGACCGACGAGCTGGCCTCGGTGCGCGGCTTCGCCGAAGCGCTGCGCGCCTCCAACCACGAGGCGGCGAACCGGCTGCACACCGTGGTGACGCTGATCGAGCTGGACCGGCCGGGCGAGGCGGTGCGCTTCGCGACCGGCGAGCTGGCGGCCCAGCAGGAGCTCGTCGACCGGCTGCTGGCCGCGGTCGAGGAGCCGGTGCTGGCCGCGCTGGTGCTGGGCAAGGTCGCACAGGCCCGGGAGCGCGGGATCGAGCTGGGCGTCGGGGACGTGACGGCGGTGCGGGACCTGCCGCTGCCCGTGACCGACGCGGTGACGCTGGTCGGCAACCTGATCGACAACGCGCTGGAGGCGGTCGCCGGGTACGAGGCCGGGTACGAGGCCCGCTCCGGGGGCGCGGCGGCCAAGCAGGTCTGGATCGAGCTGTCCGACGACGCCTCGGGCCTGCGCGTCCAGGTCGCCGACAACGGCCCGGGCATCGCGCCGGAACTGCGCGAGGACGTGTTCGTCCGCGGATTCACCACCAAGGCCGAGGCCGGGCGCGGCCTGGGGCTGGCCCTGGTGGCCCAGATCGTGAAGCGGCACGGCGGGACGGCCTCGGTGTCCGAGGCGGAAGGCGGCGGCGCGGTGGTCGAGGTCCGGATCCCCCGGAGGGCCGAGCGGTGATACGCACTCTGGTGGTGGAGGACGATCCGGTCCTGGCCGCGGCGCACCGGGTCTACGTGGAGCGGGTCCCCGGTTTCGAGGTCGCGGACGTGGCCCGGACCGGCGCCGACGCGCTGCGCGTGCTGGCCGCGCGGGACGTGGACCTGGTGCTGCTGGACGTGTACCTCCCGGACATGACCGGCATCGACCTGTGCCGGACGCTGCGGGCCCGGGGCGACGCGACCGACGTGATCGCCGTGACCTCGGCCCGGGATCTGGCGACGGTGCGGGCCGCGGTGTCGCTGGGGATCGTGCAGTACCTGATCAAGCCGTTCCAGTTCTCGACGTTCCGCGCCCGGCTGGAGGCGTACGCCGAGTTCCGGCGGGCCACCGAGTCCGCGGACGCCAACTCCGGCTCGCTGCAACAGGACGAGCTGGACCGGATGCTGGACGGGCTGCGGTCGCCGCGTCCGGCGCAGCTGCCGAAGGGGCTGTCGGACAGCACCCTGGCGGCGCTCGTCGGGATCCTGAAGGCGGCCTCGCCGCTGACCGCCGCCGAACTCGCCGAGCGGGCCGGGGTGAGCGCGCCGACCACTCGCCGGTATCTCGAATACCTGACAGCTCGCAGGCTGGTCTCGGGACAGCCGCGCTACGGCGGGCCCGGGCGTCCGGAAACCGTCTACCAGTGGTCCGGCTGAGGACGTCGCCAGAGGGTGTGAACGTTCCCTCAGGGCATTCGTCAGCATCTATTCAAGGGCCGCCGCACCCCCGTTGACAAGCCCGTCTATCCGACGTTGAGCAAATGGTGAGCCCGGCGGCGGACAGTGGGGCGTATGCGAGTTCTCATCACCGGACTGGGTCGGCGGCGCAGCCGGACCCTCAGCGGCGGGTTGGCCGCGCTGGGGTTCGACGTGCTGGACGCCGCCGACGTCACGGGGGCCGGGCCGCTGCGGCGGCTGCCGGACGTGGTGCTGCTGGAATGCGGCATCGTCGATCGCGAAGTGCTGGCGTTCTGCCGCCGGCTTCGGACCGAGCTGCAGGCCCCGATCATCGCCGTCACCCACCGCGTCGACATGGGCGCCTGGCTGCGCGGCCACGACAACGGCATCGACGACTACGTGGTCCAGCCTTTCGGACTGCAGGAACTGGCCGCGCGTCTGCGGTTGGCCGTGGCCCCACCACGACCACCCCTGACCCCCGGGCCGCCGCGCCGCATCGTCGCCGGACCCCTGGTGGTCGCGGAGGACTCGCGGACGGTCACGGTCAACGGCCAGCGCGTCGCCCTGCGTCCCAAGGAGTACCAGCTGCTGGTGGTCCTGGCCCGGCAGGCCGGCACGGTGCTGGCCCGCGACCAGCTGATAGCCCGGCTGTGGCCGGCCGGCTGGGACGGCGCCGAGCGGTCGCTGGAGGTGCACATCGCCTCGCTGCGCTCGAAACTCGCGCTGCCCGGCATGATCGCCACGGTGCGCGGCGTCGGGTACCGGCTGGTGACGCCGGAGTCGTTCCTGCGCCTGAGTTCGGAGGCGGTGCGGCAGCTGCGGGAGGAAGCTGCGGGCCGCGAGCGGACAGTGGTGGCGGCATAAGGGCATTTCAGACGCACTATTGCGATTGGGCAACGACTGCGACGTCGACGATCGACAACACGACGGCCGCCGCGACTCGGGACACCCCGACGTCACGGCGGCCGTCGCCACTTCCGGTGACGATTCGGTCACGAGAACCGCCGGACGACCGCATCCGAACCGGGAGAAATCACAAAACGCCCCTCCCCGGGCGCCCTGAAAGGCGGTTACGATAGCCGCTCGCAGGGGGATGGCGAACCGTCCAATGCCGCATCGCTCCGGGGGTTTCCTCAGTCTCGGTGCCCTGCGATGCGGCCTGACGCGTAGACGGGGAAGACAGCTGTGAGCAAGGACCGAACGATTCCGGGCGCCCCGGCGACGGGTGCCGCATTCGGCGGCGGCCGTGCGGTCGCGGCGAACCGGCTGCCCACCGCTCCGCGCGAGCGCAAGCCGGCCCTGGCGGCGCTGGCCGTGCTGCTCATCCTGGCCGGGGCGCTGGCGACGATGATCCTGGTGACGAAGTCCGGGGACCGGGAGTCGGTCGTGCGGGTCGCGGGCACGACGATCGCCGCGGGCTCGAAGCTGGACGCCGGCCAGTTCGTCGAGGCCAGCGTCGCCAAGGACAGCGACATCCACTACGTGCTGTGGAGCCAGCTGAGCCAGCTTCAGGGGCGGGTCACGTACAACACCCTGGTCAAGGGCTCGCTGCTGACCGGCGAGATGCTCAACGACCAGTCCGGGGCGTCGGCCGGCGCCGTCCCCGGCACCACCCTGATGGGCGTCCAGGTCAAACAGGGCCACTACCCGACCGGCGAGATGTACATCGGCGACAAGTTCACGCTCTACACCGAGACCGTGACCGCCGGCCAGAACGGTCAGAACGCCACCGCGAACTGGGTCGCGCTGGGCACGGTGACGCTGGTGAACCGGGACGACGCGGAGACCATGACCGCGACCATCGCGGTGCCCACCGACAAGGTGCTGACGGTCGCGAACGCCGCGGACCTGATGCTCACCAAGACCTTCGGGTGAGGCAGCCCACCCCATGTCCCTGATAGTCCTGGCCTCCGACAAGGGCTCCCCCGGCGTCACCACGACCGCGGTGGCCCTGGCCGGCGTGTGGCCGCGCCGCGCGGTGCTGGCCGAGTGCGACCCGGCCGGCGGCGACCTGGTGTACCGCACCCCGGCCGAGAGCGGATCCCCGCTGAACCCCAACATCGGCATGCTCTCGCTGGCCACCACGGCGCGCCACGGCCTGTCCCCGCACCAGCTCGAACAGCACATCCAGCGCATGCACGGCGGCCTGGAACTGGTGGTGGGCCTGGCCACCGGCGACCAGTCGGCGGGCCTGGCGGGCCTGTGGCCGGCCCTCGGCCGCGCCTTCGACGCCCTGCCGGAGGCCGACGTGATCGCCGACTGCGGCCGCGTCGACGCCACCGGCCCGGCCCTGGACCTGATGGCCACCGCGGCGCTCGTGGTCCTGGTCGCCCGCACCTCGGCGGAGCAGATCGCTCACGTCCGCGACCGAGCACTGTCGCTGCTGCAACGCGTCGGCGGCGGCACCGCCACGGCCGGCGGGGGCCTGGGCGTCCCGATCGGCGTGGTGCTGATCGTCGACCCGAAGCAGCGCGCCCGCGTCACGGCCCAGGTGGACGAACTCCTGCGCAACAGCGGCCTGCCGGTGAAGGTGATCGGCACCATCGCCGACGACCCGGACGGCGCGGACCTGATCAACGGCCGCGGCCGGGGCCGCCTGGACCGCACGCTGCTGATCCGCTCGACGCGGGAAGTCGCGCTGGATCTGTACCGGCGGTTCGCGCCGCCTTCGCAGGGGGCTGCGATACCGCAGGGCGGAGCGCCGATGCAGGGTGCCGGACCGATGCAGGGTGCCGCGCCGATGCAGGGTGGGGCGCCGATGCAAGGTGCCGGACCAATGCAAGGTGCCGCGCCGATGCAGGGTGCCGGACCGATGATGCCGCCCGGGCAGCCGATCCCGGCACCGCAGCAGCAGTATTCGGCGCCGCCGATGCAGCAGCCAATCGCGCCGCCGATGCCGCCGCAGCCACAGCACGCGCCGGCCAACGGATACCCGCCGCCTGCACCTCCCGCGCCGACACCGAAGCCACCGATGTTCCGCCGCGACCCCCAACCGCAGCCCGCGGTCTGGCCCGGCGAGCAACCGCCGAAGCCCCCGACCTCAGCCCACGAAGGCTTCACCTCCGTGACCCTCGGCGGCGGCCCCGATCCGCGCCCCGGCAACCTGCCGTACCAGGACCCGCAGGAACCCGACATCCAGCCCGGCCGCCACGGCCACCGCGCCGCCCCGCCGCACGAAGAGGGGGGTCAGCGCTGATGGCCTCCCCCATCGACCACGGCCTCGTCAAACGCCTCCGCCAGGACGTCGGCGACCGCCTCGCCGAGCAGCGCCGCGCCGACCAGGCCTCGCGCCTGCCTCCGATGACCGGTGAGGACGAGCGCCAGTACGCGCGGGCGCTCGTGGCGCAGGCGTTGGAGGATCACGCCCGTACCGAGATCACCTACGGCCGGACTCCTCCCAACGCCATGGAGGAGGAGGCCCTCGCCGCCGCGGTGCACGCCGCGCTCTACGGCGTCGGCCGTTTGCAGCCTCTGCTCGATGATCCCGACATCGAGAACATCGACATCAACGGCTGCGACCGGGTCTTCATCGGGTTCGCCGACGGGCGCGAGGCCGAGGGCGAGCCGGTCGCCGACACCGATGAGGAGCTGATCGAGCTCATTCAGGTGCTCGGCGCCTACTCCGGCCTGTCGTCTCGGCCCTTCGACACCGCGAATCCGCAGCTGGACCTGCGGTTGCCGGACGGCTCGCGGCTCTCGGCGGTCATGGACGTCACGCGCCGGCCGGCGCTGTCCATCCGGCGTGCGCGGCTGGGCAAGGTGTTCCTGCGCGATCTGGAGAACAACGGGACGGTGCTGCCGGAGCTCGGCGGCTTTCTGCGGGCGGCGGTCGCGGCGCGCAAGAACATCATGATCGCCGGGTCCACCAATGCCGGGAAGACCACGCTGCTGCGGGCGCTGGCGAACGAGATCCCCGGGCACGAGCGCCTGATCACCGTGGAGCGGGCTTTGGAGCTCGGGCTCGACCAGTTCCCGGAGCTGCATCCGAACGTCGTCGCGTTCGAGGAGCGGCTGCCGAACTCCGAGGGCCACGGCGCCGTCTCGATGGCCGAGCTGGTGCGCCGCAGCCTGCGGATGAACCCCTCGCGCGTCATCGTCGGCGAGGTGCTGGGCGACGAGATCGTCACCATGCTCAACGCGATGTCGCAGGGCAACGACGGGTCGCTGAGCACCATCCACGCGAACTCCTCGCTGGAGGTCTTCAACCGCATCTCGACCTACGCCCTGCAGTCGCGCGAGCGGCTGCCGGTCGAGGCCAGCCAGATGCTGATCGCCGGCGCCATCAACTTCGTGGTCTTCATCACCCGGCGCAACGCCTACCACCACGGCGGCACGCTGCAGCGCATGGTGACCTCGGTCCGCGAGGTGAACGGCATCGACGGCCGGGTGCTCTCCTCGGAGATCTTCGCCGAGGGCCCGGACGGCCGCGCCGTCGCACACGCCCCGATCGCCTGCATGGAAGACCTCGCGCAGGTCGGCTACACCGGCCCCCTGCCGACCCCCCACGCCCCCGGATGGAGGTGAGGCCCGTGGACTCCGCGGTGTTCAACCCCACCACGTTCGCCGCGCTCGGCATCGGCGCGGCGATCGGCGGCGGCATCGCCCTGCTGATCGCGGCGATCCGCGGCTTCCCCGCGAAGCCGCCGCAGGAGCGGCAGCGGTCGGCCGCCGACGTCATCAAGTTCCTCTCGACGCGCGGCGCGGTCGCCGTGGTGGTCGGGGCCGTGGTGCTGGCCGCGACGCGCTGGCCGACGGCCGCGATCGCCTCCGGCGTCCTGGTCTTCTTCTGGAACCAGATGTTCGGCGGGCTGGCCGCCGAGCGCGCCGCGCTGGCCCGGGTCGAGGCGCTGGCCGCCTGGACCGAGAGCCTGCGCGACACCATCGCCGGCGCGGTCGGCCTGGAGCAGGCGATCCCGGCCACGGCCCGCGCCGCGTCCCCGGCGATCCGCGAGAACCTGCACACGCTGGTCGACCGGCTGCGCGCCCGCATGCCGATGCCGCAGGCGCTGGAGTACTTCGCCGACGACATGAACGACGCCTCCGCCGACCTGGTCATCGCCGCGCTGATCCTGAACTCCCGGCTGCGCGGACCGGGCCTGCGCGAAGTGCTCGGCGCGCTCGCGCAGTCCTCCCGCGAGGAGGTCGACATGCGCCAGCGCGTCATGGCCCAGCGCAGCTCGACCCGGCGCAGCGTGCAGATCGTGGTGGGGGTGTCGGTCGCGGTGGTGCTGGGCCTGGCGGTCTTCAACAAGTCCTTCGTGCAGCCCTACAGCACGGCCACCGGCCAGCTGGTGCTGCTGGGGGTGATCGCGCTGTTCGCCGCCGGGTTCTTCTGGCTGCGCAAGCTGTCCTCGATCGAGACCCCGGCGCGCTTCCTGCAGCGCGCGCACGCCCCGCAGGTGCCCGAGCAGCGAGGCGGTGAGCAGCGGTGACGTACCAGGTACTGGCCGGGGCGCTGGTCGGGCTGGGCCTGTTCCTGCTGATCAGGGCCCTGATGCCGAGCAGGCCGGACCCGATGGCCTCGATCGCGCGCATCGACGCGCTGCGCCAGCAGTCCTCCTCCGCCTACACCGCCCAGCAGGAGCAGGCGCCGCCCAAGCGCCTGGCCCGGTTGCGCGACGAACTCGGCACGTCGGTCAACGAGTTCTACATCCGCCAGGGCTGGCAGATCCGCTCGCTGCGCGCGGACCTGGCGATCCTGGACCGCTCGGTGGAGCAGTTCCTGGCGACCAAGCTGCTGCTGGCGGCGTTCGGCGTCATCTTCGGCCCGTTCGTCTTCGCCGCGTTCTACATCATCGGCCTGCACCTGACGCCGACCATCCCGGTGTGGCTGGCGCTGCTGTTCGGCGCGGTCTTCTTCCTGCTGCCGGACCTGGAGGTCAAGGGCCAGGCCGCCGAGAAGCGCCGCGACTTCCGCCGCGTGCTCGGCGCCTACCTGGACCTGGTGGCGATGAACCTGGCCGGCGGCCGCGGCCTGCCCGAGGCGCTGATGGCGGCGGCCGAGGTCTCCGACGGCTGGGCGCTGCGCCGGATCCGCGACGCGCTCACCGACGCCCGGGTCACCGGCATCTCGCAGTGGAACGCGCTGTCCCAGCTCGGCGACGCCCTGGACATCGACGAGCTCAAGGACCTGGGGGCCGCGCTGGCCCTGGTCGCCGAGGACGGCGCCAAGGTCCGCGAGTCGCTGTCCGCGCGCGCCGAGACGATGCGGCACCGCGAGCTGTCCGAGATCGAGGGCGCGGCCGGCGCGAAGTCCCAGTCCATGCTCGTGGCGCAGATGCTGCTGTGCGCGGGCTTCATGGTTTTCCTCCTGTACCCGGCGATGGCCCGGGTCATGGGCTCTATCTAGGAGAAATACGAAGATGAACGCTCAGGTCATCAGAACCGAGTACGCGGAGCTGTTCCCGGTCCGGCCGTGGCAGCAGGTGGTCGCGACGTCGCAGGGCTCTGCCACGGGGTCCGACGACGCCGCCGTAGTGGTGGCGGAAGCCGCCGCCGCGCCCCGCAAGGCCTCCGACCGCGGCGCGTCCGCCGTCGAGTGGGTCGTCATCACCGGCATCGTGGTGGCGATCGTGGCCGGCGTGGGCTACGGCATCAGCAAGGCGATATCCGGCAAGGCCAACGACGCCTGCAACCAGATCAACAACGCCGGCACCAACGTCAGCGTCACCGGCGGCGGGAACGGCGGCGGCAACGGCGGGACCGCGGGCACCACCACCGGGACCACCGGCGGCAACGGCTGCGCCAAGTAACGAGCGTCCATGACACACGGGGTGCGGGACGAGACGGGGTCGCGCGGCGGACGTTCGCTGCGCGACGACCGCGGCATGACCGCGGTCGAGTTCGTCGTCCTCACTCCGCTGCTGTTCCTGCTGCTGATGCTGACGGTGCAGTTCGCGCTGTTCCTGTTCGCCAAGCAGGCCGCCACCGCCGCGGTGCAGGACGGGGCCCGGACGGCGCGCGAGGAGGCGGCCGCCCAGGGCTGTGACTCCACGACCGGCACCTGGCAGCAGGACGCGGCGAACGCCGCGGTCTCCCGGGCGCAGAACCTCGGCGGGCAGTTGGTCCTCAAGCCGGTGGTGAAGTCCAGCTTCACGCTGGACCCGGGCCTGAACGCCGACTGCAAGATCTCGCTGGTCACCGTGACCCTGCACTCGGACGTGCCCTCGGTGTTCCCCGGCTTCGGCCTGACCATCGACGTGCACGCCGGCGGCCCGCTGGAGCAGCCGGTGAGGCACCCGTGAGCCGCCGCGCGCACCACGCCCGCCGCCCCGGCCGCGCCCACGCCCCGGCCTGCGCCCGCGCCCGCGACGCCGGGGTGTCCTCGGTCGAGGTCGTGCTGATGGCGCCGCTGATCGTGATGCTGATCCTGTTGATCGTCTCGCTCGGCGTGCTGGTCAACGTGCGCAGCGAGGTCGAGGGCGCGGCCCGCGACGCCGCCCGCGCCGGCTCGCTGCAGGGCACCGGCCAGGACGCGATGACCCAGGCGCAGGCCGCGGCCGACGCGGACCTCGGCAACCGGTGTCAGGGCTCTGCCACGGTCACCAGCGCCTACGTCCCGCCGGTGGCCGACGGCGGCGGCTACTACAAGGTGACGGTCGCGTGCACCGTGGACATGTCCGGGTTCGGAGTGTTCGGCGCGCACCAGACGTTCAGCCAGACCTTCGCCGCGCCGATCGACCCGCTGCAGAACTTCCATCCCGGGCCCGTGCCGACCTCCACCGCGCCGGGGCCGCAGCCCACGACGACGACGCCGAGCCCGACCAGCACCCAGTTCTCGGCGCCGACCTGGCTCACCCCGTCCCTGCCGACCGGCGGCATCACCATCACCACCACGATCGGCGGGCCGCCGACCCCGACCCCGCCGGCACCGACGCCGACCGGCACGACGCAAGGGCCGACCCCGCCGACGCCGACCGGTACGGGCACCGGCACGGGCACGGGCACGGACAATCCGACCAAGCCCTCGACCACGGCCCCGACCACCTCGCCCCCGACCAAACCCGCGGGGCACTGATGGGGAGCCGTCTGGACACGCTTCGCGAGAACCTGCGCGACGACCGCGGGTCGCTGGCCATGGCCGTGGTCATCTGGGCACCGGTCGTGGTGCTGCTGATGGCGTTCCTGGTGGACGTCGGCCTGCTGATCTCCGACCGCACCCAGGCCTCTGACTACGCCGACCAGGCGGCGCGGCGGGTCGCGCAGGACATCGACCAGGGCTGGCTCAAGACGTACAACACGCGCGGGCCGAACGGCGAGTACCCCGGCATCAAGGTCAACGTCGACCCGAAGACCGGGGACTGCGTCCCGGACGCGCAGCAGTACCTGCTTGACAACCAGATACCGAACACCACGATCACGTCGTGCCAAGTCACCGGGAATCCGACGCCACAGAACCTGTACGTCAACCCCCGGATAACGGTCACACTACAAATGCAGTACAAGCCGCTGTTCGTCGGTTTCGCCCTCAAAGGTGACAGTACTGTCACCGGGACGGGATCTGCGACACCGGTCATCCCGAAGTAGCAGACGCAGGAAAGGGGGCGCGGACGCATGGTGCACGACTCGGACCGGCAGTACCTCGCGCCGCAGGGACCGCCGCCGGGCTTGGCGCAGGCGCAGGCGCGGCAGGCTCCGGTCGCGCTGAAGCGGCAGCGCAGCGCCGCGGACGTGATCACCGGCCTGGGCGCGCTGTTGGCGTTGCTGGCGCTGGTGATCGGCGTGCCGCTGGCCCTGGCGTACTTCGTCGGCTGGCCCCTGCCGCACAAGATGCCCTCCGGCGGCCTGCTCAACGCCACGATCGACACCAAGACGTTCACCAACGTGCTGGCGGTCCTGGTCTGGCTGGCGTGGGCGCAGTTCTCGGCGTGCGTGCTCGTCGAGGCGCTGGCCGCCGCGCGCGGCATCGGGATGCCCAGCCACGTGCCGCTGTCCGGCGGCAGCCAGATCCTGGCCCGCCAGCTGGTCGCCGCGGTCCTGCTGATCACCGCCTCCGCCGCGTCCTTCGCCCCCGGCCTGTCCTCGCTCGGCCGCACCCCCGACGACGGCCCGCACCGCGCGCCGACCGTCGCGACCCAGGTCCTGCAACACGGCACCCGCGCCGACGCCCCGGTGCCCTCGGGCCCGGCCGCCCGCACCGCGACGAGCATCGACGCCCGCACCACGGCCGATTCGAAGGGCACCCCGGTAAAGGGCGCGACGAAGTTCTACCGCGTGCAGCCCCCGGCCGGCCGGCACCACGACTCGCTGTGGGAGATCGCGCAGCGGCACCTCGGCGACGGCCGCAGGTACCAGGAGATCTACGAGCTCAACAAGGACCGGGTGCAGCCGGACGGCTCGACGCTGACGAAGGCCTCGCTGATCCGGCCGGGCTGGATCCTGGAGATGCCGGCCGACGCGGTCGGCGGGGATCTGGTCGGCGATCCGGCGGCACCGGTTCAGGCCCAGGCACAGCCACAGGCGCCGATGCAGACGCCGACGGACACCGGCAGGTCTCCGCAGCGGCAAGGCGCCCCGGCCGGCGCGCTCGACGCGACGAACAACGACGTCTCCGCCACGGAACAGACCATGAACCTGGCCGCCGTGACCGACGCCACCGATTCGGCCGGCCGGGTCGCCGGCGAAGTCGCCCAGCACGCCGGAGACGGCTCCGGGCAGCGTTCGGACGCGGTCCAGATCATCGCCGGGAGCCTGTCGCAGAACACGCAGAACACGCAGACCCACCAGACACCGCAGCCGAAGCAGCCACCACAGTCGCCGCAGACGCCGCAGACGCCGCACCAGTCCTCGGCGTCGCCGACGCACACGCACACCAACGGCCCGGCCCACCACGAGCAGGCACCGGCCGGCGACCAGTCGCCCTACCGCCTGCCCCTGGAGCTGGTCTCCGCGCCGTTGCTGGCCGCCGGGCTGCTCGGCGCGCTGACCCGCAACCGGACCCGTCAGCTGTGGAACCGCGCCGCCGGCCGGCGGCTGTCCGGCCCCGGCGACGCCGCGGGCGCGGAGGAGGCGATCCGGCTCGGCGCCGGGGTGGCCGACGTGCGCTTCCTGAACCAGGCGCTGCGCGAGCTGTCGGCGTCGCTGGCCACCGCCGGCCGGCCGCTGCCCGCCGTGCGGATGGCGAACCTGACCGAATCAGGCCTCGAACTCCGGCTGGCCGAGCCCGCGCCGGCCGCCCCGCAGCCCTGGCACACCCGGCCGGACGGGCTCGCCTGGTGGGTGGCCCGCACGGACGTCGGCACGGTCGCCAAGCGCGTCGTGGAGGCGGCCGTGGCGCCGTGTCCGGGGCTGGTGACGGTCGGCGCGGTCGGCCCGGACGCGGCCACCCGCGTGCTGCTGGACCTGGAAGCCTCGTGCGGCGTGATCTCGGTCGGCGGCGACGACGCCATGCGCCGCGCGGTGCTCGCCGCGATGGCCGTGGAGCTGCTGACCAACACCTGGTCGGACAAGATGACGGTGACGCTCGTGGGCTTCGCCGGCGACCTGACGACGCTGGCCCCGGGCCGCGTGCACCAGACGCGGTCCCTGGAGGAAGTGCTCCCCGGCCTGGAGACCGAACTCGCCGAGCGCCGCCGCGGCCTGTCCGAGGCCGGTCTGGACTCGGTGCTGGGCGGCCGCCTGGGCATGGTCGGCGGCGCGGGCTGGCCGCCGCACTTCATCATCTGCGCGGCCCCGGTCTCCGGGCCGACCGCGGCCCGCCTGGCCGCGGTCATCGGCGACCCGGCGCGCGTGGGCATCGGCTACCTGATCGCCGGCGACGTCCCGGGCGCCACCTGGACGGCCACCGTCGACGCCGCCGGCCGGCTCCGGCTGCCGGCGCTCGACCTGGACGTGGCGGCCCAGCGCCTGCCGGACGACCAGTACCGGTCGGTCCTGGCGCTCTTCGAGGCCACCCGGGACCTGGACGGCGAGCCGATCCTGCCGCTGACCGCCGAAGCCGCGGTCCTGGAGGCGCAGCTCCGCCTGACGCCGACGGTCTCCGTGCGCCTGCTGGGCGACCTGGAGGTCACCGGCGCGTACGGAGACCTGGACGAGGACCGCGTCGACCAGGCCGCCGAGGCCCTGACCTTCCTGATGCTGCACCGCGACGGCGTCCATCCCCGAGTGCTCACCTCGGCGCTGTTCCCGCGCGGCGCCACGAACGAGGTCGGCGACCAGGTCCTGCACCGCGTGGGCACCTGGCTCGGCGTGGCCCCGGACGGCTCCCCGAACCTTGTGACCCTGCCCGACGGCCGCCTGACCGTCTCGCAGAGCGTGCGCAGCGACTGGGAGATGTTCAAGAACATGCGCGCCCTGGCCGACGCCGACCCGCGGTATCAGGACGCGAAGAACCGCGACCAGGTCCTCGGCCAGGCCCTCGGGCTGGTCCGCGGACCGCTGCTGGCGCACCGGGAAACAAGCCGCTACGGCTGGCTGGCGTACGAGTCGGTGGAGGCCGAGGTGCCGGCGCTGATCGCGGACACCGCGGTCGAACTGTGCGAGCTGCGGCTGTCGCTCGGCGACGCCGAGGGCGCGATCGACGCGGTCCGCAGCGGAATGCGCGGCTCGCCCTCCGACGAAGAACTGTGCCGCGCCCTGCTGCGCGCGACCCACGCCACCGGCGACGAGCAGCGGCTGCGCGAGGTGATCGCGACGGTCGAGGCGCAGACCCGGGCGGTCCACGGCGAGCGCGGTCTGCATCCGAAGACCGAAGCGCTGGTGGACGAGCTGCTGCCGAGCTGGCGCGAGGGACGCGGGGCCGTGGCCGTCGGCGTCTAGGCCGGGCCGGGTCCGGAATCCGAGACAGGCGGCCGAGCCGCGACAACGGGATGACTGCAACGGGATGACTTGGGGGAACGCAGGGATGGTGCTCATGAAGCGGGACAGGGTATACAAGGGCCTCATGGGGGCGTTCGGGGCTTGTCTGCTGCTGGCTGGTTGTTCCAGCGCGCAGAAGCCTGCCGCTTTGGGACCGGTCGGCGGGAGCGCCACCGGAACCACGTCCACCGGCGCCCCGGCCACTCCCACCGGCGCCACCATCAGCAGCTCCAGCTCAGCGAGCTCCGCGGCGAGCAGCAGTTCCGCGGCTCCGGCGCCGACGAGCGTCACGTCGTCGAACGGCGAGTGGTCCTACTCGGCCTCGGTCCCCGGCGACGCCGACATCGCGGCGGCGTTGAAGGCCTTCCAGAACTACGCGGCGATCTCCTACCAGATGGCGATCAAAGTGCAGTACGACAGCAACCTCGTCACCTACACCGACGGCAACGTGCTGTCCCTGGCGAACAACTTCGTCACCCAGGAACGCCAGGACAGCCTGATCTCGCGCGGGCCGGAGATCGTCAAGGTCACCGGGGTCACGAAGGACGGCGGGACCCCGCCGATCGTGACGATCACGACGTGCACGGACGACTCGAAGTTGCCGATGTACAGCTCGTACGGGCCGAAGAAGGGCCAGATCCTCGCCCCCGCCCCGAAAACCGCGACCCCGGACATCTACAAGGTCCACCGAGGTGCTGACGGCAAGTGGCGCGTCAACGCCGTGACTCCGGAGACCACGCCATGTTCAGTGTGATGAGACGGCTGCTGACCGCGGCGGTCGCGGTGTTCGCCCTGACCGCCGCCCTGATGGTCGCCACCTCCGCCGCTCCCCGCCCCGTGCACGCGGACGGCACCGGCGGCTGCGACGCCGTCGTGGAGACCCGCAACGGACAGACCCTCTGCGAGATCGACGGTTCCAAGGGCGGCGGAGGTGGCGGCGGCAACGGGGACGGCACCAACATCGTCTGCAAATCCGACGGCACCCTCGTCTGGAACGGCGTCAGCTACCAGTGCGACATCGGCATCTGGTCGTTCAGCGG
The DNA here is from genome assembly GCF_041261445.1 of Catenulispora sp. EB89. Lineage (NCBI taxonomy): Bacteria > Bacillati > Actinomycetota > Actinomycetes > Catenulisporales > Catenulisporaceae > Catenulispora > Catenulispora sp. EB89. The sequence continues at coordinate 699,275 of NZ_JBGCCU010000002.1, forward strand.
CGGGTGCTACATCACGCCGGTCGTCCCGCAGCCGGCCACCGACGACCCGATCTGGGGCAGCAGCGACCCGTCGACCAACCGCGCGCAGTGGGAGGACTGCCACCCCCCGTACAACCCGCCGACGATGAACGGCGCGGTGGAGATCATCGGTCCTTGCGTCGGATACTGCGGCGGGCAGAATCCGGTGGAGCGGATCACGAACGAGCTGCAGATCAACAAGCCGGACCTGGGGATGGCGCCACCCGGCGGCGCGGGGAAAGTCGGCTTCGTGAACCAGAACATCTGGTTCTGGAGCAAGGCTCTGGACACCTCCACGCAGACCCGGTCCGCGGGGAACGTGGTGGGCACGCGGACGTTCGTCTCCGCGGACTGGCAGATCAAGCTCGGCGGCCAGGACGCGCCGGGAACGCCTCTGCACTGCACATCAGACAACGAATACACCCCGGACAAGGGCACGGCGGCGTCGCCGGACCCGAAGTGCGGGTTCCAGTTCACCGCCCCGGGGACCTACACGATCTCCGTCTCGACGACCTGGACCCTGGTCATCTCGCAGAACGGCGCCCCGGGCCCGCCGCAGACCATCACGAGCCAGCCGAACACGACGACGATCCTGATCACCGAGGGGCAGAGCACCAACGGCTGAGCCGGCCGGGCTCGGTCGGAGGATCGCCCGCGTCGCCGTCCGACGGCACGCGGGCGATTCGCGCTTCCCCGCGTTTCCCGGGCTTCCCTCGGCTTCCCTGGACGGTGCCGCCCCCTGGTGCAGCCCCGCGCGCGTAGTCCCCGGCACCCCTGATATCACTGTTACAGCCGCCGTCCACCGGACGGGGCCCAGGGGACCGAAGGGAGCCGGCGTGAGCGCAGCGGGCGAACGCCTCTGGCGTCCCGAACCGCCGGTCCCGCTGGCCCGGCTGACGGTGTGGACCACGCGCGGCGGCGCGCCGGTCGTGGTGCGGGATCCGGAGGCGGGGCCCGGGATCTACGTGGTGGCGTCCACGCTGGCCAGTATCGACCTCGCGGACGCCCCCGGAGGCGCGCGGCCGGTGGCGCCGGGGGCGGCGGACGCCGTGCTGGCGCTGGTGCCGGAGCACCACGGGCTGCTGGTGGACAAGGCTTCGGCGGACCCGGTGGTGGTCTCGGCGGCGGCGCTGGACCAGCTGCGGCCGCGGCCGATCCCGTACGGGACGGAGGCCGATGCCGCCTTCCACTTACCGCCGCCGCGTGTGACCGCCTACCTCGCCGGGATCCGGCGGGCCGCCCGGCCGGCCGGTGCGGGGCGGATCACGGCGGCGTGGACGCTCTTCCCGGACAGCGTGCCGGCGTTGCTGCTGATCGTGAAGCCGGCGCGGAAGGCCGACGGGTCGGCGGCGCTGGACGCGGTGTACCGGGCGGTGCAGGAGCTGGCGCCGCCGGAGGCGGTGCGGGTCATCGACGCCGGGACGCTGAGCCGGGGGCAGATGTTCCGGACGCTGAGCGGGCAGCGGTTGGTGGAGTCGCCGGCGCCGGATCCAGATCCTTATGCGTGGCCGGCCGGGAGCGCTGGGGGCGCCGGGGGCAACGTCGGCGCCGGGCGGGTTTCGGGTCGGCGCCCGGGCTTCGACCCGGCGGCCGGCCGGCGGCAGATCAACGGCCGCACCCCCTTCAACCTCGCGCTGGCGATGGTCGGCGCGCTCACGGGCGCCTTCGTGACGGCGGTGCCGCGGGAGTTCTCTATGCACGGCGCGGCGGCCGGGATCGTGGTCGCCGTCGGGGTCCTGATCATCGTGGCCTGCGTCGGCGCGGCATTGCGGGACTTCTTCCGGAAAGAACCCTGACAGCCGGAAAGCCGCTCCCCGGACCGTTGCCGGACCATTTCCGAACCGTCCTCGGACCCCGCCGAACCCCGCATGATCGCGCCCTGCCGCGCACCCGGTAGGATCGACGCGGCCTTACATCAGGGCACAACCCACTTTCGAGTGAAGAACCCCTGATTTTCACCTGTTATCAAGCGAAAAGCCGCTCCGGCCGGATACGGTGGAGGGGTCGCGCCGCACACCGCGTGCACGAAAACGAGTCCTCCCGCATGGCTGTCCACTTGGCTACAGTGGCATCCATGCCGATCCGGGGGACCGTAGCACCGGCCAGGGCCGCCGCCACCGCAGTCGCGGCGGCCCTGGTCTGCGCCGCCTGCAGCAGCACCACCAGTCAGCCGCCCGGGCAGCTGACGAAGAGCGCCGTGATCTCCTCCACCGGGGCCGGCAGTGGTTCCAGCGACACCGACCGGCCCAGCGGAGCCCCGATGGCACAGGGCGGCACGTCTCCCGGGGACCGGCCCAGCGGCGGCTCCATCAACGACGCCCAGGCGCAGTCGTCGTCGGCGAGCAAGTCGACCCCGCCGCCGTCCTCGAAGGACCCGGCGCCGACCCACCCGCAGCCGACCACGCCGAAGTCGACCACCACGGCACCGCCCCCGCCGCCGCACAGCACCACGCCGACCGGCCCGGTGATGGGATCGCGGCCGAGCGGCGGGCCCTCGACCCCGCCGCCGTCGATGTCGACGCGCTGAGGCAAGCCCCGAGACGGCCGAAGGGGCCCCGGTCGAAGACCGGAGCCCCTGTGTCCACACTCCACACCCGACCGCGCGTGCCGGCCCCCGAGGCCGGCGCGCACCGCGTCGTCGAATCAGCCCGGCGCTGGAGCCGGCTCGGCGTCGCAGTGTGTTCAGCCCTCGAACTTGTACCCGAGCCCGCGCACCGTCACCAGGTGCACCGGGGTCCCCGGGTCCGGCTCGATCTTCGCGCGCAGCCGCTTGACGTGCACGTCCAGCGTCTTGGTGTCGCCGACGTAGTCGGCGCCCCAGACCCGGTCGATCAGCTGCATGCGGGTCAGCACCCGGCCGGAGTTGCGCAGCAGCATCTCCAGCAGTTCGAACTCCTTCAGCGGCAGCTCCACCGGGCGGCCGTCGACGGTCACCTTGTGCCGGTCCACGTCCATGCGGACCGGGCCGGCCTCCAGCGCGCCGCCGTCCGGCTCGTCGCTGGCGGCCTGGCGGCGCAGGACCGCGCGGATGCGGGCCACCAGCTCGCGGGCCGAGAACGGCTTGGTGACGTAGTCGTCGGCGCCCAGCTCCAGGCCGACGACCTTGTCGATCTCGCTGTCCTTGGCGGTGAGCATGATCACCGGGACGTTGGACTTGGCCCGGATCTGGCGGCAGACCTCGGTGCCGGGCAGCCCCGGCAGCATCAGGTCCAGCAGGACCAGGTCGGCGCCGTGCCGGTCGAACTCCTCCAGCGCGGCCGGGCCGGTGTCGGCGACCGCCACCTCGAAGCCCTCGTTGCGCAGCATGTAGGACAGGGGGTCGCTGATCGAGTCCTCGTCCTCGACCACGAGTACACGGGTCACTGGGGTCCTCCCACGTTGTATGACTGGTTGTTCATGGAGCGCGGCCGTCACACGGCCCGTGCCAGATCGCGTTCCTCGACACAGACGGGGAGCTTCAGGGTGAAGGTGGAGCCGTTCCCCTCGGAGGACCACACCGACACCTCCCCGCCGTGCGTGGCCGCGATGTGCTTGACGATCGACAGGCCCAGACCGGTACCGCCGGTGGCGCGCGAGCGCGCCGGGTCGACCCGGTAGAACCGCTCGAAGATCCGCTCCAGGTCGCGTTCGGGTATCCCGATGCCCTGGTCGGTGACCGCGATCTCGACCCGGTCGCCGTTGTGCTTGACGGCCACCGCGACCCGGGTGTCGTCCGGCGAGTAGTTCACGGCGTTCTCGACCAGGTTGCCCAGGGCCGCGGCCAGCTGGGTCCGGTCGCCGCGCACCGCGACGTCTTCCTCGGCGTCGGCGACCAGCTCGATCCGGCGCGCCGCGGCCGTCTCGTAGCTGCGGTCCAGGGCGTCGGCCACCACCTCGGCGACGCGCACCTTCTCCGCCGAGGCGGACAGCGGGGCGTCGATCTGCACCCGGGACAGGTCGATCAGGTCCTGGATCAGCGAGGTCAGCCGGGCCGACTCCTGCTGCATCCGGGCCGCGAAGCGGCGGACCGCCTCGGGGTCGTCGGAAGCCGACTGCACGGCCTCGGCCAGCAGCGACAGCGCCCCGACCGGGGTCTTGAGCTCGTGCGAGACGTTCGCCACGAAGTCCCGGCGCACCTCGTCCACCCGCCGGGCCTCGGTGCGGTCCTCGACCAGCACCAGCACCAGCGTGGCGCCCAGCGGCGCGATCCGGACGGTGGAGTGCAGCACGGCGGTCGCGCCGTGCGGCACGTCCATCTCGACCTGGCGTATCTCGCCGTCCCGGCGCACCTGGCGGGCCAGGTCGAGCAGCTCGGGCGAGGTGAGAGAGCGGGACTTGACCAGTCCCATGGCATAAGCTGCCGGAGAGGCCTTCACGACGGCGTCACTGGCGTCCAGTACGACGGCCGAGCTTCGCAGGACCTGCAGGACACCGGCCACGCCCGGCGGGACCGGATCGTCGCTCGGCGGTTCGGGTGGACCCACGCGTTCCCTTTCACTGAACCGGAAGGCCAAAGCTCCGCTGACCCCGGTACCCAGGCCGATCAGCGCGGCCAGCCCGGCGGTCGCAGCATTGACGTTCACACAGCCAACAGTAAGGGCGCTTCGCACCGGCACAACTCCCACGGATCATTCCGCCGTACCGACGTGGCCAAGAGTTCACTTTCCGGTCCCTGTCGATTCACCGGCGGCATTGTCCCGGGATGCCTGGACGGGGAAGAGTAGTCCGCGTCCGCACAGCAGAACACCAGCACACGCGACGACAGGAGCGGTAACCCCCATGCGCGACGCCTTCCACGAGGAGCTCGACTCGATCAGCGAGACCCTGGTCGAGATGACGCGGCTGGTCGGCTCGGCCATGGCCCGGGCCACCACCGCGCTCCTGGACGCGGACCTGACCCTGGCCGAGTCCGTGATCGACGCCGACGACAAGGTCGACGAGCTCCAGCACACGCTGGACGACAACAGCTTCGACCTCCTGGCCCGCCAGCAGCCGGTGGCCGGCGACCTGCGCACCATCATCACCAGCCTGCGCATGAGCGCGGACCTGGAGCGCATGGGCGACCTGGCCCGGCACGTGGCCAAGGTGGCCCGCCGCCGCTACCCGCAGTCGGCGATCCCGCCGGAGATCCGCGGCACCATCGTGGAGATGGGCGACATCGCCTCCGAGCTGGTCGCCAAGGTCGGCTCGATCATCGCCGCCCGCGACGTCGAGGCCGCGCTGGCCCTGGAATCCGAGGACGACGAGATGGACCGCCTGCACCGCGGCCTGTTCAAGTCGCTGATGGACGACAAGTGGAAGCACGGCATCGAGACCGCCGTGGACGTCACCCTGTGCGGCCGCTACTACGAGCGGTACGCCGACCACGCGGTGTCGGTGGCCAAGCGCATGGTGTTCCTGGTGACCGGCGAGCACCCCGAGACCGTCAGCTGAGTCTGGGGCACCGAGCACAGACGGCTCCGGCCGGTCGTCGTTGCCGACGACCGGCCGGAGCCGTGTTTTCGCTGGTCAGCGGATACCGGGCTCAAGGGCCAGGGCCAGAGCCCTCGAATCAGTACAAGCCGGCCAGCTTGGTGACGTCCTCGATCACCTTCGCCACCCCCGGCGCCTTGACGATCGCCATGGCCTGCTGCGGCGTCAGCCCGGGACCCTGAGGCGCGGTCTCGAGGGGCTTGCCCATCTGCGTCGGGTCCACCGACGTGCCCAGCTCCGACTTGCCGAAGACATGGATCACGACCGACGAGTCGGCGGACTTCCCGGTCCATCCCCCGTACACACCGAGCCGGGCCTTGCCGTCGGGGCCGACCGTGCTTCCGATCCCGTTGCCGCTGTACGGAACGAAACACAGCGACTGGGCCGGGCAGGAAATCTGCTGGTCCTTGCCCAGGAGACTGAACCACTCGAAAGTGTTGACCCCGCCGGGGCCGACGAGTTCGAGCGCGCCGGGCGCGCCCGGGTTGAACTTCAGCCGGAATCCCGGCGGCAGGACCTTCTCCGCCTCGGCGTTGATCTTCGCCTCGAGGGCGAACCGCTGCCGGACCGCGTCGGCCGAGGCCGGGACCGACGGGTCGAGAAGCTGCCGGAGCTTGGCGAACGCCGGCGACTCCACCATCTTCCGGAAAGCCGTGGGGCTGATGGGCGTGGTACTGCCGGAGCCGTAGAGATAGAAGTGGAACACCTGCTTGGAGCCGGTGGGTGTGAATTCGTACCACGCGGAGAACCCGTGCAGCGGTGACTCGGTGCCGCTCGGTACCACCGCGACCCGGATCGTGCCGCCGGCCACTGCGATCGACGGGGAAGTCCCTCTCGCGAAAGCGCTGGCGTACCCTGTGTCGTCGGAAATGTCGAAGTGCAGGGGGTAGTCGCCGCCTCCGGAGCGCAGCACGATCGTCGGCACGTAGTCGCCGGTCAGCATGGACGAGCCACCGGCGGCATCTGTTTGATTCGGGCTCACCGTCACCCCTGCCGGGAGCAACGGGCGCAACACCGACGGCAGCTGCTCGATGATCTCCCGCTGCCGGTCCGCGTACGTCGGGCCGGGATCGTCGTAAGCCTGCGGCGCGATCTGCGGCGTGGAGTCCGTGTTGATCGACCAGTCGCCGCCGCCTCCGGAGTTGTTCGCCCCGCCGGCCATCGCGACCGCCCCGCCGATCACCGCGAGCACACTCAGCGTCGCCCCGGCGACGGCGAAGCCCCGGCGGCGCGTCACCGCCATGCCCTGCGCGATCGCGCCGTCGGCCAGGTCGGTGCGGTGCATCGGCTCCGGCTCGTCGAAGAGCCGGCCGATCATGTCGTGGACCATCAGGTCCGTGTTCTCTGGGTTCTCTGAGTTAGCTGGTGTCATTTCCAACTCACCTGGTTTCTACGGAGTCGGGAAGCAGGCTCGCGAAGTCGCCCAACCGCACGCGCAGCTGTGCCAGCCCGCGCGCGGACATGCTCTTGACCGTGCCCTGGCTCATGTCCAGCGCGGCCGCCGTCTGCTCGACGCTCTGGTCCTCCCAGTAGCGCAGCGCGACGACCGCGCGGGTGCGCGGGGCCAGCTCGGCCAGCGCCGCCAGGATGGTCAGCCGCATCGCGGCGTCGCCCTCCCGGACCGGCCGGTCGACCAGCGCCTCGATCGAGGCCGCCTCCCGATGCCACTTGCGGCTGTCGAGGTAGCAGCGGTAGACGACGCGGCGCGCGTACGCGTCCGGCATGTCCACCAGCCGCACCCGCTGCCAGGCCCGGAAGATCCGCTGATAGGCGGTCTGGACGAGGTCTTCGGCAAGGTGCCAGTCGCCGCACAGCACATAGGCCGAGCGCCTCAGGTGGCCCTGACTTCCCGTGACGAAGGCCCGGAACTCCTCTTGATGCTCCGGGCTGGTGCCTTTCCTGAGAGATCTCACGCAGATACAACCGGTGTCTGCATGCTCGGGGTTCTAGCGCCTCTCCGTACTTTCTCCACGCGGTCTCCCACAGCGGCTCCACGCCTTCTCCGACTACGCCTTCTCCAACGCCAGGTGACGCAGGTACTCGCCGAGCTCGGCCGGGTTCCCGTCGGTCCGCTCCCGGGCCGCCGGCCGGCTCCGCACCGGCCGCTCCCCCGCCGCCTGCGACAGCCAGACCGCCTCGCCTCGCGTGAGCGCGGGCAACGTCTTCTCGACGTCCTGAACTGTCCGCGCCGGCAGGTTCCCGCGCAAGGACCAGGACGCGGTCCCGCCCTCCGACACCTCGATCTCGGCCTCCGCCGCCATCAGCGCCGACAACACCGCCGAGACCGTGTCCGCCGGGACGTCGAGCTCGAAGGCGTGGCAGGGCTCGTGGACCTCGGTCCCGGCCTCGGTCAGCGCCCGCATCAGCACGAACGGCGCGAGCTTCCGGAAGTCGGCGGCGACGCTGGTGACCGAGCAGAAACCGCTGTGCACCATGGTCACCACCACGTCCGTCACCTCCCAGCCGTCGAGCCCCTGGTCCAGCGCCCGCAGCACGGTCTCCTCGGTGGCGCGGTGGAACACCGGCGGCAGCGCGCCGAGCTCGGTCTCGTAGCGGAACACCCGCCCGCTGCCCGCCGGGCCCGGCGCGACCCGGAAACCGAGGGTCGCGCGGAAGCGGGTGCTCGGGTCGTGGGTCATGTCCTCGCGGTACTCGCCGACGCCGACGGGGCGCTCGGTGTAGACGGTGCGGCTGGGTTCGAAGAGCGCTTGGACGCCGTACTCCTCGGCCAGCGTGGCGGCGATGACCTCTTTCTGGACCTCGCCGTAGAGGAGCACGGAGCTTTCGCCGCCGGGGAGTGCGCGGGTGCGGATCAGCGGATCCTGGTCCGCCATGGCGACCAGGGCGGCGTGCAGGCGGGTGCGGTCGCCGTCGGCTGCGCGGACGACGGTTTCCAGGCTTGGGGTGGCGAAGTCGGTGGCGGTGTTGGTGGTGGTGGCAGTGTTTGCCGCTTGACCGGTCTCGGCGGATCCGAAGCGGTCGCCGACCCGGATCCCGGGCAGTCCCCTGACCTTCGCGATGTCGCCGGGGCGTGCCTCATCGGCGCCCTGGAGCCCGACCACCTGCAGGCCGGTGATCGTGCCGAACTCGGTGCGGTCGCGGACGCGGAGCACGCCGTTGCGCACGCGCACGTAAGCGATCTTCTCCCCCGCACGTCCGCGCTCGATGGCGAAGACCGTGCCGCGGGTCTCGCCGTAGGCGTCACCGCCGGCGCGCGGCAACAGGTCACGGACACCGTCGATGAGCTCTGCGACCCCGACTCCGGTGATCGCCGAGCCGAAGTAGACGGGGTACGCGCGGCCGAGCGCCGTCTGGCGCGCCAGAGCTTCGCGCAGCTCGGACTCACCGGGGAAGCGGTCGTCGACCAGCGCGGCCAGGACGGCGTCGTCGTGTTCGGCCAGCCGCTCGGCATCGGCAGCGCCGAGGACCGCGGGCCGCACGCGCGCCGCCTTCGTCCCGGCATCCTCGGCCGCGGTCACGGCGACAGCGCCGGGCGTCAGCAGCCTGCGCACATCCGCGAGCAGCTCCTCGTGCCGCGCACCGACCCGGTCGATCTTGTTCACGAACAGCAGCGTCGGCACCCGCAGCCGCCGCAGCGTCTTCATCAGCCGCCGGGTGTGCGCCTGCACCCCCTCGACAGCCGAGAGCACGAGCACGGCGCCGTCCAGTACCCCCAGCGCCCGCTCGACCTCGGCGACGAAGTCGGAGTGCCCGGGCGTGTCGATGAGGTTGACGCGCAGGTCACCGACGCCAAGCGCGGCGACCGCGGACTTGATGGTGATCCCCCGCCGCCGCTCGATCTCACCCCGGTCGGTCTGGGTGGTCCCGGCGTCCACGCTGCCGAGCCGGCCGATAACGCCGGTCTCGAAGAGCAGGCGCTCGGTCAGGCTGGTCTTACCCGCGTCGACATGCGCGAGGATTCCGATGTTCACAGTGGGCACGGTTGGTTGCGTCCTCGAAAGCTCGATCCATGGGGGAAACGGAGATTTCGAAACGTCGGCGCATGCCCGTGGCCTTTCCAGAGAACGACAATGCCGCCGTGCAGGCTCGCACGGCGGCACCGGTGGGGCAAACGATTTATTCAGCGCTCGCGGTGAACTGCAGGCGCCGGTAAGTGCCGGTTGTGCCCTCGGCGCTTATGTCAGGCGTCGCGTAATGGTTGGAAGCCTGCCAATCAGGCGTGCCGTGTCCCGCAGCGTGGATCGCGGTCCGCACCGCGGCCAAGGCTCGCTCGATGCACTCCGGTTCCGACGAACCGGATGCCCTGAGCTCAACCTCGACGATCATCTGGTCGGCGTCCATGGCCACACCGGCGTCGCTCAACTCAGAGTTGCAGTCTTCGAGCGCCAGAAGGGCCTCCATGACCTTCCCGGCGCTCTGTTCGAGCTCCTCAGCGGTCCCGGGCCCGTCTACGCGGAACGACAGCCCCAAATGCATCTCGATGCTCATGGCACGTTCCTCCAGCACGGTTGACGCTTACCCCAGCTCACCACGTTCTTAGCGTAGTTTGCCCCGCTCGGCGTGAGGTGATACCACCTCATGTGCGCCCCGCAGGGGCATTTGAGCGTGTAGTACGTGGGCGGATCCTTGATGGTCCACCCGTTGCGATGAAAGAGCTCGAGGACCTCTTCGTGATCCTTTTTATGTCGCTGCCAGTACCCCATGCGATTTCCCGAGTCGAAGGCCGTGACCTTCCACTGTAAGCACGTCAAGCACGCAGCGTAGTCGATTGCGCACACTACTCATCAGTATCGTAGCGTGCGACGTCAAGGACTGACTGCCCTCACCGAGAGCAACCACCCCGGTGAGAGCAGAACCCGTTAGACCTACTTCTCGCGCTACTTCTTCCCCTGGTTCTTGACCGCCTCGATCGACTCCGCCGCGGCCGCCGGGTCCAGGTACTCGCCGCCGGTCTTCGTCGGCCGGAAGTCGGCGTCCAGCGTGTAGAGCAGCGGGATGCCGGTGGGGATGTTCAGGGCGGCGATGTCCGCGTCGGAGATGCCGTCCAGGTGCTTCACCAGCGCGCGCAGCGAGTTGCCGTGCGCGGCCACCAGTACGGTGTTGCCGCCGCGCAGGTCCGGGACGATCGCGTCGTACCAGTACGGCAGCATGCGCTCGACGACGTCCTTCAGGCACTCGGTCTGCGGACGGATTTCGGTCGGCAGGCCCGCGTAGCGCGCGTCGTCGTACTGCGAGTACTTGTCGTCCACCGCGAGCGGCGGCGGGGGGACGTCGTAGGAGCGGCGCCAGAGCATGAACTGCTCCTCGCCGAACTCCGCCAGCGTGGCGGCCTTGTCCTTGCCCTGCAGCGCGCCGTAGTGCCGCTCGTTGAGGCGCCAGCTGCGGCGCACCGGGATCCAGTGGCGGTCGGCGGCCTCCAGTGACAGATTCGCGGTGCGGATCGCGCGGCGGAGCACCGAGGTGTGGACCACGTCCGGCAGCAGGTCGTGCTCGCGCAGCAGTTCGCCGCCGCGCACGGCCTCGGCCTCGCCCTTGGCGTTGAGGTTGACGTCCACCCAGCCGGTGAACAGGTTCTTGGCGTTCCACTCGCTCTCGCCGTGGCGGAGCAGGATGAGGCGGTATTCGGCGGTCATGGCGCCAGCCTACTTCGGGGGTGTGGGGCCGTTCTCGTCCCGGGTGTCGGGTGTCCGCTCGATGAGATGGCGGAACGCCGCGAGGTTCGCCAGCGACTCCCCGCGGGAGGTGCGCCACTCCCACTCGCGGCGGATCGCCGAGGCGAAACCCAGCTCCAGCAGCTGGTCGAAGGAGGAGTCGGAGGCCGCGACCGCCTCGCCGAGCAGCTGGTCCACGGTCTCGGCGGTGATCAGGCCCAGCGGCAGCCGGCCCACCAGGTAGACGTCGCCGAGCCGGTCCAGCGCGAAGGCCAGCGAGCCGAGGCGGGTGTTGCGCTCCAGGAGCCAGCGGTAGACGCCCTCGTGGTTCTCATCGGGACGGCGCGCTACGAACGCGTTGAGCGACAGCGTGTGGTCGCCGACCACCAGCGAGCACGTGGTCCACAGCTTGTGCTCGCCGGGGAGCTTCACGACGAACGTGCTCTCGTCAGGCTGCTCGTACTCGATTCCGGCGTCGGCCACCGCGTCCCGGACCGCCGCGCGCGCGGCGGCCTTGAGGCTTTCTCGATCACCACCCATGGGACGACCCTATTGCCGACGCGGCGCCGGGCAACTCCCGCCCTACGGCTGGCTACTGCCCGGCGCACAACTCCCGGTAGCGGAGCGCGCGCAGATCCTCGATCGAGCGGCTGTAGACGTCGGCGGTCGCGGCCGCCGTGGCCGACCAGCCGAAGCGGGCCGCGTGCTCGACGGCGTTCTCCCCGTAGTCGGCCAGCAGGTGCGGCGCGTCGAGCAGCCGGGCGGTGGCGGTGGCGTAGTCGCCGGGGTCGTGCCCGGTGACCAGCGTGCCGGAGCGGCCGTCGGCCACCGCGGTGGCCAGCCCGCCGACCCGCGCGGCCACCACCGGCGTGCCGCAGGCCTGGGCCTCGATCGCGACCAGCCCGAAGGACTCGCTGTAGGAGGGCACGACCGCTATGTCCGCGGCCCGGTACCAGTCGGCCAGCCGGGTCTGGTCCACCGGCTTCACGAAGCGCACCACGTCGGCGATGCCGAGCCGGCGTGCCAGCCGGTGCAGGTGTGTGGGCTCGGCCAGTCCGGACCCGCTGGGCCCGCCGACCACCGCGACGACCAGCTTCTCGCGCCGCTCCGGCTCCCGCGCTATCAGCTCTGCGGCGGTCCGCAGCAGCACGTCCGGGGCCTTCAGCGGCTGGATCCGGCCGACGAACAGCAGCACCGAGGCGTCCGACGGCAGCCCCACCGACTCCCGCGCGGCCCGCTTGTCCCCCGGACGGAAGCGGTCCAGGTCCACCCCGGGGTTCACGGTCGAGACCCGGTCGGGATCGGCGCCGTAGAGCCGCACCAGCTCGGAGGCCTCCTGGTCGGTGTTGGCGATCAGCCGGTCGGCGGCGTCCACCACCTGGTCCTCGCCGACCAGCCGGGCCGTCGGCTCGGGGTCGTCACCGAGCGCGAGCGCGGCGTTCTTCACCTTGCCCAGAGTGTGCATGGAGTGGATGAGCGGGACGCCCCACCGCTCCTTGGCCAGCCAGCCCACCTGGCCGGAGAGCCAGTAGTGGGAGTGGATGAGGTCGTAGTAGCCGGGCTCGTGCATGGCCTCGGTCCGCAGGACGCCGGAGGTGAAGGCGCACAGCTGCCCCGGCAGGTCCTCCTTGGACAGGCCCTCGTAGGGCCCGGCGGTGACGTGCCGCACCAGAACCCCGGGCGCGAGGTCCACGGCCGGCGGCAGCGCGCCGGTGGTGGCCCGCGTGAAGATCTCCACCTCGATCCCCAGATCGGCCAGCCGCCGCGAGAGCTCGACGATGTAGACGTTCATCCCTCCCGCGTCGCCGGTACCCGGCTGGTGCAGCGGAGAGGTGTGTACGGAAAGGAGCGCCACACGCCTGGGCAGCGATTCCACGGCGCTCTACCTCCTACATCGGGGCCATCCGGGGGCGTCGTCGCAGGCGCGCAACCGGGCCACGCGAACGTGGCCGGCGGCCGTGGCCGACAACGATGCAACGGCAGGACCTCGGCGGCGCATTCCCGGCAGGGGGCGGGCACCGCACAGCGGTCCGATCATCGGATGACTTTACGGGGTGCACCCGATGCGGGTTCAGACGCGACTGACCTGTGAGACGGGCTGCTTGAGCACGCACAACGGGCGGCGACCCGTACGAGGAAGCCCCACGGGACAGCCATGTGTGAGGAGGAACACGCCAGGCGCGAAGCGGCGGCAGAAGCGCCGAAAAAGAACCCGGCCCCGCACAACCGATCACGCGGGGACGCGAACGGAGCGGGGCCGGGCAGGCGCGCGGGTCTGCACTCGCACACCGCCGAGGGTCGGGCTCCCTCGGAGGGCTCTCAGAGTGGCATGTCCGATGTCAAAACCACATAAGAAAACTGACTACGCATCGTAGTAGATCCCTGGTGCCCGACCCTGCACCGCAGGTCAGGGGCATATCCGGCGGCGTATGGCGCGGGGGTGGCCAGCATCGGCGTCTTTATTTCGGGCGGTTTCCGGGGCCCTGAAGGGGGTCCGGCGGGCCCGCGAGGCCGCTCGGAACAGCACCGCCAAGGGGACGACCACCGGAAAAATGCCGCCAGGGATTGGGTGATTTTGCCGTCGCGGAGAGGTGGCGGACGCTGGGCCGTCGTCGCGCGGTTACGGAACGCGCCCGGCGTCGTACGGGCACTGAGATACGAACTCGACGACGTGCCTCTCATCACACCAGCAAGCACCCGCTTGCAATTGCAAGCACCCGCATGCGACCCTGAACCCATGCCCCACAACCCCCTGGGAGCCATCCCGATCGGACCGCTCGGCGAGTACATCCGCGAGCAGCGCCGCAACGCGCAGTACTCCGTGCGGCAGCTGGCGCAGGCCGCGGGGGTGTCGAATCCCTACCTCAGTCAGATCGAGCGGGGGTTGCGGAAGCCCAGTGCGGAGATCCTGCAGCAGTTGGCCAAGGCGCTGCGGATCTCGGCCGAGACGCTCTATGTGCGGGCCGGGTTGCTGGACGGGGGCGTCGACGTCGATGGGGACGCGGCGACCGACGGCCATGATGTGCGCTCCGCTGTGGCGGGCGATCCGTGGCTCAACACGCGGCAGAAGCGGGCACTGCTCGACATCTATGAGGCTTTCCGTATTGAGAGCGCTCGGGATGCGGCGGTGTCCGGTGAACCGGCCGCCCAGGATGACGAATCCACCGAAACCACCCATGGTCCGGCGAAGGCCGGGCTCACCGAGCAGTGAATCGAGAGGCATCCTCATGAACCTCGTGGACAGCGCCCGCAAGACCGTGACGACCACCGTCACCAACCCCAAGCCCTTCTACTTCGCCGCCGGTGTCGGGGACGCCGCCGTGTCGGCGCTCAAGGACGCCCCCTCGCTGCTGACCGAGGCCGGGGGCAAGGCCGGCGAGGTCGCCACCTCCGTCGCGGGGAAGGTCGCCGGGGTCGCCGAGACCGTGCAGTCGAAGATCGCGCTGGGGCAGCTGCAGGACGACGCAAAGTCGCTGCGCGACCGCATCGCCGAGCCGGACCTGCGGGCCGCGCGCGAGAAGGCCCAGACCCTGCTGCTCATGCAGGTCGGCCGGGCCCTGGAGGTCGCGGGCAAGGCCGTGGAGACCTACGACGGCTACTCCGAGCGGGGCAAGGCCGTGGTCGAGCGCGTGCTCGCGGGCCGGGTCACCGAGGTCGAGGTCGTCACCGTGCAGGAGACCAGCGCCGCCGAGCCGGTGCGGGTCGAGTCGGTCGTGGTGATCGAGGACGACGAGCCGAAGACCGAGGCCGCCGCCAAGCCCGCCAGCACCACCGCCGCCCCGAAGACCGAGACCGCCGCGCCGAAGGCCGCCGCCGAGCAGCCCAAGCCCAAGGCCGCCGGCACCACCGCCAAGAAGGCCACGCCCCGCCGCTCCGCCAACGGCAGCGCCGCCAAGAAGGCCGACCAGGCCTGAGCGCCGCAGCGATCGGCGATCGGCGACCGGCAGCCCGCCATGGATCGCCGAACGTCAGTAGATCGCGAGGAGACTGGGAACGAGCCCGCCGGTCGCGTACGTTGAACGTAACGACCGGCAGGCCTTCCCGGCCGCAACCCTAGAAGGAGGACGGCGACATGATCGGCTCCGCCCTGCGCGACGGTCTCTCCAGCTTCCTCGCCATCATCTCCCTGGCCGTGCTGGTCGGGCAGGTCGTCGTCCTCGTCGACGCCGCCATGCGGCGCGAGGACGCCTACCGCGCCGCCGGCAAGCTCACCAAGCCGGGCTGGCTGATCATCCTCACCGTGGCCATCGCCGCGAACCTGATCCTGGGCCTGCTGTTCACGATCATCGGCGTGGTCGTCGCGATGGTCTACTGGGTCGACGTCCGCCCGGCGCTGAAGGAAGTGTCCGGCGGCAACGGCAAGAGCGGCAGCAACCAGGGCCCGTACGGCCCCTGGTGAGGACCCTGACGCTGCCCTACGCCGGCCCGGCCGGCGGCGGGACCGTCGAGTACGCGTGCGCCGGCGCCGGCAGCGGCACCCCGGCGCCGCCGACCACCCTCTTCCTCCACGGCCTGGCCGGCTCCATCGACGACACCCGCCCCCTGGCCTCCGGTGTCCCCGGCCGCAAGGTCTTCGCGCACCTCCCCGGCCACGGCCGCTCCACCGGGCCGGATCCGCTCGGCTACGACGTCCTCGCCGCCGCCGCGCTGGCCGTCGCCGACCACGAACACGCCACCGCCGCCCTCGGCGTCTCCCTCGGCGCGGCCACGCTGCTGCGCATCCTGAGCCGGACTCCCGACCGCTTCGAGCGCGTGGTGCTCTACCTGCCGGCCGTCGCCGACGTCCCGCGCCGTCCCGAAGCCGTCGCCCCGCACCGCGACCTCGCCGACCGGCTGGCCGCCGCGGACGCCCCGGGCGTCGCCGAAGCGCTGCTGCGCACGCAGCCGCTCGCGGTCCGCGGCAGCCGCGTCGCCGAAGCCTGGGCCGCGCGCCGCGCCGAAGAACTCATCGCCGAGGACGGCGACCCCCGGCGCTGGCTGCCGCTGGCCGCCGCCGTGCCGCTGGATCCGGAGGGCCTGGAGCGGCTGCGTGCCGTCCGCGTCTCGGTCCTCGTGATCGCCCAGGAGGGCGACCCCGCGCACCCGGTCGAGGCCGCGCGCCGCGTCGCCGACGCCCTCCCGACGGCTCGCATGACCGTCTTCGACGAGGCCGGCGCGCTGTGGGGCCATCGCACCGAACTCAGGGAACTCATCGCCGGATTCCTCACCTCAACAGATGCTCTTCGGCGTTGATATACGTTCGGTAACACACCGGCCTCGACCTGCGATTTCTTTTCTCAGGGTTTTCTCACAGCGGTCTCAGCGAAACCGAGGGACTGCCGGGTCATAGTTGTCTCACCCCCGAAAAACCCGGGAGAGCCCGACTCCCGGACGGTGTGGCTGCTGACGAGACGGCCATGCTGGGCCCCGGTCCTTTCGGACCGGGGCGTCGGGTCAAATTTAAAGAGACCCCCTGGAAAGTGGACCGGTGGGAGATGCCGCTCGCGGCGTCTGGTGTGGGATGCAGGATGCAAGACCCGGACCGCCCGTCCGACGAGGCCGCTCAGCCCTCCTCCCTGAGCAGCGGCCACGTTGGGCGGGCGGTTCGGTGTTCCCGCCGATGGACACAGAACGGTCTCCTTTAAAGCCTGCTTAACGGACTCATGCTCTGATGACTCCAAGCGTCGCGGCGTGGGCGGGCCTGGGACGCCCCCCGCCGCGGCGCTCCACTCCTTCAGTAGCAGGTCAGAGCACGTATCAGCGCACCCGCCGAACGCTTCCGAATCCTCGCGATCAAGCCGTTTGCCTACGGGATCCTCACGCCTGCCGAGCGCGCCGAGCCCCCGCCGGACTCTCCTCCGGCGTCGCGAGGTGACCGCGGGTCAGCAGCTTCAGCGCCTCCAGCAACACCGGGCGCATCTCCTCCGGCAGAGAACCGATCGCCTCGGCGTGCACGCGGTCGACGATCTCCTGAGTCCGCTTCGCCATCTCGGCGCCGGCATCGGTGACGGCGATGATCCGGGCCCTGCGGTCCGTCGCCGAGGGACGCCGCTCGGCCAGGCCGGCCTTCTCCAGCGCGTCGACGGTCACCACCATCGTGGTCTTGTCCATGTCGCCGATCTCGGCGATCTGGATCTGCGTGCGCTCCTCCTCCAGCGCCTTGACCAGCACGCAGTGCATGCGCGCGGTCATGCCGACCTCGGCCAGCGCCGCGGCCATCTTGGTGCGCAGCACATGGGAGGTGTGGTCGAGCAGGAAGGACAGGTCGGGCGCCGTGCACGCGACGGCGCCTGCGGAACGCGCGGGGGCCAGGGAGGTCATGGGCGTCAGTCTACTCCGCGAGCACTCCGGCAGCAGATCTTCCCGAGAAGGATTGTCTGCTTCAGAACTATCCGCTACGGTCATTCATGACGGCACCGGTACGGCTCGGCGGCTCGGCAGCTCAGCAGACCCACCAACGCGCCAGTTCCGACAACCGGAAAGTTCGGCAGACCGGCGGCTCGGCAAGCCGGCAGCTCAGCAAGCCGCCACCCGGCCGTGTCCCGACTCCCAGCGTCCAGGAGTGATCGCATGTCCCCCGAATCACCCGAATCCCCCGCCGCCCCCGCATCCGGCGCACCCACCACACCCCGCGCCGGCACCACCCCCCGCCTGGCGCTGGCCGTGATCGCCGCCAGCGCCCTGATGGCGGTCCTGGACGGCAGCATCGTCACCGTCGCCATGCCCGCCATCCAGTCCCGCCTGGGCTTCTCCCCCGCCGGCCTGAGCTGGGTGGTGAACAGCTACCAGCTGGCCTTCGGCGGCCTGCTGCTCCTCGCCGGGCGGCTCGGCGATCTGCTCGGCCGCAAGCGGATGTTCCTGGCCGGGATCGCGCTCTTCCTGGCCGCCTCCGCTGTGGCCGGGGCTGCGACCTCGCCGGCGATGCTGGTCGCGGCGCGGTTCGCGCAGGGGGTCGGGGGTGCGGCGTCCTCGGCGGTGAGCCTGGGCATCCTGGTGACGCTGTTCACCGAGCCGCGCGAGCGGGCCAAGGCGCTGGGGGTCTTCGCCTTCACCGGGGCTGCCGGCGCTTCGATCGGGCAGGTGCTCGGCGGGGTGTTGACCGATGCGCTGAGCTGGCACTGGATCTTCCTGATCAACATCCCGATCGGTGTGCTGACGCTGGCCGCGGCCGTGAAGGCGATCCCCGCGGACCGGGGCCGGGGCCTGCGGGCCGGGGTCGACGTGATCGGTGCGCTTTTGGTCACCGGGGGCCTGATGCTCGGCATCTACACCGTGATCGGCACCGCGGACCACGGCTGGGGCTCGGCCCGCACGCTGGGCCTGGCGGCGCTGTCCGCGCTGCTGATCGCGGGGTTCTTCGCCCGGCAGGCCACCGCCGCGAATCCGTTGATGCCGCTGCGGATCCTGCGCTCACGCGGCGTGGCCGGTGCGAACATCGTGCAGATGCTGATGATCGCGGCGATGTTCGCCTTCCAGATCATGGTGGCGCAGTACATGCAGAAGGTGGACGGGTACGACGCCACCGAGACCGGCCTGGCGATGCTCCCGGCGGCGGTGGCGATCGGCGGCGTGGCGCTGGGCGTCTCGGCCCGCCTGATCGCGAGGTTCGGCGCCCGCAGCATCCTGATCACCGGTCTGGCGATGCTCACCGGCGCGCTCGCGCTGCTGCTCCGCATGCCGACGCACGCGGACTACGTCCGCGACCTGCTCCCGACCATGCTGCTGATCGCCGGCGGCGGCCTGGCGATGCCCGCGACGGCCGGCCTGGGCATGGCCGGCGCCCGAGACCAGGACGCCGGCCTGGTCTCCGGCCTCTACAACACGACGGCGCAGGTCGGGGCGGCCGTCGGCGCCGCGGTGCTGTCCACGCTGGCCGCCGGCCGCACGGCCCACCTGCTCGGCGCGGGCCGTACCCCGGCGGAGGCGCTGAGCAGCGGCTACCACGTGGCGTTCGCCATCGGCGTCGTCCTACTGGCGGCGGCGCTGGTGGTCGCGGTGGTCGTGCTGCGGCGCGTCGGGACGCCGGCTACGCCCGCGCCGCCTCAAGACCCTCGGCCCGCGCCGCGTCGCGAGGGGTACGCGTCCGCAGCCCGAGCAGGCCGCTGAACAGGCAGTAGCCGAGGAACGCCGCCGCGGTCTCGATCGCGGCGGCGGGCACGTCGAGGTCGCCCTTCACCAGATCCGGCGCCTTCAACGCGACCCCCGCCGCCACCGAGAGGGTGACGGCCGAGCGCCACGGATGCCGCCGCATCTCCAGCCAGCTCATCAGGCGCGGCATCCGTGCGGCCGCCGCCGACCAGACGTCGGTCACCAGCTCGTACAGCCGGGTGCTCCACCTCCAGCGCAGCGCCAGCGCCTCGCAGCAGTCTGCGATCACGTCAAGGGTCGAACCGCCCCCGGACACCGTCCCGGCGCGCAGCGCGGAACGGACGCTGAAGACCAGAGCGACCGGCACGGCGAGCGCCACCAGCGCCGACATCGCACCCACGTCCCACGCGGCGCGGGCGATGTTCCCGGCCGAGATCACCGCGATCGGCGCCAACGCCAGGACCGCGACGGCCTGCGCCCGAACCGCCGTCGCCAGGCTCTGCGGGGTCCGGCCCAGCACTCGAGGCGCGAGCACCACCAGGAGGAACGCCGTCCCGGCGCACATCGCCGCCACCTGCCCCAACAGCACGGGAACGGCGAAGTACGCAGCCTGATCCGGCCACGGCACCGCCGGCGCCCCGCCCCGGTTCGCGAGCCCGGCGGCGCCGACCGCGGCCGCCACGCACGCCACCAGCGCCCACGCCGCGACGCGTGCGCTGTGCAGCGCGCAGTCGTGGTTGAACTCCGCGGCCAGTTCCTCCGGGGCGCCGAAGCGGACGGTCGCGCGGCGCGCCGCGGCCTGCGGCGTGAGGCCGGCCGCCTCCTCCTCGGCGACGAGATCGGCGAGATGCGCCGCGACCTCGCTGACGATGCGGCGCCGGCCGCGCGTGCCGACGCGGAGCCGCCAGGCCAGGTCGTCGGTGTAGGCCGCGATCGAGCGGTAGCTCATCGCGCGACCTCCACGCGGCTCATGCGCTCGACGCGGTCCACGCCGTCCACGCCGTTCGCGCAGGGATTCCCGATGAACCACCAGATCGCGCTCCCGAAAGCGCCGCAGCCGCACACACCGCCGCTCATCACAGCACCGCCCCGTCCGCGAATCCGGCCGCCGGACCGGCCTCGGCCCGGTCGCCGACGCCGAACACCCGCTCCACCGCCGCCGAGAACGACCGCCACTCGGTGCGCCGCTCCTCGGCCGCGCGCCGGCCGGAGACCGTCAGGCTGTAGACCCGCCGCCGGCGTCCACCGACCTCGGACCAGCCGCTGGCGACCAGGCCGGCCCGCTCCAGCCGGTGCAGGGCCGGGTACACCGAGCCCTCGGGCAGGTCGAAGACCCCGCCGCTACGGTCGCGCAGCGCCTCGATGAGTCCGTAGCCGTGCGACGGCCCGGTGCCGAGCACCGCGAGCACCAGGCCGTCGAGGTGTCCGCGCATCATGTCCTGGCTCATACCTAGGAAGCCTAGGCTTAGGGAGTCTCGGTATCAAGGGCTCCGGGGCGCCCGAAAAAATTCTTCCGGCTCTTGTCGATCCCGCCGCGCGCCGTCCGACGCAGTCAGAGAGGCTGGACCGACCAGCCACGACGTGAGGAGCGACCGCCATGCCGAAGTTCATGGTCCTGGTACCGGGCAGTGCCGAATCCGAGGCCGGGGAGCTGCCGCCGACCGAGCTGTTCGAGGAGATGGCCGCCTACAACAACCAGCTCGCGAAGGCCGGCGTGCTGCTCGCCGCCGAGGGCCTGAAGCCGACCTCGGCCGCCGCGAAGGTGCGGTTCGACGACACCGAGCGGCGCACGGTCATCGACGGGCCGTTCACCGAGGCCAAGGAGATCATCGCCGGATACTGGCTGCTTGAGTGCTCCTCGCTGCAGGAGGCGCTGGAGTGGGTGAAGCGCGCGCCGTTCGGCGGCGGGGTGACGCTGGAGGTGCGGCCGATCGGCTCGATGGACGAGCTCGAGCTGGAGTTCTCGCCGGAGCTGCTCGAAGCCCAGCAGCAGCTGCGGCAGCAGCTCGACCAGTAGACGGTTCGCGCAGCCCAGAAGGGCTGCCAGACTGGCGATATGGCGCAGGCGACCGAGACCGTCGAGACCGTCGAGGCGGTGTGGCGGCTGGAGGCGGCCCGGGTCGTGGCCACCCTGGCCCGCTACACCGGTGATCTGGGGCTGGCCGAGGAACTGGCGCAGGACGCGCTGGTCGCGGCGCTGGAGCAGTGGCCGGCCGAGGGGGTGCCGGCCAACCCCGGCGCCTGGCTGACCGCGGTCGGCAAGCGGCGGGCGGTGGACCACTTCCGGCGGGCCGAGACGCTGCGCCGCAAGGTCGGCGAGCTCGGCCGCGAGCTGGAGATCGACGGCGAGGGCCACCAGGACGACACGGTCCTGGACGCGGTGGACGCCGCGCTGTCCGACACCGCCATCGACGACGACCTCCTGCGCCTGGTCTTCACCGCCTGCCACCCGGTGCTCTCGGCGGAGGCCCGGGTGGCGCTGACGCTGCGCGTCCTCGGCGGCCTGACCACCGCCGAGATCGCGCGCGCGTTCCTGGTCCCGGAGGCCACGGCCGCGCAGCGCGTCGTGCGGGCGAAGCGCGCGCTGGCCGACGCCGGGGTGGCGTTCGAGGTCCCCGACGGCCCCGAGCGCCGCCGGCGCCTGGCCTCGGTGCTGGAGGTCGTCTACCTGATCTTCAACGAGGGCTACGCCGCCACCGCCGGCGACGACTGGCTGCGCGCCGACCTGTGCGCCGAGGCGCTGCGGCTGGGACGCGTGCTGGCCGGGCTGATGCCGGCCGAGCCGGAGGTGCACGCGCTGACAGCGCTGATGGAGATCCAGGACTCGCGGCGGCACGCCCGGACCGGGCCCGACGGGGAGCCGGTGCTGCTCCTGGACCAGGACCGGACGAAGTGGGACCGGCTGCAGATCGAGCGCGGGCTGGCCGCGCTGCTCCGCGCCGACCGGGCGTTCGAGGCGGAAGTCGCGGCGGCGACAGGAGCGACTGCCGAAGCCGCAGGGCACTCGGCGGATTCGCAAAGCCCTGCGGCCGTCGAGCCGGGCACGTATCACCTGCAGGCCGCACTCGCCGCGTGTCACGCCCGGGCCCGCTCCGCCGAGGACACCGACTGGCGGCTCATCGCCGACCTCTATCAGCGGCTGGTGCAGCAGACCCGGTCCCCGGTCGTGGAGCTGAACCGCGCGGTCGCGGTCGGGATGGCCGAAGGCCCGGAAGCCGGCCTGGCGATCACCGACGCGCTCACCGGCCTGCGCGCCATGCGGGGCTACCACCTGCTGCCCGGCGTACGCGGCGACCTGCTGGTCCGGCTCGGCCGGCGCGCGGAGGCGCGGGAGGAGTTCGAGCGCGCCGCCGCGTTGACCGCGAACACGCGGGAGCGCGCGCTCCTGCTGGCGCGCGCCGCCGCATGCGGTCCCTGATCAGGCCCGCTCGATCAGCTCACTTGCTCAGGCGGAGGCGCGGGAGGAGTTCGAGCGCGCCGCCGCGTTGACCGCGAACACGCGGGAGCGCGCGCTCCTGCTGGCGCGCGCCGCCGCGTGCGGTCCCTGATCAGGCCCGCTCGATCAGCTCACTTGCTCAGGTCGACGACGTCCGACATGCAGTCCGGCTGCGGCTGCCAGCCGCTTTCGCACGTCCCGGGCGAGGACGCGGTGTCGTACTGGTCGGCGCGCACGACCTCGGTCGTGGTGCGGATGAAGCCGGCGTTCTCGTCCGGGATGGTGGTGACCACCGGGAACTCCGCGTGCCCGCCGGCCGGCATCGAGCCCAGGGCGGTCTCGAAGTCCATGGGCTTCGAGGGGTCGAAGCGGTCCGGGATCGGCTTGCAGTCCTCCTTCGACTGCGCGTTCGCCTCGCAGTCGTAGCCCGTCGTGCGCACCACCACGCCGGTGGCGGTGTTCGGGCCGTTGTTCGTCACGACGATGTCGTAGCCCAGGCCGTTGTTGTCGGTGAAGATCGGACCGTGGTGGGTCACGGTCAGCTGGATCTGACCGTAGTCGGTGTAGGCGGGGGTGGAGGCGTGGGCGGGGACGGCGCCAGCCGCACCGGCGACGGCCGCGAAGGCCAGAGTCGCGAAGGCCACAGGAAGGTTTCGCAGAGTCATGCCCCACAGCTTCGCCGGGCCCGGCACGGCGACCTGCATTCCTGCCGCCAAAAGGATGAATGTCCGCCGTCTTCAGCCGTGTCGGTGACTGACCCGCGCGTTTCCGGACGAAATGCGGAGTTTGAATGGCCGCATGCTCCGTCACACGACTGACGCCCGCCACGACTCCCCCCGCCGCCGCGCGCCCCGCCGGGCCGCGGCCGTCGCCCTGCTGTCCGCCACGCTCGGCGTCTGCCTGCTGGCCGCCACCGCCGCCGGGCCGGCCTCGGCCGGCGCGTTCCGGTTCGGCGGGACGCCCAACGCCGAGGACCGCGGCGACGGGGTGTACGAGACGTTCCTGCCGGACGGCAGCATCACGCTGCGCCCCGGGGCCGCCGACCAGGCGCCCTCGGCGCTGCCGGTGCCGTCCGACCTGCGCCTGGCCACCAGCGGACTGCCCACGGCCAGCACCCCGGTGCTGATCCCGATGCACGACAACGGCCGCCACGACAACCGGATCGACCTGGTCTTCGTCGGCGACGGCTACCTCGCCTCGGAGACCCCGGCCTTCGCGCGGTCGGCCGAGGCCGCCTGGCAGGCGCTGATGAACTACGAGCCCTACAAGACCTACCAGAACTTCTTCGACGCCTCGCGCGTCGAGATCGCCTCCCCGGTCTCGGGCATCTCCAACGACCCGACCGACGGCGTGGCCAAGCAGACGCCGCTGGGCATGCACTTCTGGTGCCACAACATCGAGCGGCTGCTGTGCGTGGACACCAAGTCCGCCAACGCCTACGCCAACCTGGTGCCCGGCATCAACCACGTGGTCTCGCTCGCACACACCGCCACCTACGGCGGCGCCGGCGGCGCGATCACCACGCTGGCCGGCGAGAACTCGCTGTCCGACGGCGTGATCGTGCACGAGATGGCGCACACCCTCGCCGGCCTCGGCGACGAGTACGACGTCCCCTACGACACCGCCGGCGGCAGCGACTCGGACCTGCCGAACATCACCTCGCAGTCGGCGGCGGCCATGACGGCCAACCACACCAAGTGGTGGCGCTGGATCGGCAAGCCGAGCGGCGACGGCAGCACCGTCGGCGCCTACGACGGCGCGAACTACTACGCCCACGGCTTCAACCGGCCCTCCCAGGACTCGGAAATGCGGAGCCTGGGCAAGCCGTTCAATCCGCCGTCGATCGAGGCCCTGATCGAGTCCTTCTACCTGAGCAAGTCCGGCAAGGGCTCGATCAACCCGATCGACTCGGTGACGCCGGCCGCGACCGCGTCCGGGATCACCGCGAAGAACGGCGTCACCCTCACCGCCAACCTGATCCCGCTGGTCGGCGCGAACTACACGGTGTTCTGGGGCGTCAACGGCACCGCGGTCAACGGGTCGCGCGGCAAGACCAGCCTGGACCTGACCACCGCGCCGCTGACCAAGGGCCAGTGGAACCAGGTGATCGTCTACGTCGTGGACGACAACCCGGCGGTCGCCGACCCCGACTTCCGGACGAAGTACATGACGAAGTCGGCGAAGTGGTGGGTGTGGGGCGGCTGACGCTCTACCTCTGGAAGCCTCTCAGGGAGACAACGCTTAAGCGGAATCCGCTTAAGTAGACAAACGCTTAGGGCCGCTCGGGCCAGTGCCGTCCGAGCGGCTCTTTGCTGCGCAGCAGCGGATCGGTGATGCCGTCCCAGCACGCCAGCGCCGCGTGGTCCCAGTCCGCGAGTTCCGCTCCGGCCTCGTATGCGGACTCGTAGAAGGCCAGCGCGCAGCCCACTGGGTCGTCCTCCATACGCGCCGCGTCATAGGAGTAGTACGCGGTATGGCTCCCGCGCGCCGTGACCCACCGAGCGGCCTCGGGACGCAGCGTCTTCTCCTCGATGCCCTTGGGCTCGGGATACGTATAGGAGTAGAACGTGGGCTCCGGGGTGTCGGGGTCGCCGTACCAGAACCCGGAGCTGATCTGCTCCCGGGAGTAGGACTCGCGGGTCGCCTCGTCCATGCCGTCCGGCGTGGGGATGTGGCGCGGCGAATAGCGCTGGGTCGCGATGTCGAACGTGTGCCAGAAGACCTGGACCGGGCTGACCTTGCCGGAGAAGGCCGCGCTGAACTCCTCCAGGATGCGGCCCACCTGGCTGTAGACCTTGAAGGCTCGGTGCGCGTGTTCCGGCACATAGATCTTGTGTTCCGTGTCTTCCGCGAACGGACGCTCTTTGTCCGGGAGGTCATAAGGGTACGGATGCGCTATATACGGATCGACGTCCAGCGCACGCAGAGCGTCCTGAGTCTGGCTGTAGAAGGACGCGACCGTCTGGTCCGTCAGCGGCACCAACGCCTGGCCACCGTGGTCGGTGTCGATGCGCAGGACATGGTCGAAGAAGTCGAATTCACAGGTGAACAGCGGGCCCTGTTGCGCCGTGCCGAGTTCGACGGTGGACCAGCCGCGCGGCTGGTTCCGCAGCGTCATGTGCCACCAGTGGTTGCGGCGGATGCCCCGCGCGAGGGCGATCTTGCCGACGATCTGGAGATAGCGGTGCAGGGTTTCCCGCGTGGGACGCCACTCCTCGTAGGGGATGGCGGGGAGGACTTCCGTCGGGGTCCATGGCGACTCGGTCATGGTCGCGAGCCTAAGCGTGAAACCGGCGGAGCGCCCGTCATGGAGCGCCCCGCCTGGAATCGCTGGGAGCCGCCCGGAACCGCCCGGACGGGGTCCTAGATCGCCGAGCGCACGGCGCCGACCGGGTGCCCGCCGCCCAGCAGCGGGGACTCGGCGTACCGGCTGAGCACCGGGGCCTCGACGCCGAGCCGGCGCAGCGCGGCGACCAGCACCGGGCCCACGGCGCGGCGCTCGTGGTCGCCGTCGCCGACCTTGAGCGCGACCGCGCGGCCGTCGGGCAGCGCCACCGCCTGCACGCCCTCGGCGCCGCCCTTGGCCAGCAGCCCGGGGACGCCGGCCATGAAGTCGGTGTCGAGGCGGTCGGTGCCGGAGACGTACTCGGGGTGCGCGCGCATGGCGTCGGCGACGCGGCGCTCGGGGCTGGCCGGGGCGGCCAGGACGGCGGTGCGGAAGGCGCGGGCCAGGCCGACGAGCGAGATGCCGTACAGCGGGGCGCCGCAGCCGTCGACGGCGTCGTGGTGGACCTGCTCGCCGGACAGCCGCTCGACCGCGGCCCGGGAGGCGCGCTGCATCGGGTGGTCCGGGGCGAGGTAGTCGGCGGTCGGCCAGTGATTGACCACACACGTGGCGAGCATCGCGGCGTGCTTGCCGGAGCAGTTCATGGTGACGCGCTGCTTGTCGCCGCCGGCCCGGACCAGGGCCAGCTTCGCCTGCTCGGCCAGCGGCCAGTCCGGCGGGCAGGCCAGCATCCGCTCGTCCAGGCCCGCACCGGCCAGGATCTTGCGCACGCCCTCCAGGTGGAAGGGCTCGCCGGCGTGCGAGGCCGCGGCCAGCGCCAGGAGTTCGCCGGTCAGGTCCAGGCCGTTCTCCAGCATGGCGACCGCCTGCATCGGTTTGTTGCTGGACCGCGGCATCATCACCGCCTCCACGTCCCCGTAGGCGAACTCGACGCTGCCGTCGGCGGCCAGGGCCACCAGGCGGCCGTCGTGCCACCCCTCGGTGAACCCGGAACGGACTATCTCGGCGAGGGGGACGACTCCCTGTGCGGTCATGTGCGGTGTTACTCCATCTTCTGCTCCTCATTGAGCAGATCGTCGACGGTTGCCTGCCCCTCACGGTAGCGGCGCGCCAGCTCCGCCGCGAACCGGTCGATCACCGACTGCGCGATGCGCCGGTACTCGGATACTTCCCGCTCATAGGCCTTCAGCGTCAGCCGCGCGTCGGCCAGCTGCCCGTCGGATAGATCCAGGACGATCGCGGGGCCGACCGCGTCGATGCGCTCCTCCATCTGTGAGCGGTACTCCCCCGGATCGGGATCGGGCACGATGACGATCTCCATGTGCCGCGGCGAGCGCGCGTTGGCCGGCGGATCGTCGGCGAGGATCGCCGCCAGCGACTGGACCAGCGGCTCCGGAGAGCCGGCGGCGCGCCGGCGGAGCTCGGCGTCGATTATGTCGATGCGGCCGTGCAGGACCCGGCGCAGGTAGGAGAGCTCGGTCTCCTCGCGCAGCGCCGCACCGCGCTCCCGGCGGATCGCGGCGAGTTCGAGGGCCTCGACCTCTGCGTCCGGGCGGCGGGCGGCGACGAGGACGCGGTCGAGTCTGGTGGCTTGGGTGCCCATAACAGCATCGTTCCATGGTGGGGAATAGCGGGGATTGAGGTTGGGGGTATCGCCACCCGATCGCGATGGCGTGGCGCGCGCGAGAGCGGCGGCCGTCGGACTTGTCACACTCGGCGGACCGTGCGGTGCCATACCGGTCCCCGCCCTGCTGCTCGTCCTTCGGGCCCTGCCGCTCTACCCGCTCGCCGCTCTTCCCTTACCCGCTCACCGCTGCCCAAGCCGACCGCGGCCCGATCTCGCCGCACTTACCCGGCTTGCCGCTCGCCGCCGTTACCGCGCGGCGCGGAACGTCGGCCGCCGGTTCGCGCCGGAATCGGGCGCCACCACGATCTCCTGCGCCGCCGGGATGCCGTCGGCGAGCAGCTGGTCCTCGACCGGTGTGGTGCGCTTCACCACCGCGAGCGCCACGTGGCCGAGCTCGTAGTGGCGCGCGGCGGAGGTCACCTGGCCGACCACCCGGCCGTCGCCGGTGGTGACGTCGGTGCCGTGCGCGGGCAGCCGCTCGGGGGTGCCGTCCAGGTGCAGGAAGACCAGGCGGCGCGGCGGGTGGCCGAGGTTGTCCACCCGCGCGACCGTCTCCTGGCCGCGGTAGCAGCCCTTGTTCAGGTGCACCGCGCCCGGATGGCCGTCGGAGGCGATCCAGTCGATCTCGTGCGGGATGGTGCGGTCGTCGGTCTCCAGGCCGACACGCGGCCGGTGCGCGGCGATCCGGAGGGCTTCGTAGGCCCACATGCCCACGGGGTCTCCCGCGCCGCCGTCCTTGGCGAAGTCCGCGAGGCGCTCCCGGGGGAGGAACAGCTCGTGGCCGAGCTCCACCTCGCGGGCCAGCACGCCCTCGGGCACCGGGCCGGTCGTGAGCACCAGCGCGTAGCGGTCGGTCACGTCCTCCGGCTCGACGCGCATCATGAAGCGCATCCGCTCCAGGAACGCCAGCACCTCCGGCGCGGTGCCCGGTTCCACGTGGAACCACGTCGCCGCGCCGTCGTCCACCAGGTAGAGCGCGTGCTCGACGCGGCCCTGGGGCGACAGGATCAGCGCCTCGACGGCCACCCCCGGCTTCAGCGACTCCAGGTGCTGGCTGGTGAACGAGTGCAGCCAGGTCAGCCGGTCCGGCCCGGCCACCCGCAGCACGCCGCGGTGCGACAGGTCCACGAACCCGCGGTGCTCCTCCGAGAGCCGCCGCTGCTCGCCGTGCGGGTCCCCGTAGTGCGCGGCGACTCCGGCGTCCGGCGGGTCGGCCGGGACGGCGGCGGGCAGGGTCAGCAAGGGGCTCGTCATGGTTCTAGTCTCTCCTATCGCAAAACGCCTGTTACGCTGCCGTTCTCCCCGCACGCGGGGCTCGATCACATGTAACGCGCAGGGCGGGGAAATCCATGGCAAGGCCGACACGGACCACGTGGGTGGCGTGCGCCGCGCTCGCCGCGGTCGGCACGCTCGCGGTCGGCGGCCTCGCGGCGGCGACGGCGCAGAAGCACCCCGGTCACGGCGCGCCGGCCGCGCAGCCGTCGGTCGGTTCCCGGCCCGCGAGCTCGTCGAGCAGCCCGGCCGACGAGCCGCCGGACGCCGCGAGCACGCCGGACGCCTCCATATCCGTGGCCGACCTCAACACGTTCGTGGCAGCCCACTCCGCGGCGTTGAAGGCCAGGAACCGCGCCGGCTTCGTCGCCGCCGTCGATCCCGGGCACCCGGATCTGGTCACCCGCCAGGGGCAGCTCTACGACAACCTGGAGAAGATCCCCTTCACCACCGCGACCTACTCGGTCACCATGATCGACGACCAGAGCACCCTCCCGCAGGGCGCGACCGCGACCGTCACGGTGGCCTTCGACCACCAGATCACCGGCGTGGACAGCGTCCCGGTCGAGGAACGCTACAAGTGGACCGTGGCGCGCACCGGCCCGAAGGCCCCGCTGCGGGTGACCGCGGTCGACGGCGCCACCTCGGAGCACAACTACCCGGCGCCCTGGGACGCCGTGGCCGGCCTCACGGTGCTCACCCGACCGAAGGTGGTGATCATGGCGGACGACACGTCGGCGTCCTTCGCCAAGAGCCACGCGGACGCTCTGGAGCGCGACGCGGAGTACGACTTCGCGCACTGGACCGGCGGCTCGGGCACGGCGCCCGGCTTCGCCGTCTTCCTCACCGCCGACCGCTCCCGGTACGAGGCCATATACAGCCAGAACCGCGCCGAGTCGGTCGGGGTGACGGTGCCCATAGCCGCGGCGGGCAAGGACGACGGCTTCTATCCGAGCTCCCGTATAGCGGTCGACACCACGCAGTACAAGAACGTCGACCCCGCCGACGCCGACATCGTGTTCAAGCACGAGATGGCGCACGCGATGATCGGTCCGTTCGAGGACCAGAGCGCGACCTCCGGCCAGCAGCACTTGTGGGTCATAGAGGGGTTCGCGGAGTGGGAATCACAGAGGATGTACTCCACGTCGGAACTCCTCTATGACGGCGACACACTGCACGCCTACGTCAGCAAGCACGGCGTTCCGCACGCACTCCCCACGGACAGCCAGGTCTACAGCTCCGACTCCGACACGTCCGGGCTGAACTACTTCTACGCACACATGGCGATCCGCTATATGGCCGACGAGTACAGCCCTGAGAAGGTCGATCAGTTCGTCCTGGCCGTCTACCAGCACGCGACGGCGTCCACGTGTGTCGACGACGCCATGAAGAACGTTCTGGGGACCACCACGGATCAGTTCACTCGGGGTTTTGCGAAGTGGCTTCGGAACTCTGTGTGAGAGCGGAGCACTCCGCGCACGTCCCGAACACCGCCAGGTGCCGCACGTCGGTCTCGAAGCCGTAGTCCTGCTTCAGCCGCTCCACCAATGGCTCGGCGGCGGAGTCGGCGGCCTCCAGGATGCGTCCGCAGCCCCGGCACACCAGGTGCACGTGCGCCGGCTGATCCGCCGTGTGGTAGATCTGCGCGCCGTGGCCCAGGTGGGTGTGGGTGACCAGACCGAGCTCCTCGAGCAGCTCCAGGGTCCGGTAGACCGTCGAGAGGTTCACGCCGCGGGCGGTGCGGCGGACCTCCTCGCAGATGGCCTCGGGGGTGGCGTGGTCCATGGCGGCCACGGCTTGCAGGACGAACTGCCGCTGCGGCGTGAGGCGGTAGCCCTTCGCGCGCAGCTCCTTCGTCAGGTCCGTGGGCGCGGTTTCCATACCACCACTATCCCACCGGGCGGGGACAGTGGTCGCCACCGTCCATACGCGCAGATTTCCTGGAAGACTTAATTGACCGGCTTCAGCTGCGCCGAGAGATGCGACTGCATCGACTGGCCCATGGCCGCCATGTCGAACGCCCACAGCAGATCGCCCTGGACCAGACCGTACAGGCGGTGTCCCGCCGTGTACTCCTTGGCCGTCTCGGTGCGCGCGACCACGTCGGTACGCAGCTCGACCTTAGCGCCGTCCGCCTCGCCGACCCAGATCTCGGAGAAGCCGGTGGGGTGCGCCAGGACCACTTCGAGCTGCGTGCGGGTGGTGCCGGCGGTGCCGTTCTCCTCGGTGCGAGCCTGGGGACGCCAGTAGCCGGACTCCATGGCCAGCGGCCGGACCTGGTTGCCGTCCTCGTCGAGCAGCCAGGACCGCGACTCGTACTTCAGGAAGGGCTTGTTCGGCGTGTACGAGAACACGGCCTCCTGCCCGAAGTTGAACGACTCGATGGTCGGGTACCCGCCGACCCCGGCGCCCGCCCAGGTGCCCAGCAGGAACGCCAGCGGCACACAGTCCGGGTGCAGGTCGGAGGGGATCTCCAGCGGCATCAGTTCTGGCCCTTGAACAGCCGCAGCACCGTGAAGGACGCGAACCACACGACGGCCAGGGCCACCAGGACCAGGAGGATGTCGAAAAGAGCTTGGACGGTCATGGTGGGGAGTTTATCGGAGCGGGTGGCGCGCTGTTCGGTGAGCTGGGTCTCTTCGGGTGTCGGGGCCGGCGGGGGCGACAGGGCCGACATGACAGCCGGCAGGACAGTGGAGACCGGAGCGAAAACGCGAAGGCGCCCGCCCCCGATCAACCGATCGGTGGCGGGCGCTCCCCTCACACTCCGGAGGTCCGGCGTCGCCGGGGCAAGCCGCTCAGACCGCGAGCGCGACCTCGGCGACCTCGCCCAGCGTCGCCTCGACCGAGGCGTCCACGGTGCCGCCGGGCACCAGCGCGCGCACGGTCCAGGTGCCCGGGGCGGCGAAGAAGCGGAAGCCGCCCTCCGGGCTGGTCGGGACCTCGGCGGTGAACTCGCCGGTGCTGTCCAGCAGCCGCACGTACCCGGTCACCGGCGCGCCGTCACGGCTGACCGCGCCCTGGATGACAGTTTCCTTCGCCACGTCCACTCCTTCGATGCTGAATCCGCCGGCGGGGGCGCCGCACGAGGCCGTCACTGCTGGCCGCCCTCGGGCGAGCCGGGGTTGGAGCCGAGCGCGACCGGCACGCCGACCAGCGAGCCGTACTCGGTCCACGAACCGTCGTAGTTCTTCACGTTGGCCTGGCCCAGCAGCTCGTGCAGGACGAACCAGGTGTGCGCCGAGCGCTCGCCGATGCGGCAGTAGGCGATGGTGTCCTTGGCCAGGTCCACGCCCTCGGCCTCGTACAGCTCGGTCAGCTCCTCGTCGGAGCGGAAGGTGCCGTCGTCGTTGGCCGCCTTGGACCACGGGATGTTGCGCGCGGTCGGCACGTGGCCGGGGCGCTGCGACTGCTCCTGCGGCAGGTGAGCCGGCGCCAGCAGCTTGCCGGAGTACTCGTCGGGGCTGCGCACGTCGACCAGGTTGTCGGTGCCGATCGCGGCCACGACGTCGTCGCGGTAGGCGCGCAGCGCCTGGTTCTGCGGCTGCGCCGTGTAGGTGGTGGCGGTGCGGGTCGGCTGCTCGACGACCAGCTCGCGGGAGTCCAGCTCCCACTTCTTGCGGCCGCCGTCCAGGAGCTTGACGTCGCTGTGGCCGTAGAGCTTGAAGTACCAGTACGCGTAGGACGCGAACCAGTTGTTGTTGCCGCCGTAGAGCACCACGGTGTCGTCGTTGGCGATGCCGCGCTCGGAGAGCAGGGCCTCGAACTGCTGCTGGTTCACGAAGTCCCGGCGGACCGGGTCCTGCAGGTCGCGCTTCCAGTCGATCCGGACGGCGTTGCGGATGTGGTTCTTGTCGTAGGCGGCGGTGTCCTCGTCGACTTCGACGAGGACGACTTTCGGGTCGTCCAGGTGCGCCTGGACCCAGTCGGCGTCGACCAGGACGTCGTTGCGACTCATGGGAGTCCCTCCGGATGGTTCGGGGTTCGGATCGATCGGAGTGAGGTGGTGTGCGCGGACACGGTTGTTCCAGGTCCGCGGGCACGCGGAAGCACGAAGGTGTCTTGCTTGGGTCCGCGCTGATGGCAGAGGGCCGCCCGTCCTACAGCGGTCGGGCGTCGTGTCCCCACGAAGACGGGGTCACGGAAGCAGCCGACCCTCCGGGGTCAGCGCATTCGACACAGGCAGGCGGCGACGCGGCACAGATCGACTGCGCGTCGCTTGGTGAAGTCCGCCTGCTGCTTCATGTCACCGACTCTAGAGACGCCTCGGGGCGGTGTCACGCACGTACCGCACTGTGAGACGACGGTCTTACGTTTTTTACACCGTGCTGGTCACGCCGGGCTTTCAGGAGGTCATCGGCACGGTGATGTCGTACGCGCCCCAGCCCGTGACCTTGACCTCGAAGTGGTCGATCTGTGCCGCGGGCAGCGCGGTCGCGGCCGGGATCGCGATCGCCTTGCCTGCGACCGACCGCCAGTTCGAGAGCTGGACCACGGCGTGGTTCTTGGCCACGACGTAGAGCGTGCAGTTCAGGCCGTTCGGCGTCCCGCTCATCGTCGCGGTGACCGAGGTCCCCCAGCCGTGGTCCTGGTAGGAGATCTGGGCGGTCACGCCGCTCTGCGTCACGGCGGGCAGGGCCTCGCCGGGGGCGTTCGCGGTCCGGCTGTGCCCGGCCCAGAAACCGCCGATGACCAGGGCCATGGCCCCGGCGAAGCTGCCGGCGGCGACGAGGATCCGGCGGCGGCGCGGCGCGCGGAACGGTGCCGGAACCGGGCTGCGGAACGGCGAGCGCCGGCGCGGCGGCACCGGCTCCGGCAGCTCCGGCATCGGCGCCCCGACCAGCCCGATGTCCATGACCCGCTTCACGCCGACGAACGAGGCGTACTCCTCCTGGCACTCGGGGCACTCGGCCATGTGCCGGCGCACCTCGCGGGCCTCGTCCGGATCCAGCGCCCCGAGCGCGAGGGCCCCGACGGCGATCCGCAGGTCCTCGTTGTCGCAGGCACCGGGCCGCACCTCTGCTTCCCGGTTCACGGCTTGATCCCCCGTTCTTCGAAAGCGGCCCGCAGCGCGCGCAACGCGTAGTAGGTGCGCGATTTGACGGTACCTGGGGGAATGCCGAGTACGTCGGCGGCTTCCGACACGGACAGGCCCTTGAAGTACGTCTCCCGGAGCACCGCACGGTGGTCCGGGCTCAGTGTCGTCATGGCTTCGGCCACCTCCCATCCCAGCAGCATCCGGTCGTGATCGTCCTCGACGACCGCCTCGCGGGCGGTCCCCAGCGCGAGTCCCTCGTCGCCGACCTCCCGGGGGCGGGAGCGCCGGGCGCGGGCCTGGTCCACCACGATGTTCCGGGCGACCGTGCACAGCCAGGCCCGCGGCGAGCCGCGGTCCGGCGCGAACGCCTCGGCGTGCTGCCAGGCCCGCAGGAACGTCTCCTGCACCACGTCCTCGGCCCGGCCTCGGTCGCCGTCGGTCAGTTTGAGGACGTACCCCAGTAGCGGACCCGCGTGGTCCGCGTAGAGGGATCTGAGACGCTCCGCGTCCGCGCTCGCGACGTCCACACCGGGGACACGGAATGCCGGAGGTTCTGGTTCAACCCGCCGCCACCACGTCACACGCCGATGATGGCATCGCCGGTGATCGTTCGACAGCGGATCGGGCCGGACGGTGCGGCGGAGTTGAGGAAGCGCTGGTGGCGACAGTGGCCGCCGGCGACGGTCCGCGAGATCGAACCGCCGCCGGGGCGCGTACGTATATCTGGATCGCGGGACGGACGGTGCCCGTCGTCCGCCTGGGGTCTGCCGCGAGACCTCAGTTGGAGGACACGCCCGAACCGGTGACCAGCACGTGGTCGGCCTCGGCGTAGACGCGCAGCCCGTCGGCCGACGTCTGCATGTTGGCCATCTGGAGGGTGAGCTGCATCGGCAGGGTGCCGACGTCGATCGGGAAGTCCAGCTCGCGCGGGACGCGGCCGCCCAGGCCCAGGGAGGAGGACTCGACCTTCGACGCCGTCAGCTGCAGGCGGTTGCCCCCGGCCAGCGACAGGTGGCTCTGCAGAGTGGTCTTGCCCAGGCCCGGGACGTTGCCGGTGACCCGGACGGTGTTGTCCGGCCCCTCGGCCAGCGTCACGTCCAGGCCCTGCGCGGCGGCCGCCGACTCCATGTCGGTCCAGCTGAACAGCGCGGTGCCGGAAAGGTGGTCGACGTCGGCTTGTTTGAAGCCGTCGGAGGGCGCGACGCCCTTGAGGTCGACGTGCAGATCGGTGACCCGGACGCCGTTGCGGGTGATGCCGCGCGCGTCGACCGAGACCTTGTCCAGCTTCATGCCGATCAGCTGGGTCAGGAACGGGAAGTTCGCGATGGTGACGGACGGTTTGGACTGGAGGTTCTGCGATTGTTGGATGCGTTTGGCGATCTGGCTCTCCGCGATGCCCACCGTGATCCGGTCCGCGGCCACGAACAGACCCACGAGCACCAGCAGCGTGATCGCCAGCCTGGTCGGCCACTTGCGACGTCTGACCGGCGGCGGATGCGCCTGCCACTGCAACTGGTCGAGCCCCTCCTCGGAAGTCATGGGACGAGGATAGCCGCGGCGTATGAAGCCAGGGCGGCGATCGTGACCGGTATCGCGACGACCGCGGCCCGGCTCGCCCCCAGTTCGGCGTTGCGCGCGGCCGACACCGACAGCACCGCGCAGACCCCCGCCCCCACCGCGACCGAGGAGAGGTGCAGCACGGCGGCGGGCAGGAACAGGCCGGTCAGACCCGCGAAGAGCAGCGCCGAGGAGGCGGCGGCGAGGGCGCGCACCGCGCCGGGCTCGACACCGTGCCGGCGGGCGCGGAAGACGGCGTCCGCGGCGACCAGGACGAACCCGGCGCCCAGGCCCGCGGCGACCGGGAGCGCGGCGTCGTCGGGCTGGAACTTGAAGGCCGCGGCGGCGCCGGCCATCGCCGGGAGCGCCGCGAGGACGGCGGTGCGGCGGGAGGCGAAGCCGGCGAGGTCGAGGACGGCCCAGGCGACGACGAGTTGGAGCGGGAGGACGGCGACGGCGACGGCTTTGGCGGAGACGAAGGCGGTGACGGCCAAGGCTGCGGTCGCTGCGCCGGCGTAGGGGAGGTGCTGGAGAGGGGAGAGGCGGGGGCGGACTGGGTTTTCGCGCGCGGGTGCGTAGTCGTTGGAGTACTCGCCGGCGTAGTCGCCGGAGTACTCGTCCGGGTACTGCTCGGCGTACGGCTCGGCGTATGACTCGGCGTATGACTCGACGGCAGGTGCGGAACGGCGACGGCGGGACTGGACAGGCGGTTCCTCATAAGGCTCTTCGTAGTAGGGCTCTTGATAGCCCTCATAGCCTTCTTGTTGGTAACCGTCCTGCTGGTACCCGACTTGGGGATGGGCCTCTTGGTAGCCCTCCTGCGGGTAGTCCTCGTAATACGTGCCCTGTTGTTGGTCGTAACCCTGACCCTGGTCGTACTGCTCGTAACTCGGGTACTGCTCATAACCGGGGGCGTTCTGGTACCCGTAGGCGGGGTCCGGGGCGTATTCGGGCGCATACTCAGGGGCGTATTCGTAGCCCTGGTGCGGCGGCGCCTGTCCGTACACCGGGGCCGCCTCATACCCGTACTGCTGCTGGGCCTCGTAGCCCTGGTACTCCGCTACCGGCTGCTCGTAGCCGTACTCGTATCCGTAGCCCTCAGGCTGCTGCTGCGCATAAGAGGAGTCATCGGCGAAGTAACCCTGTTGGTAGGCGGGGTCCTCCGGATACACGTACTCGGGCTCCTGCGCCGACGGCTCAGAAGCCGCCCGCCCACGCCGTCGGCCCGTGTACTCGCCCACCCTGAGTTCCTCCTGCCGACGCCTACCCGTCTGCAAGGTATCAGCCGAGTCGCTCAGCCTCCGGCGAACGGCGGAAGCACCTCGACCACCGCCCCCTCGGCCAACCGCACGTCGGACGGGTCACGCCGCCCCACCGGCGCCCCGTCCACCAGGAACGACGCCCGCCGCAGAACCTCGCCGAGGCGCACCCCGTGCCGCGCCACCGCGGAGGCCAGCACCTCGGCCAGCACCTCGCCCTCGAACGCCTCCTCAGCGACACCCGCCGCCGCCTTCGCCGCCGCCCAGTAGCGGATCAGCCCGCTCATCACGCCTCGCCTTCCATGACTTCGCCCGCTTTGCCGGGTTCACCCGCGCCGGGTTCACCCACGCCAGGTTCACTGTCGCCTGCTGCGCCGCGATCGCCGCCGCCGGCCTTGCCGAATCCGCCTGCGCTCAGCTCGCCATCGCCTACCTTGCCGGGTTCGCTGTCGCCTGCTGCGCCGCGATCGCCGCCGCCAGCCTTGCCGGATCCGCCGACGCCTTCGCCGAGTCGGCCCACGCCGCTACCGCCGCCGCTCGCCCTGCCAAGTCCGCCGCCAGCCGTGCCGGGTTCGCTGTCGCCTGCCGCCTCGCCGCCGCCTGCTTCTCCGGGCCCGCCGTCCCGTCCTCTATATCCGTGCTCCCGATCGTCCTCCCCGGACAGCGCGCCAGCAGCTTCACCAATGCTGTCGCCGCCAACCGGCAGCCCCCGCACCCATCGCCCGATCCGCGCCACCATCTCGAGCCCCGCCGCCTCCCGAGCCGCCGCGGCCTCCGCGTGTCCGAACCCGGGCTCGACCCACAGCTCCCGCGGCTCCCCCGCCGCCGCGTACAGCGCCTCGGCGTGGCCGAGCGGGAAGTACTTGTCCGCGTCGCCGTGGACCACCAGCAGTGGCACCGGTGCGATGCGGCCCACCAGTTCCACCGGCGACTCCGGGACCGGGTCCCAGCCGCCGGGCAGGATGCGCGTCTTCAGATGCCAGGCGGAAACCATGCGGCCGAGGGGATGTTCCACCAGAAAGTGGACCAATTTCATCGGTCGTGTGGAGCGCTCGAACCACCATCCCGGCCCGCTCACTGAGACCACCGCGTCCGTCGCGGAGCCCGGGCCGACGCCGGAGCCGCACAGGCCCGCATGCCGTACGACCACCGAAGCTCCCATGGAGAAACCGACCGTCGCCACATTCTCGTAACCCAGGACGCGGGCCCACTCCACCGCGGCGTGCAGGTCGAGCACCTCGAGATCACCGAGCGTCGATCTTCCGTGTGACAGTCCGTGACCGCGGAAGTCGAACGCGATGATTCCGCCATACGGACGCAACATGGCGGCGATGTGCGCCATGTCGCCGGTGCGCCAGGAGCCGCTGAAACCGTGGCACAGGACGAACGCCCAGCGTCGATCGACACCCCCTCTGTGCACGGCGTTCAGCCGGACGCCATCGGCCGTCAACAGCGTCTGACCGGGCTCTGTGTGCCCCGAGCTGCGCCTTTGTCCAGGTAAAATACGTGTGAACTCCGGCACGGAAACCTCGGGGAAACGCTTCATGACGGCTATCCTTTCTCACAGAGGATCCGGGCGACGAAGCCCCACGGGTCCTCTTGTGTGTTTTCTGGCGGGTGTGACAAGAGGCGCCCCCGGACAAAAGAGGAGCGATCCGCGGATGTCCAGTTTGCTGTTGTTGACCAACTCACTGACCCCCTCCTCCGAGGTCCTTCCGGCCCTCGGCCTGCTGCTGCACAACGTCCGCGTTGCGCCGGCGGAGGCATCCGCCCTTCTGGACACCCCGCCCGCCGACGCGATCCTGGTGGACGCGCGCCGGGACCTGCCGCAGATGCGGTCGCTGTGCCGGCTGCTGCGCACCACCGGGGTGGACTGCCCGCTGCTGCTGATCACCACCGAGGGCGCGCTCGCGGCGGTGACCGCGGACTGGGGCATCGACGACGTCCTGCTGGACTCGGCGGGCCCGGCCGAGGTCGAGGCCCGGCTGCGGCTGGCGGTCGGGAAGCTGGCGGCCGGGGCGGTCGCCGAGGACGTGCCGCTGGAGATCAGGAGCGGCGACCTGTCCATCGACGAGGGCACGTACACCGCCCGCGTCCGAAGCCGGGTGCTCGATCTGACCTTCAAGGAGTTCGAGCTCATCAAGTACCTCGCGCAGCACCCCGGCCGGGTGTTCACGCGGGCACAGCTGCTTCAGGAGGTGTGGGGCTACGACTACTTCGGCGGCACCCGCACCGTGGACGTCCACGTCCGGCGGCTGCGCGCCAAGCTCGGGGTCGAACACGAGGCTCTGATCGGGACGGTGCGCAACGTAGGCTACCGCTTCGTCATGCCCGACAAGCGCAACGGCTCCACCCCCGCCGCCACCGGCTCCAGCGCCGGCACCGAGTCCGCCGAGGAAGGCGCCGACGAGGTTCGAGCGTCCGACGCGCTGATCGCACCCCGTACCGTGGTGGGGTGACAGGTATCTCCATCGGCGTCGTCCGCCGACTGAACGAGGCGGACGTCGCCACCATCCGGTCCCTCGCCGAGGCCGCCGAGCGGACCGACGGAGTGGCACCGCTCCCCGAGCAGGTGCTGCTCCACCTGGAGCACCCCGGCGAGACCGACGCCTGGCACTTCGTGGCCCGGCGCCTGGCCAGTGCGGATCAGGCTTCGGAGCTGATCGGCTACGCCGTGCTCGACAAGTCGAACCCGGAGGAGGGCCCGACCGCGGAAGTCGTGGTCGCGCCCGACTCCCGCCGCCAAGGCGTCGGCGGCGCCCTCCTGGACTCCCTGCGCATGAAGGTGCGGCGCGGCGACAAGCCGGTGCGCGTGTGGGCGCACGGCGCGCTCCCCGCCGCGGCCGCGCTGGCCGCGAAGCGCGGCCTGGAACCGGTCCGCGAGCTGTGGGTGATGGCCCGGCCCCTGGATGACGTGCCGCCGCCGGCGCTGCCCGAGGGCATCCGCATCGCGGCGTTCCGGCCCGGCGTCGACGACGAAGCCTGGGTCGCGGTCAACGCCCGGGCCTTCGCGCACCACCCCGAGCAGGGCTCGATGACGGTCGAGGACCTGCGCGTGCGGATCGCACAGCCCTGGTTCGACCCGGAGGGCTTCTTCCTGGCCTGGCGCGGCACGAAGCTGGCCGGCTTCCACTGGACCAAGGTGCACGACCACAGCGCCTACGGCGAGGACGGCGACGGCCCGGTCGGCGAGGTCTACGTCCTGGGCCTGGAGCCGGACGAGCAGGGCAGCGGCCTGGGCCGGACGCTGACCCAGGTCGGCCTTCGCTACCTGCACGACCGCGGCCTGAAAGAGGTCATCCTCTACGTCGAGGCCGACAACGCCCCCGCGATCGCGGTCTACACGAAGCTCGGCTTCACGCGCCGCAGCGCGGACATCATGTATCAAGTCTGAGTATGGACACCTCGCCGAGCCCCGCCCGGGTCCTCGTGATCGGCCTCGACCCCTACCGGGTCCCGGGGCCGTGGGACCCCGAGCCCGCCGCCGACGCGATCGACCGCGGTATCGCCCGGTTCGCCGAGCACGGCGTCGGGGTCGAGACCTGCCTGTTCGGCCTGGACGGGAGCGACGACATCCCGGCGGTCGTCGCCGCCGCGCTGGCCGCGCGGTCGTGGGAGTGCGTCGTGGTCGGCGGCGGGGTGCGCCGGTCCGAGGGGGAGCTGTTCGAGCAGGTGGTCAACCTGGTGCGCCGGCACGCCCCGGACGCGGCGATCGCCTTCAACACCGAACCCGACACCACTTTCGAGGCGGCTGCCCGCTGGATCGACGTGCCCTGAGTCCGGGGCGGGACTCGGGGACCGCCGATCGGCGCGAGCCGCGAGCCGCGACCCTCGAGCCTCGGGCCTCACTCAGCCCGTGACCCCGACCAGCTGCGTGTACACCACAAGGTTGTCCGCGTAATGCTTCCCGTCGAACGCCCCGCCGCACGTGATGATCCGCAGCTGCGGCGTCCCGCCGTCGTCGCTGCCGTAGACCCGCTGCGCCGGGAACCGGTCCTTGTCGACCACCTCGACCGAGGTCACCCGGAACTGCGCGTGCTTCTTGTCCGCGCGGTCCACGATCACCAGCGCCCCGGGCTGCACGTTCCCCAGCGGGTAGAACACCGCGCGGCCGTAGTCGGTGTCGACGTGGCCGACGATCACCGCCGCGCCGCGCTCGCCCGGCGTCGGATCGCCGGTGAACCAGCCCGCCTCGGTCGGCACCGACATCGGCGGGACCGCCACCGCACCGTCGCGGTCCAGGCCGAGCCGGATCAGCGGGGCGTCGATGCCCACCGAGGGGACCTGCACGCGCAGCGGCACCGAGCGCTCCAGCGGCGCGGCCGCCGGGCCGGACCAGCTGCCGAACAGCGCGCCCTGGGTCGGGGAGGGCGGTCCGGACAGCGCGGTCACGCCGCTGCCGAGCAGCTTCGCGCCGGCCACGACCACGACCACCGCGATCACGACCTTCACCAGCTTGTGCCGGCCGAGCGGTCGGCCGCCGCCCGCAGCCGGCCGCCGAGCAGACGGGCCCGGATCGGCGCCGCCGCCGTCCGGGCCCGCCGCCGGCGAGGAATCAGCCGGCATGCGTGCCGTCGGCGCCGCGGCGGCGCATGCTCCACAGGCCGTAGCCGACGCCGCCGACCACCAGGGCCACGCCGCCGGCGGTCATGCCGAGGTCGCCCTTCATCACCGAACCGCCGCCGCCGGCCTTCGGCGGGTTGGTCGGGGCGGGGTTGGTGCCGCCGTAGACCGTGATGCTGGTGACGCCGTTCAGGCTGTTGGAGCCGGTGCCGCAGGTGACGTTCACCGACCACTGGCCGTTCTGCGCGTTCGAGACGATCGTCGCGGTGCCGGCCAGCCCCGCGCCCTTGGGGTTGCGGGTCAGCGAGACCGAGCCGTTGTTGGTGAACACCGAGGACGTCGCGGTCCCGGAGTCGGGTTGGATACAGGTCGGGACCGTGATCACGACCTGCTGCCCGGGTCTGGCCGCGCTCGGGTTCAGCTCCACGGCCGGGCCGCTCAGGCCGCTGCTCCCGCTGGCGCCGCTGCTGGAGCTGGTGCTGGTGCCGGTGCTCACGCCGTTCAGCGCGTTCTGGACCGCCGAGACCCCGTTCGACACGGTCTGCGCACCGCTCTGCACGCTCTGGACGCCGTTGGACACCGTGGACGCGCCGTTCTGCACGGTGTCCACAAGGCTCCCGGCGCTCGCGTGGTTGTTCATCATCCACAACAGCGCGACGGCGCCGCCACCAACCACCAGCGTCTTCATCCCGAACATCGCGGGGGCCTCCTCCGTGCAGGGTTCGAAGTGGCAAAAGCAGGGAACGGTGGACCCCAGCGGGGTACACCTTCCAGATCCATCGATACCGTCGCGGAAGGGGTTTCACCTGTTGAGCAGCGCATTTTCGCCCGGATGGCGCACGCGTTCACCCGGACGCCGAGAATCCACCCTCTCGATACCCGCCGTTCACACCCGCGTGTCAAGCTCGGAATCATGACCGGCCCGGCCCCCGAGACCCGCTTCCTGGACCGGGAGATCTCCTGGCTTCGCTTCAACGAACGAGTCCTGGAACTCGCCCAGGACGCCGAGCAGGTCCCGTTGTTGGAACGGGCCCGCTTCCTGGCGATCTTCGCCTCGAACCTCGACGAGTTCTACATGGTCCGGGTCGCCGGCCTGCGCCGGCGGCTGGCCACCGGGGTGGCCACCACCTCGGCCTCCGGACTGCCGCCGCGCGAGGTGCTGCGCCGGATCCTGACGGAGACCGGCGAGCTGATGGCGCGGCACGCCGGGGAGTTCCAGAACCGGCTGCGCCCCGAACTGGCGGCGGTCGGGATCAGCATCATCCGCTGGGCGGAGCTGGACTCCGAGGAGCGCGAGAAGCTGTTCCAGCTGTTCCGCTACCAGCTGTTCCCGGTGCTGACCCCGCTGGCGGTCGACCCGGCGCATCCGTTCCCGTACATCTCGGGCCTGTCCCTGAACCTCGCGGTCTCGCTGCGCGACCCGGACACCGGGCAGGAGCACTTCGCCCGGGTCAAGGTGCCGCCGCTGCTGCCCCGGTTCGTGGAGTCCAAGCCCGGCCGGTACGTGCCGGTCGAGGACGTCATCGCCGCGCACCTGGAGCTGCTGTTCCCGGGCATGGAGATCCTGGACCACCACGCCTTCCGGGTCACCCGCAACGAGGACCTGGAAGTCGAGGCCGACACCGACGAGAACCTGCTGCAGGCGCTGGAGCGCGAGCTCATGCGGCGCCGCTTCGGGCCGCCGGTGCGCCTGGAGGTCGACGAGAACATCCGGCCGCAGGTGCTGGACCTGCTGATCCGCGAGCTGGACATCAACGAGGACGAGGTCTTCAAGATCTCCGCGCCGCTGGACCTGACCGGCCTGAACCAGATCGCCGACATCGGCAAGTCCGGGGAGTACAGCGAGCTGCGCTTCAAGCCGTTCGTCACCAAGACCCACCCGGACCTGGCCGACGAGGGCCCGGGCAAGCCGGCCGACATCTTCGCCGCGATCCGGCGCCGCGACATCCTGCTGCACCACCCCTACGACTCCTTCGCCACCAGCGTGCAGGCGTTCCTGGAGCAGGCCGCCGAGGACCCCGACGTCCTGGCGATCAAGCAGACGCTGTACCGCACCAGCGGCGACTCGCCGATCGTGGACGCGCTCATCGACGCCGCCGAGGCCGGCAAGCAGGTGCTGGTGCTGGTCGAGATCAAGGCCCGGTTCGACGAGCACGCCAACATCTCCTGGGCCCGCAAGCTGGAACAGGCCGGCTGCCACGTGGTCTACGGCCTGATCGGCCTGAAGACGCACTGCAAGCTGTCCCTGGTGGTGCGCCGCGAGGGCGCGGTCCTGCGCCGCTACGCGCACGTCGGCACCGGCAACTACAACCCCAAGACTGCCCGGCTGTACGAGGACCTGGGCCTGCTGACCTGCGACAACGAGATCGGCGCGGACCTGTCGGACCTGTTCAACCGGCTGTCCGGGTTCGCCCATCCCACCAAGTTCGGCCGGCTGCTCACCGCGCCGAACGCGCTGCGCGGCGGGCTCATCGAGCTGATCGGGCAGCAGCGCGAGCTGGCCGAGGCCGGACAG
The DNA here is from genome assembly GCF_041261445.1 of Catenulispora sp. EB89. Taxonomy (NCBI): domain Bacteria; kingdom Bacillati; phylum Actinomycetota; class Actinomycetes; order Catenulisporales; family Catenulisporaceae; genus Catenulispora; species Catenulispora sp. EB89. The sequence continues at coordinate 742,976 of NZ_JBGCCU010000002.1, forward strand.
CCCTCGCGGATCCGGATCAAGGTGAACTCGATCGTCGACGAGGACCTGATCGACGCGCTCTACGAGGCCTCGCAGGCCGGCGTCCCGGTGGAGATCTGGGTGCGGGGCATCTGCGCCCTGCGGCCGGGGATCGAGGGGATGAGCGAGAACATCAGGGTCCGCAGTGTCCTGGGCCGCTTCCTGGAGCACTCGCGGGCGTTCGTGTTCGGCCTGGACGAGCAGGCCCAGGTGTGGATCGGCAGCGCGGACCTGATGCACCGCAACCTCGACCGCCGGGTGGAAGCCCTGGTCCGGCTGGTCGAGCCGGTGCAGCGGCGGGCCATCTCGGCGCTGTTCGACATGGCGATGGACCCCAAGACCGCGGCCTGGGACCTGGCCGGCGACGGCACCTGGACCCGGAGCGAGTACGCCGAGGACGGCTCGCCCCTGGCCGACATGCAGAACACGCTGATCTCCGAACGCGCCAACTGGTGGAGCCGGCGAGCCGGATGAGCGCGGAGGGGGCGGGAACACGCACACAGGGCCGTCCGGCGACGACGCCGGGCGGTCCGCGCTGTGGGCTTGGGCTTGGGGGGCTTGGCCTTGGAGGGCTTGGCCTTGGAGGGCTTCAGCTCGGGCTCGGGCCCGGGCGTGATCCCGGACCCGGAGCGGGGCGTGGAATCGAGCGTGGGGGTGTGCACGGGGTCGGACGGATCGCACAGGTGAGACCAGCAACAAAGAACAGTGCCGCCATCCGGGCAACGGCGGAACCGAACCGTCAGGCAAAGGCCTGACACACGTCGTGGGGGCAGTGGCGGACACATGGATGCAGCGACTCAGCGCGCGATGGCCGGATTCGGGACGGCCACGCCGGACGGACCGGCGGGACTGGCGGTGCGGGGGTACCTCGCCGAGCAGTCGCGCGCTTTCCTGACCCACAGCGCGCTGCCGGTGCAGCAGCCGGCCGCGGTGCGGCTGCGCGCGGCGTGCCTGCGGGTGGCCACGGCCCTGGCGGCGTGCCGGGAGCTGGTGGACGCGGCCTGGGCCGACGAGCTCGGCCGGGAGCTGCGCGGCACCGCGGTGGTGCTCGGCGCCGAGCGGGACGCCGACGCGGTGCGCCCGCGGCTGCTGGCCCCGCTGGACCAGTGGATCGCCGAGGGGCGCTACCCCGACGGCGGCGCGGCCCGCACCCGGACCCTGCTGACCCGGATGCTGGACCGGGAGCGCTCCTCGGCGCACGGCCAGGCCACCGCGGCGCTGGTCGGCCCGGCCTTCCACGCGCTCGCCGACCGGATGGCCACGCTGGCCCGGGACGTCCCGCTCACCCCGGCCGCCGAGCGGCCCTGCCGGCAGGTGCTGCCGGGCCTGGCCGAGGACGCCTACGAGGGGTTCGTGCGCCGGATCGAGGAGCTGCCGGCTCCGCTGGCCTCCGAGGACGCCGCCGGCGACGCCGCCTGGCTGGCCGCCGAGGACGCGGCCCGGGCCGCGCTGCACACCGGCGAGCTGTGCCGGCCCGCCGGTACGATGATCGCCGGCGACGACCCCGCGGACCTGCTGGTCCGGCTGGGCCGGATCGTCGAGGCGCTCGGCGAGCAGCGCGACGCGGTCCTGGCCGCAGCGTGCGTCCATCGGGCGGCCGACACGCCGCGCATAGCCGCCTCGACCGGCTATGTACTGGGAAGACTGCACGAGGAACAACGCCTGGCCGTGCTCCGGGCCCGGAGCACCGCGCCGCTGGCGGTACAAGAGAGGTCCGCACACTGATGAACGCCGACGCCGACGCCGCCGCCGGGGAATCGCCCGCGATCCGGGTCCGGGCCGCCGGCTGCGTCCTGTGGCGCCCCGGCCGCACCGGGCCCGAGGTGGCGCTGATCCACCGGCCGCGCTACGACGACTGGTCCTTCCCGAAGGGCAAGCTCGACCACGGCGAGGGCTACGTGCAGGCGGCGGTCCGCGAGGTGCGCGAGGAGACCGGGTACCCGGTGGTCCTCGGGCGGCGGCTGCCGACGCAGGTGTACGACGTCTCGTTCGGCGGCCCGGCGCGCATGAAGCGGGTGAAGTACTGGGCCGCGCAGGCCGCCGTGGACGCCGACTTCGAGCCGAACTCCGAGGTGGACCGGCTGGACTGGCTGGACCTGCCGGCCGCGCTGGCCCGGCTGACCCGGCAGACCGACCGCGACCTGCTGCGGGCCTTCGCCGCGGCGCCGGTGGACACCGTTCCGGTGATGCTGCTGCGGCACGCCGAGGCGGTGCCGCGCAAGCGCTGGGACGGCGCCGAGCAGGAGCGTCCGCTGACCGCCGAGGGCCGGGTCGAGGCCCGGGAGCTGGTTCCGGTGCTGGCCGCGTACGGGGACGCGGCGCTGGTGGCCTCGCCGTACGTGCGGTGCGTCACGACCCTCCGGCCGACCGCCGAGTCCGCCGGCACCGAGCTGGCCCAGGACAGCGCGCTCGGCGAGGACGAGGACCCGGACGCCGGACGCGCCTGGCTGCGGCAGGTCCTGAAGTCGGGACACGCGACCGTCGGCTGCACGCACCGGCCGGTGCTGCCCGAACTGCTCGCCGAGAGCCCGCTCGGGCAGGCGGTGCACTCCGGGCGCCGGGCCCTGGCGCCCGCCGAGGCCTGGGTGCTGCACGTCCGCGAGGGCGGCGTGGTGGCGGTGGACCGGCTCAAGGCCTGAGATTTTTCCGCGAGGACAGCACCGAGCGTGTGTTGTCAACGTCGCGGCGGTCGTTTTCCGTGCCGGACCACAGATTTCCCAGGGTGGACCGCAGATGCGCGCCCGGCCGTGCACCGCCGTTCGGGTGAGGTTTGCGAAAACCCTCCGTGGCGACACATTTACCGGCCCTGGCCAGGGCATCCAGACCCCGAGCGCCCGGGACCGTTCACCCCCCGTTCACCTTCACCCGTCCATCGATTCACCTGGCCTCCCTAGCTTCGTCGTTGACAGCGCATGCAAAGACTTCCGATGATTCGAAGGGACTTCCCGGTGAAGATCCACGCTGGTTTCAATGGGCGCAGTGCCGCGGTCGGCGCCGGAGTTCTGGCTCTCGCCATGGCCGGCCTGACGGCCTGTGGTTCTGACAACAACTCCTCGTCGTCGAGCTCGGGCGGTTCCTCGTCCACCACGTCGGCGGCCGGGGGCGGCAGCACCTCGAGCTCCTCCGGTTCCTCCTCGGCCGGCGGCGGCGCCATCACCTGCGCCAACGGCACGCTTTCCGGCCAGGGGTCGACGGCTCAGAACACCGCGATCGTGAAGTTCATCAAGGACTTCCAGACCAAGTGCGGCAACAGCACGAACATCAGCTACAACGGCACCGGCTCCGGCCCGGGCGTGACGGCGTTCATCCAGAAGCAGGCCGACTTCGCCGGCTCGGACTACCCGCTGAACGCCACCCAGCAGCCGCAGGCGGACGCCCGCTGCACCGGGGGCAAGGCGCTGTCCGTGGGCACCGTCCCCGGCATCATCTCGGTGATGTACAACGTCCCGGGCGTGACCAAGCTGAACCTGTCGGCGTCGAACCTGGGCAAGATCTTCAACGGCAAGATCACCAAGTGGAACGACCCGGCCATCGTCGCCGACAACGCCGGCGTGACGCTGCCCGACCTGGCGATCCAGACCTTCCACCGGTCGGACGCCTCGGGCACCTCGTTCAACTTCTCGAACTACCTGAACAAGACCGCCCCGACCGACTTCCCGACCGCGGCGAACAAGCAGTGGCCGGTCGCCTCCGGGCAGTCCGCGCAGGGTTCCAAGGGCGTCGCGCAGGCCGTGAAGAGCACCTCCGGCGCGATCGGCTACGCCGAGGTGTCCTACGCCACCTCGAACAACCTGCCCACCGCCAACGTCGGCAACGCGGCCGGCAAGTTCGTGCCGCTGACCGCCACCAACGCCGCCAACTTCATCAGCAAGGCGAAGGTGGACACCACCGGCGGGAACTACCTGTTCAACTTCGACTACACCTACGCCTCGGACGACGCGTACCCGGCCGTCCTGGTGACGTACGAGATCGTCTGCTCGGCCGGCAACGACTCGGGCAAGCTCCCGCTGCTGAAGAACTTCCTGGCCTACACGGCCGGCAGCGGCGCGCAGTCCCAGCTGGAGGGCCTGGGCTACGTGGCCCTGACCTCGGACCAGCAGACCGCGGTCGGCGCGGTCTTCAACGGCCTGAGCTGAACCGGCCCGGCGCCAGCAGGACAGAGCTGAACGATGCGACACGTCGGAGCCGTCGGTGACCACCGATCGGCTCCGACGTGTCGGTGCCGGAACGCCACCGAACCCGGGCCGTCCCGGCTTGTCCGTTTTGGTCTAACGGAATCGAAACCCGCAGTGAACAGAATTCTTCCGGGCCCAGCACTAGCCGTTGGGCGCCCGAGCGACGAGGCAGGACCCGAATGAGCGGCATAGCGCCGACTGCCACCCGGCCCACGCCGCGCCGCGGCGGCTCCGACGCGAACTCCCTGAACTCCGGCACCCGCCGCGGCGACGCCGTCTTCTCCGGCACCGTCCGCGCGGCGGCGATCTTCCTGCTGCTGCTGATGGCGGCGATCGCGATCTTCCTGATCTGGCGCGCCACCAACGCGCTGTCGGTGAACAAGGCCAACGTGCTGACGTACACCGGCCAGTGGGCCCCGGACGACTCCCCGGCGAAGTTCGGCATCGGCGCGGCGGCCTGGGGCACCCTGGTCACCTCCACGATCGCGATCGCGATCGCGGCGCCGGTGGCCATCGGGGTGTCGCTGTTCATCACCCAGTACGCCCCGCGCCGGCTGGCGCAGGCGCTCGGCTTCATCATCGACATGCTCGCCGCGGTCCCGTCGATCGTCTACGGCCTGTGGGGCATCCTGTTCCTGGTGCCGCACATGCAGGGCGCCTCCCAGTTCGTCTCCGACATCCTGGGCTGGATCCCGATGTTCTCCTCGGGCATCTTCGGCCGCTCGGTGTTCACCGCCGGCGTGATCCTGGCGATCATGATCCTGCCGATCATCGCCGCGATCTCCCGCGAGGTCTTCCTGCAGACCCCGCGCGAGCAGGTGGAGGCCGCCTACGCGCTGGGCGCCACCCGCTGGGAGATGATCAAGCTCGCGGTGCTGCCCTACGGCCGCAGCGGCGTGGGCTCGGCGATCGTGCTGGGCTTCGGCCGCGCGCTCGGCGAGACCATCGCGGTCGCCATGGTGCTGTCGGTCAGCTACAACTTCGTCACCAAGTGGCTGCAGCCCGGCGGCAACACCATCGCCGCGAACATCGCGCTGCAGTTCGGCAGCGCGTTCAAGGTCGGCCAGGGCGCCCTGATCGCCTCCGGCCTGGTGCTGTTCGTGGTGACGTTCCTGGTGAACCTGCTGGCCCGGCGGATCACCGCGCGCGCCGGGACCCCTGAGGACGAGCGCTGGAGCCTGTTCTCGGTGTTCCGCGGCGGCCGTGGCCGCTCGATGAGCATGGAGTCCTCCTCCACCGCGAACGTCGAGGCCGCGGACGTGCCGGACCGGCGCGGGGCCTTCGAGGCCAAGGACGATCCCGGCGAGGTGGCCGCGGACGACGCGGCGGGCCGGGCCCGGCCGCGCCGGGCGGCGCACGGCGCGATCGGCGGCGACGTGCTGGTCTCGCCCTCGCCGACGCGCCGGCTGCGCAGCGGGTTCGCCGGCGGGGCCACGGTGGCCACGTTCGTGCTCGCGGTGCTGCCGCTGCTGTCCATCCTGTGGCTGGTGATCTCGCGCGGCGTGCACGCGCTGAACGTCGACTTCCTGACCCACTCGCTGCGCAACATCGACGAGTCCCAGACCGGCGGCGGCGTCTACCACGCCATCCTGGGCACCCTGGAGCAGGCGGGCCTGGCCACGCTGATGGCGGTGCCGATCGGCATCCTGGTCGCGGTGTACCTGGTGGAGTACGGCCGGGGCGTCCTGGCCAAGGCGGTGACGTTCTTCGTGGACGTGATGATGGGCCTGCCCTCGATCGTGGCCGGCCTGTTCATCCTGTCGCTGTGGATCATCACGCTGCACCAGTACGCCAACGGCTTCGCCGGCGCGCTGGCGCTGATGATCCTGATGCTGCCGGTGGTGATCCGCTCCAGCGAGGAGATGCTCAAGCTGGTGCCGGACTCGCTGCGCGAGGCGTCCTACGCCCTGGGCGTGCCGAAGTGGCGCACCATCACCCGGGTGGTGATCCCCACGGCCTTGCCGGGAATCGTCACCGGGGTGATGCTGGGTGTGGCCCGCGTGATGGGCGAGACGGCCCCGATCCTGCTGGTGGTCAGCTACGTCGCCTACATCAACCCCAACCCGTTCAGCGGGGTCCAGGGACAGGCGACGCTGCCGACGGTCATCTACAACACCTACACCTCGTCGGAGCACGCCTCCAACGACCGCACGTGGTCCGCCGCGCTGCTGCTGATCATCATCATCATGCTGCTGAACATCATCGCCAGGATCATCGCCTGGTGGAAGAAGCCCGGCCGGGCCTAGGAGAGATCGATTATGGCGAAGCGCATTGACGTCGCGGGCCTGCACGCCTACTACGGCCCGACCCGCGCCATCGAGGACATCTCGATGACCATCGAACCGCGCACCGTGACGGCCTTCATCGGCCCCTCCGGCTGCGGCAAGTCCACCTTCCTGCGCACCCTGAACCGCATGCACGAGGTCATCCCGGGCGCGCGCGTCGAGGGCAAGGTCACCCTGGACGACGTGGACCTCTACGGCGCCCAGGTGGACCCGGTGGCGGTCCGCCGCCACGTCGGCATGGTCTTCCAGCGCCCGAACCCGTTCCCGACGATGAGCATCTACGAGAACGTGGCCGCGGGCCTGCGCCTGGCGGGCGTGAAGAAGCGCAGCGAACTGGACGACATCGTCGAGCAGTCGCTGAAGGGCGCGAACCTCTGGAAGGAAGTCGAGAACCGCCTGAAGAAGCCGGGAGCGGGCCTGTCCGGCGGCCAGCAGCAGCGCCTGTGCATCGCCCGCGCCATCGCGGTCAGCCCGGACGTCCTGCTGATGGACGAGCCGTGCTCGGCGCTGGACCCGATCTCCACCACGGCGATCGAGGACCTGATCTCGCAGCTGAAGTCGGAGTACACGATCGTCATCGTGACCCACAACATGCAGCAGGCGGCGCGCGTCTCGGACCGCACGGCGTTCTTCAACATCAGCGGCACCGGGACCCCCGGCCGGCTGATCGAGATCGACGACACCTCCCGCATCTTCGCCAACCCGACGGAGAAGGCCACGGAGGACTACATCACCGGCCGGTTCGGATGACGGTCGGCTAGAGCGGGCGGCTTCGGCCGTCTTTGCCGGAGGCTCCCAGCACTCGAGGGATGTGCTGGGGGCCTTTGGGTTTTTCGGGGGGTGGTGGGGGGTGGGGCTCGATTCGGGGGGCGGGGTCGGGTGGGTGGGGTGTGCGGTGAGGTGGTGAGGTGGTGAGGTGCGGTTTGTCTGTGGGTTTACAGGCGAACTTTTGGCGGTCTCGCGGGTGCGGGTGCGGGTGCGGGGATGGCGTCCACCCGCGTGGTGTAAGCAATCTTCGTCGCTGGCGGGATGCAGAACGCGCCCCAGCGTGTGGTGATCTTCATGGATGTGCCCAGATGCCCAATGCAATAGCCGCGACCTGGGGATTCACTGCCGAAGACTACTTACACCACTCCAGTGGACATGACCGGTGCGGGGTGTGGGTGCGGGGTGTGGGTGCGGGGTGCGGGTGCGGGGTGCGGGTGCGGGGTGCGGGGCATAGGTGGCTGGGGCGGGTGCAGTTTGTTGGTGGGTTTTAAGAGCCTTTTTACGGCTTCGCCTAAGGTTTGGTGACCTCGCTGGGGGACGCAGTTCGGTGGTGCCCCGCAGGTTGCGCTGGCGGCCGGCGGAATAGGTGTCCACGACCGCGCGCGGGTCCGAGTCACTGCGCATGCGTTAGGTCGGCGGCCGGCGGCCGCGTGTGGTGGGCACCTGAAGTCAAAAGCAGGCGCCTCCGGCGGGGGCACTCGAGACTCTGAGGGATCCCCAACCCCCCGCCTCGGCGGCGGTCCGAGTGTTGGTCGCCGAGTCCCGGATC